>CABKMD010000019.1 GCA_902373435.1 uncultured Actinomyces sp.
CGGATTATGAGTCCGCTGCTCTGACCGACTGAGCTATTGGGGCGCTGCCATCCTACCGGACAGGTTTCGCATCGCTCCACCCGCCGCCCCGTCTGCGCGAGATTTCACCGGTCTCAGGCATACGCGCGCGCGATCGCGATAGCCTCGGGCACGTAGGAGCGCCCGAAGACGGCGCAGTGGATCATGATGATGTGCACCTGGTGGAGGGCGACGCGCTCGCGCCAGCCGTCCTGCAGGGGTGAAGCCTCGTGATAGGCGGCGAGTATGCGTTCGTAGTGCGGGCAGCCGAAGACCGCGAGGGCCGCGAGGTCCTCCTCGGCGTGGCCGCCCTGCGCGGCGGGGTCAATGAGGACCGCACCGCCGGGCGTCCACATGACGTTGCCGCTCCACAGGTCGCCGTGGGTGCGGGCGGCGCCGATGTTGCTCTGGCGGCATTTTGCGTCTTCGACGAGGCGCGGCTGCCCGTGGTCGAGCCCGCCCGATTCGAGGCGCTCGCAGAGCTTGTCGATGAGCGTTCGTTCCGCGGCCGTGAAGGTGTGGTCGTCGAGGTAGGGGGCGATGCGCTCGCGCGCGTAGAAGGCGCCCCAGGAGTCTCCTCGGGACGAGGCCGGGGCCAGGCTCGGGCGGTCGGGGAGCGAGAGGTGGGCCTCCCCCATCCAGCCGTCCCCCTCGAATCCGGGCGGCGGCGCACCCAGGTGGCTGGCTCCGGCAGCGTGCGTGTGGGCGAGGGCGCGGCCGAATTCCTCTGCGGCCCGCGGAGTTGGCGAGACGGACACCAGGCGCGGCTCCTCAAGCCACGTCGCGCCATGATCGAGAACGGGCACGACGGGGGCTCCGGGGTCCGAGGCCTCGGCGAGCCACGCGAGGCCCGCAACCTCGTAGGCGATGCGCCCACGGCGGCTGTCCGTCTTTCTTATGGTCTCCATCGGTGTGGCCTCCTGTCTGTGGAGAAGCTCCAGCGCTCCCCGCCGTCGACGCCCCTGCGCGACGGGTCAACGATATCAAGGGCAGTCCGGGGCATCGGCAACTCCTTCAACTCTTGGCATCGTTGCAGGTCGGGCAGCCGACAGCGCAGGTTAGCGCTCGGAATAGCGGGTTCACGTGTGAACAACACGCCGTACCAGCTGCCGATTTGCCCAAAGTGCAGACCACCTCGCCCACAACACCCCATTTTCTGCCTTATTCACCGAGGTGGTCTGGAGTTTGGGCACCAGCCCTCATGACTCATGGCTTGCACACCGTTGATCGGGGGAATTGCATCATGAGAGATCCGACACGCCACCGCCATGCCTCCAGCCAGCTTCTAATGCTGCAAAACCCCCACAACCGACGGCGCGGCGAGAGCACGAGGACCACACCTGAGCCTATGCGGATAGGTAGTCTGGATGCGGATAGGTTATCGACATGCGGATAGGTTAATAAGCTATCCGCATGCTCATAACCTATCCATATCGCAATAACCTATCCGCGTACGCGGCAGGTTTCGCCGGTCTGGAGGGCAGGCACGCACGGAACGACCCAGCCTCAGTGCCGATGGAGGGCTTAGGGGCCTGATTACGGTGCCGGGGGGCGCGAAAAAACTCGCCCAACGTGAGGTCGTGTGCGCAATTTCCGTGAAAATACTCGCCCAGCACGCTATAAAACACTCATTTTGGGCCATTTTGGACACGCTGGGCGAATGTTTTCGCGCTATCGTCATCGACAGTCGGCGCTGGGCGAACTTTGTCGCGCCCATGCTGCTTACCGCGCCACGAGATGTAACCGTCGGCACCAATGCGGGAGCCTCAGGACGCCTCCATGAAACCCATGACGCCTTTGCTCGATGAAATAGCACCAAAAACAGGTGCATCTGGCTTGCAATGGTGTCGTCGGTTTCACCGGAGACAGAGCACACGCCAGCAAAGGCGATGACGGTTTCACGTGACTCGCCGGCCGCACCGGTGAACGACAGCAGCCTGCTGTGGAGAGCGCCAGAGGGTCCGGAGGGCACGGGCGGGCTTCGAGGCGCGGCACCGAACGAAGTGAGGTCGCCTAGCCTCGCGGGCGGCCGGGCCCTCCGGCGCCCGAAACACCAGCGCGGCCACAAGCAACACGACAACCAGGCACACAAAAACCGACATCCGCAATCGGATGTCGGCCCGTGGTGGAGCTAGGGGGATTCGAACCCCCGACCTTCTCATTGCGAACGAGACGCGCTACCAACTGCGCCATAGCCCCAAGGACTCGAATAGCTTAGCACCATGACAATCAGCCGCGCAAGCCGGCCACCGCCGCGTGCGGCATGACACGGGGAGGGACTTAAATCGGTCAATGCGCGGGCAGCGTGGCGTGAACGAATGCCCCGCAGCGCACACTCTACGAAGGAAGACACACCCCCGACTCCCTGCGCACGCGCATCCGAGCCAGCCGGTCCAACAGCACCCGCATGCGACCGCGCCGCGAGCCCGAAGGCCCGCGGCGCGGCATCACAACGATTCGTTTGCTACTGGGCGCGTCGCGCGTCCAGGACGGCATCCAGGTCGAGGGCGACGGCCTGGTCGGCGACGACCTCGGCGGTGGAGCGGGCACCCACCTGGGCTGTCTGAGCGATCGGACGAGCCGGGACTGCGGCGGCGATACGCGGGATGCCACGCAGGTCGGTGTCGGCGTGGACGATGCGGCCGCGCACACGCTCGCGCGAGGCGTAGGTGGGTGCGGGGATCGGCGCGACGGTCCAGGCGCGGGCCGGGGTGTCAGCGACCTCAACGACGTCGGGCACCTCGACGTTGAAGACGAGGGAGGGGACGGAGCCGGTCTGGGGTTCGCAGACCTCGACCGCCTCGAGCACCTCCTCCGAAGAAGAAGAGGAAGACGGCGCCTGAGACTCAGCAGCAGGAGCGGCAGCAGTAGCGCGCCCAGCGCCACGCACGTCACCACGAAGCTTGGTCAACAGCTCAAGTTCACGTTCGGAGGCACGCTGGGAGTGCAGGGCGGCGACGCGGGAGGCTGCGAGGGAAGCGACGAGCACGGCGATCGGAATGGCGAGCCACGCCCACGCGAGGGAGGCCGCCGCGATGACGATGCCGAGCGCGACGGTTGCGAGAGCGCACACGCCGGTGACGACCATGCGGCGGCGGCCGGCTGCGCTTTCGGCGGCGAGACGGGCGGCGCGGCGGGCGCGCAGCTTCGCGATCTCACGGACCGCCTTGTTGTTGCGACGGTCGATAACGGGACGCGTGCGCCCCGTGGTGCCCTGGTGCATGCTGCCTCCGCTCGTCAATGCGCCGTGCGCCAGGATGGTTCCGCTGGCGTGGTCGCATGTGTCTAATTCTGGCTCATTCGTGTGGATCATGCGCAGCCTCGGAGAGAAACGGTCAATTTCTCGAGACTGAACGATTGCTGTCCTGCGTGCAACGAGCGACGGTACCGTCGCGATGAGCGCGACGAATATCGCTGCAATGACGAGTCCACCAATCTCCACCCTCACAACGTACGGGCGTTTGTGGCGCTGCGCTTTGTGCGATGGGCGCGTGTCGAGCTCTCAAACCTTTCGGTAAAAAGAGAAGTAACCACAGGTGTCACACCTGTAACATGTGCCCCACACGCATCGTCTGGCAGCCACGAAAACCGGCTGGCTCAGTCGATCGCCGAACTCCCCCACCGGCGTCGCACGAGGCCGCCCTCGGGCAGGGACTCAGTATCAATAAAGAACGCAATATGGTCCGCCCACTGCCCACCGATGTGCATGAAGCGCGGACGCAGCCCTTCCTCTACGAGGCCGAGGCCTCGGCACACGCCCAAAGACCGCTCGTTCTCGGGGCGCACGCACACCTCGACACGGTGCAGGCCAAGCTCGCCGACGACGAGATCGAGGACGAGAGCAGCCACAAGGGAACCCAGGCCTCGTCCGGCCCACTCTGAGACGATCCAGTAGCCGAGCATGCCCGTCGACATCGCACCCCAGTGGACGTTGGAGACGGAGAACTGACCCACGTAGCGACCATCGATCTGCACACCAAAAATCAAGGCGTTGCCATTGCGCTGATCGCGGTCCGCGCGGCGCACGTACTGGGAGAACGTCGGAATATGCTCAAGGGTATCCGGGGGCAGCGTCGCCTCCCAGGGGCGCAGCCAGTGTCCGTCGGCGCGACGCACGGCGTCTAGCGCGCGATGCTCCTCGCCGTGGACAGGACGCACGACGAGTTCACGCGGGCGCTCAGATCCCTCGGGGCCGGGACGCAGGAAACCGCGACCAACCGGGTCGGCAACGCGCAGCGTGAGCATCTCAATGTCGCGGCCCCACACGCATCGGGGACGACGAAGGAAACACTTCATTCGAGGACCAGGCACTGCAGACGATCACCCGCACGCACCGTGGTCACATCCTCGGGAACGACCGCGAGAGCGTTGGAGTCCGCCAGCGCAGACAGCAGCAACGAGGCCGGGGTGCCCATGACAGCGGCGTTGTAGCCGGAACGCGGGGAGCCGGTGAGGCGCACGCGCACGAACTCTCGGCGACCGCGCGGGGAGTACCAAGAGCGGTCGATGGCGGCACGCACGACGGGGCGGTTGACGCCGGTCCAGCCCTGCATGTGGCGCAGCGCGGGGCGCACGAAGACCTCGAAGCACACCTGGGCGGAAACGGGGTCGCCGGGCAGGCAGACGATGGGAGTGCCAGGCTGGCCTTCCTCGGCGCCGACGGTACCCACACCCATGATGTGGCCGGGCCATGCGGCGACGTTATCGAAGCGGACCGTGCCGAGAGCACCGAGAACCTCACGGACAGTGTCGCCACTGCCGTAGGAGATACCACCGGTCGTCAGGATCAGGTCCGCACGCACCAGCTGGTCCTCAATGGTTTCGCGCAGGCGAGCGCGCTCATCCGGCACGGCGGAAACGCGGAAGGTCTGCGCACCCGCGTCAGCGACGGCGGTCGACAGGGCGTGGCCGTTCGCGTCGAAGACGGTGCCGGGACGGGCCTCGCCGCCGGGCTCGACGATCTCGTCACCGATCGAGATGATGACCACGCGCGGGCGGGGGTGGACCAGCACGCGGTCGCGGCCCACGCCGGCGAGGAGGGCCATCTGGCGGGCGCCGATGCGGGTGCCCGAACGCAGGACCGTGTCACCCTGCGCGACGTCCTCCGCGCGGCGGCGAATATTCTCGCCATTGGCGGGGGCCGTGCGCAGGGCGACCTGGGCGATGCCGTGGTCCGTGAACTCGAGGGAGACGACGGCCTCGGCGCCCGTTGGCATGGGCGCGCCGGACGCAATGCGGATCGCGGTGCCGGGCACGAGGGCCACCGGGTCGACGGCACCGGCGCGGATCTCCTCGGTGACGGGAAGCGTCACCGGCGACTCCAGGGTGGTTCCCTCGCAGTCACGGATGCGAACGGCGTAGCCGTCGCACGCCGACAGGTCGGCGACCGGGAGGTTGAAGGGGGCCTGCACATCCTCTGCGAGCACGCAGCTGACCGCGTCAGCGAGCTGAACGTCGAGCGGCGGCAGCGCGTGGGCAACGGCCATGCAGTCCTGGTAGAAGTCGGCAACGCTTCGCATAGTTGTCAGTCCTCGAGCTTGGAGCGCAGGAACTCCTTGAGTTCCGCTCCAAGCGCCGGGTCCTCAAGGGCGAGCGTGACGTTTGCTTCGAGGTAGCCGAGTTTGTCCCCGGTGTCGAAGCGTCGCTCGTCGATGACTACACCGTACAACCCTCCACCCTCTTCTTCGGGGAGGTCGATCATGCGCGCGTACCCATCTGTGAGCTGATACTCACCGCCGGCGCCCGGTTCGATGTTCTCGAGGGCCGTGAACACAGCCGGGTCGAGCAGATAGCGTCCGACGACCGCGTACTCGGACTTGACCTCTTCGAGCGGGGGCTTCTCGGTGACGTCGGTGATGCGCATGAGCTGCCCCTCTTCGAGGTCGACGCCCTCGGGGATCGGCAGGACCTCGACGGCGGTCGAGGCGTAGGCGGTGGCCTGCTCGGGGGTGACCTTCAGCAGGGCGACGACGGTGCCGCCCAGGGCGGCGCGCACCTGGATCATCTTGCGCAGCAGCTGCGAGCCGGGCTCCATGAGGTCGTCGGGCAGCAGGACGGCGCAGGGGGCGTTACCCACGTGGGACTTGGCCTGCAGGATCGCGTGGCCCAGGCCCAGGGGGTGCCCCTGGCGCACGGAGTGGACGCGAGCGTACTTCTTGTACTCGTTGACGTACTCGAGGGCCTTCTCCTTGCCAGCCTTCTCGAGGTCTGCCTCGAGGCCGGGTTCAGCGTCGAAGTAGTCTTCGATCGACTGCTTGCCGGCGCGGGTCACGAAGAGGATGTCTTCGATGCCAGCATCCGTGGCCTCGCGCACGATGTACTCGATCGAGGGACGGTCGACCACGGGCAGCATTTCCTTGGGCACAGACTTCGTGATGGGCAGGAAGCGGGTTCCGCGACCGGCCGAGGGAACGACAGCGTGCACTACTGGCTGGTTTTTATCTGACATACTTCACAGAGTAGCGAAGAAACCGCCCGAGAGGGAGACGATGGCCACAAAAAGAACTCTCCGCGCGGAGGTGCGTCGCAGGCGCCGCGCCCGGCGCGCCGGCACGCCCACACTCGAGGCCCCGTACACCGCGGACTTCAGCCGCTCCCCCATTCCCGTGCGCGACCGCGCCGAAGCCGCGGGTATCGCTCGCCAGATCCGCACCCTGACCTCGTCGATGGGTGGAGTCACCCTGCCCGCGCTCTTCGTTCCCACCCCCCTCGAACCCGACATGTCCCTCGCACTTGGACTGTTTGAACGCCCCCTCCTCCCGGTCCTCCTCGACGAGGCCGGGGCTCCCCTCGGCGCACCGCGCTGGGGACTATGGGAGGCGGGCCGGGCGTTGGTGACGCTTGGGCGGCCTCCCGCTCAGCCGGACGGCGAAGCATTGGGCGCGGAGTCACTCAAGGAGGCAGATCTGATTGTCATTCCTGCGCTCGCCGCATCAGCGGACGGAACCCGTCTCGGCCAGGGCGGAGGCTGGTACGACCGCGCGCTCATACACCGATCCCCCGGCGTCCCGGTCGCCGCGGTGATTTTTGACGATGAGGTACTGGAGGCCGGAATAATTCCCGTGGAGCCTCACGACGTTCCCATCGACGCGATCCTGACGCCGACACGTACGATCACAGCACATGCCCGATAGGCCTTTTTCCACGGTTTTTCCTGTTATCCACAACGCCAACAGACGTTTGTCACATACCTCTCACATCGGACTTTTCGGCACAAATCCGCAGGTCGCTGACCGAATTGCAAAAAGTGCGACGAACATTACCCTCTAATCACTGTTCGTAAGACGACAGTCCCCACTAGTGTTTTCAACGGTTAGCGAGCGCCCAACCGGCGTTCGATCCCCGGCGGCACCGAGCCGCCACGCCGAGACACTTCGCCGATCCAGACTTGTCGGCACGCCCGGCCCCTCACACAGGAGACCCCATGCTCAAGGGATTCAAGGACTTCATCTCGCGCGGTAACGTCGTCGAGCTCGCTGTCGGTGTCATCATCGGTGCCGCCTTCAAGAACATCGTCGACGCCCTGGTCGACGGCATCATCAACCCCCTGATCGCGGCCGTCATCGGCAAGCCCGACTTCTCGGACGCCTTCATCCTCACCCTGAACGGCACCGACGTGAAGTTCGGCCTGCTGATCACCGCCGTCATCAACTTCCTCCTCATGGCCTTCGCGATCTACTTCTGCATCGTCATGCCCATGAACGCCCTCAACGCTCGCCGCAAGAAGGCCGAGGCCGAGGCTCCCGAGGCCGAGGCCTCCGACGAGGTCAAGCTCCTCACGGAGATCCGCGACGCCCTCGCCCAGGGCACGCCGCGCCACTGAGCATCTGATCCCTCCTCGCGAGGGACAACGGTGGGGCCGATGCGAGTGCATCGGTCCCACCGTTTTTGCATGAGCACCGCTACAGCGAAGGACACTCGCGCCTATGCCAGCACCTACGCCCGCGCTTGGGCGTGCGGCGGCACGTTCTCAAGCAGCCGCGCATCGTTGGCACCGTCGCCCCGGTCCGGGGCATCGGCCATGGATCCGGGGCGCGTGTCCTCGGGATGCACGCGATCCTCCCAGGAAGGCGGCAGCCCCTCCTCGATGAGGCGGCGGTCCACATCGGACACGTAGCGAGCGACGCGGCGACGCTTGCGCGGCGTCGGCTCACTCATCGGTGGAATCCTCGGGCGCAGCCTCCTCGTCCGAAGGCTCGCCCTCGTCCTGCACGCTCACTGCGGGCTTCGTGCGGCGCACGACGTTGCCCAGAACCGCGTCAGACTGGAAGCCTCGTCGCGTGATGCCCAGGGCCTCGCGCAGCTCTTCAGCGGTCTCCAGGTCGGTGCGCTCGACGCCGTCAGACCGCACCCAGGCGGCCATCTCGTCGAGCTGATCATCGGAGTAGGCGGCCAGCGGCAGCCCCTTGGCGATCGCGGGGCGCGGCCCACGATTTTCCTCGGAGGCACGCTCCTTGCGCTTGATGGCCAGCAGCATGCCGGTGGTGTCCTCGTCGGCCTTCTTGCGACGCTTAGATTCCTCATCGAGGCCGTCGTCCAGCATCGGCATGCGCGGGGAGAACGAGGTGTCCTCGGTACCGTCCACCCCCTCGGCACCGTCATCAGCGGAAGACTCGTCCACACGCTCTTCCACACGCGCGTCTGGTACCTCGTCATCGGTGATGCGCTCAGGCACCTCGACGACGGGCTCGTCCTCGGTGGCGCGCAGCTTGTCGACCGCATCCAAGACGGCGTCGACGACAAGAGATGCTTCCCTGCCGGGGTCGATAAACAGGGGCATCGACAGCGCGGTGTAGACCGCCCAGCCCTGAGCTTCGAGCCAGCGGGGACGGGCGCGGTCGCGCACGCGCTGGCTAGGCTCCGCCAGGTACTCCTCGTCGTCCGTGAGTACCGCGAGGAGCAGGCGCCCCGGAGACTCCGGGTGACCGATCGCGAGCGGAATCCGCATGCCGCCGGGGATACCGACGTTCGCGACGACCTCGAGGCCTCGCGAGTACAGGTGCTCGGCGAGGTCGACAAGCAGGCGATCCGGTTCACCGGCCAGGACAGGCCAGGCGTCCATTCCCTCGCCCGCGTGTCCCTCGGCGATCTCCAGGAGGTCGACGAGCATACGCGAACCCTCGTGGCCGAGGCGGTCACGGTCGATCTCCTCGCTGTGCAGGGCAGCCACGAGCGTTAGGTCGCCGCGCACGACGCGCAGGACCTCGGCGAGCGCGTCCGCGCCTTCCTCGCTCGATAGGACGCCGAAGTCATGAATGACGCGCCCGTGCGGGGTCTTCGCGAAACCAACGGACAGGATGAGCGATTCGCGTGTCAGGCCGGCCACCTGATCGGGGCCGACGACGACGAAGGGTTCCGGGGTCGCGGGATCAAAGAACGAGGCCAGGCCAGGCTCGTCGGCCTTCACGCTCTCCAGGGCCTCGCGGATGCGCTGCGCGTGTCGCTCGGACAGGGCGACGACCGCGAGCGAACGCTCCGGGGCCTCAACCGCGTGTTCGATAACGGCGTCGACGACTGCGCGCACCTCGGCGGCGGTCGACTCAATCGCGTACGCACCCGGCGCGGGCATGCCCGTCGCCTCCACCCAGCGGGCAGACACGGGCGCGTTCGAGGCAGTCCACGGGACAGGGATGCCGGCATGCTCGTAACCGTAGCGGGCGAGCAGCAGGGCCACCTGATCGTTGAGGCGGCGCGGACCGGGTTCGACACGCACGACCGGCAGGACACCCGCCAACTCACAGGTCGCGCCTCCTTCCGAGGCGACGGTCAGATCGTCGATCACGACCAGCTGGTGGCCGCGTGCGATGATCGGCGCAAGCTCAGCGAGCGGCAGGCCGTCAGCGCCGTCCAGGACGACGACGTCGACGGTGCGCCCCGTCGGTGCGAGGGCCGGAACCATCGAAGGCACCGTCATGAGGACGGGCAGCAGGTGGCGCACGAGCGGGTACGAGACGAGCAGGTCCAGGTCACAGGGAGCCATTCCGTCGGCGAGCAGATCGCGCAGCTCCTCATACTGGCTGGGTCGGGCCGCCAGAGCGTTCGTGCGGATTCGGCGCACGCCTGTGATGGCCTGCGGGATGAGAGAGGCCACCTGGGCCTCGTCGAGCTCGCACCCCTCGCGCGCCAGGTCCTCGAGGGAGGCGGGGTCCACTCCGCCGAGCGCGGGCTGGGAGGCGAGCATAGCGCGCAGCAGCGAGGCCCACCAGGCGAGGTCGAGCTCGGTGTCGATCGCGGCGTCCTCGACCTCACGATCGGCGAGGTCCTGGGCGAGCTTGTCGAGGCCGTGGGCGGCCAGGCGCTCGCGCATCTGCAGGCGCGCGGGCACCTCGCGGGCCGCGGAGGTGTCGCCGGCCCAGCGTTCGATGAGGGTTGTCAGGCGCTGCAAGTGGGTGCCGACAAGGTCCGGTTCCTCGGCCACGAAGACGGGGGCGATGGCGTCGAGGTCGTCACGCACGGCATCCGTCAGGGCTGAAATCTCGCCGATCTTAGCCGGCAGGATGGGCCATGAGTCATCGCCGCAGACCGCGCACCACACGTCGCGGCGCTCCTGGACACGAATGAGGGCACGGTGCAGGTCGGGCACGTGGACACCCGGGCGCACGAGGTCCTGGGCCTGCTTGACGAGGCGGTTGCGCTCGGAGCGGCCCATCGAAATATCGTGATCCTTGCGCCACTGCTTGGGTGCGGTTGCAATCACCATGTCGGCGGCGCTGCGCTCGAACACGCGGGGCAGGAAGACGTCGAGGACGTCGGCGATGCCGTCGAACATGGCGAGCTGGCGGTCCCACTGTGCGAGCGTGCCGGCAGGCTTGATGCCGGCCTCGCCGGCGACGGCCGCGATGTGCACGCGCAGCTCGGGCAGGGTCTTGGAGAGGCGGTCGACGCGCAGCAGCACGTCGGAGGCCTGTTCATCGGAGGTCAAGACAGCGTTGCCCCACGCGGAGGAGGCAGAGCCGCTGAGGGTTCCAGACACCAGGGCCTCGCGCAGCAGGGCGCGGGCGCTCTCGCCCTGATCGACCGCAATGTCGTAGAGGGTCTTTTCGTCCAGGCGCACGCGGGTCGTGGGCGGGTTCTCCCCGCTCGTGAGGTCGGTGAGGGCACGCAGCGCGTCGGCCGCGCACACGCCGAAGCGGCCGTAGGGCTGGTGGAGCGCGGCCGCATACGAGGCCAGTGCGGCGCGCACCTGACGCAGGCGGGCACGCATCTCGTCAACGCTTGCCTGGTCGACGACGGGCGAGGTGTCCTCCATCGCGGCGCTCACGCGCGCTGCCAGGGTCTTACGCGCGTCGGAATAACCGTCGATATTCGCCACGATGTCGGCGAGGCCCAGATCGGCCAGGCGCGTGTAGGCGGCAATTGAACGCGACGGGGAGGTCGACACATGCAGGACCGAACGACCGGTGGCGGCGGCGTCCGCGAGGATCGCCGCGACGACCGACGCGTCGTCGCTGTGCGCGGGAATGTCGATGAAGACGCTGCGCCCGTCAGAGGCGGCCTCGACCGCGTCCTGCTGGGAGGGAATCAGGTCGCCGACGCCCTTTTCTGCCCACGGGTCGCGGTCAGCGGGGTTGGGGACCGGAGCCTCGGAGCGCAAGTCGTTGCGCGCGTCCTGGTCGCCCGCGAGCGCGCGAATCACCTGGGAGTCTTCGAGGGCAGTGGCGTCCTCGGCCAGGCTGGCGGCGAGGGCGCTTGCCGGGTGGCAGAACAGGCCGATCACGAGGTCGTCGTGGACCTCGAAGTGCGGCAGGGCGGCACAGGCCTGACGCACAGCAGCCATCGCCTGGGAGGAGGAAAACCCGTGGGTGCCGCTCGCCTGCGTAAGGATCGTGTCCCCGTCGACGTCGAGGCCGTGGCTGCGCAGGGCCTCGGCCAGCTCGGGCGCGAGGATAGCTCCTCGGCCCAGGGCGATGAGGACATCGTCATCGCGGCGCACGAGGCGCACAGGGCGCAGCAGGGCCGACACGGTGACGGCATCGGTTCCGTTGCGCCACGAGGCGGTCCCAATTCCCAGGTGGATGGGGCCTGTGCCGTGGGCGGAGGCGCGCTGCTCGGAGCGCGCGATGATGGAACGGGCGCACTCGAGGGCGCTGCCCAGGGCAATGGGTTCGCGAATGAGGAGACTCAGGCGGACGGGGTGTTCCGTGTAGAGCTGGGCAAGGCCTCCGGGGTGCGCGCCGGACAGGGACAGCGTCGGCAGTGACGTGGAGTCTGCGGCGATGTCCTGGCTGAGGCGTGAGCGCCACGCATCGCGCGCAGAGCCGACGAGGGTGGTCGGGTGCGTCGACGTGGACGAGGCTTCGGTGGCCTCGGGCTCGGGGGCGGAACGGCGCGAAAAGATACTAGGAACCACGTTTCCACCCTACGGCAGCACCACCCTATTGTGTGAAGCGGCGCGCCCGGAGGAGGTCGACAACGGAAATGGTCACAACCGCGCCGATGATGAGGGCCATGCCGACAATGTCGATCCCCGCGTAGTTGCTTCCCATGATGAGAGCGGCCACGACGGTCACGAGATACCCAAGAGCGTTGCGCATGGTGTCCTTCAATTGTGCCCCCGAGACGATTCGAACGTCCGACACCCGCTTTAGGAGAGCGGTGCTCTATCCCCTGAGCTACGAGGGCGTGACAAGTTGTCCGCGCCCACTGTAGCAAAGTGCGCGCACCGCTGCCCCATCACCCGCTGTGCGGACGCGCTCACCTCACGGCTAGGAGCACCGCGGGTACGCACGAGGCCGGGGTACCCGCGCGGATACCCCGGCCTCGTCGGTGCGAGAGTTTAGCGACGCTCCCATTCGGTGTGCACGGCCGTGCCCGTGTCCCCGAGGTGGGCGGAGGGAACGACCATGACCGGGCAGGTCGAGTGACCGAGCACCGTCTGCGACGTCGATCCGAGGAGGACGCCCGTCAGCCCCCCGCGCCCGCGCGTGCCGACGACGACCAGGTCGACAGCGGTGGAGAACTCGATGAGCAGGGATGCCGCAGAGCCGTCGAGGGCGTGTCGGGAGACGTGCATGTCGTCCCCGTCCAGGGCGGCAGTAATCGCGGCGTCCATTCCCTCACGGACCTGAGCGAGCAGCGCCGAGTGATCGACGCCCGTGGGGGTCCACGTCATGACGGACGGGCCGACCGCGATCGGCACGGCGGACACCGCGGTCAGGCGGGCGTCCCACAGGCGCGCCTCGCCGATCGCGCGCTTGAGTGCGCACGAAGGCTGATCGGTGCCGTCGATGCCGACGACGACACGCTCGACGGGCGTAAACTTTTTGCCCGAGGTGTGGCGGGGTACGACGACAACGGGACACTTCGAGTGGGCGGGCAGGGCGGAGGAGACCGTCCCCAGGAGACGGTCGGCGAATCCGCCGCCGCCGCGAGAACCGACGACGATCATGTCCACCTCGGCGGAGAAGTCGATGAGGACCCCAGCCGGGTCGCCGGGTTCAGTCGAGCCGGAGACATGCGTCGCTCCGCGTTCGCGAGCCAGGGCCTTCGCCTCCTCGACGACCTGCTCGGCGCCCGCCTTCAAGGCCTCGTCGTCGAGGACGGCGTATCCACCGTCCAAGGCGGCAGCAGAGTACGAGGCCAGCGCGTAGGTGCACAGGCAATGGATGCGCGCTCCGGTGCGCGCGCCGCGATCGGCGGCCCATGTGACGGCGGCAAGGCTCTCCATCGAGCCATCGACACCGACCAGAATGACTTCGGTAGAACTCATGATGTCCTCCTCGTGGTGATAGTCACTTACATTGTGCCGTATTTTAATGATCCGCGAAAGCCCAACCCGAGCACAAACGACGATCCCCGCAGCCCGTGGGGGCTGCGGGGAGCGTTAGCTGTCTATCGCAGGCTCAGTAGCGCACGTAGGTGGCGCCAGCGCGGACCGGCGTGATCTTGGAGAGAGTGCCGGGCACCGTGGCCTCGACCATCTGGCCGCCGCCGATGTAGATGGCGACGTGGCCGGGGTAGGACACGATGTCGCCGGGCTGCGGGTCGGACACGATGGTGCCGCCAGCGGTCTGAGCGGACGAGGAGTGCGGCAGGTTGATGCCGGCAGCCGCGTACGCGTACTTGACCAGGCCGGAGCAGTCGAGGCCACCAAGGGTCTCGCCACCGTAGACGTAGGGGATACCGGTCAGGCCGAGGGCGACGGAGACGATGTTGCCGCCAGCCGCGTTCAGGCTGGCCTGACGGGCGGAGGTGTCAGAGGTCGCGGCGGCGGGGGCCTCGGCGGTCGCAGAAGCGGTGACGTCCTCTTCGGCGGTCCACTCGATGTCCGGAACCTCGACGGTGGTCACGTCATCGACGGCGACAGTCGTCGTGTTGAGGTCAGTGCTCTGCGGCTCAGACTGGGGGGTCGCCGGGGCGGCGTTCGCAACGCCGGCGGCAATCGCGGTCAGCGCAACACCGGCGGCCGACGCGAAAGCGATCGGACGAGTGGCACCAGACACGTTCATGCCCTCGACCACGGAATCGGTCAGCGGGCGACGTGCCATGCGGTGACGCGGAGCAGGCTTAGTAGTCTTCACTCATGTTCTCCCTGTTTCCCTGCGAGGTTAGCTGTCGGGTTCGGACGGGAGGTCCGGCTCGGCGTGCGAGCTTCACCCCAAGGCTCAAGGAGCCATATCTGGGTTCCCCGCGTGAGACGGTATTTCCGCTCCATTCGTCGTCTCACTTCGGGTTCCGAATGGGCGGGCGGCCTGATGACCGATGTCAACTATACCGTGTCCAACTGGTAAATGTCACGTTCCGGTAACATCAATCGCCCCCATCGTTACCATTCCGTGACATTTGCACCCCGCAATCTCAGGAAAAACCCGCCTTCCACGCGCGTTTCGCGATTCGAGACACACCCCGCACACGACAAAAGCCGGGGCCTGCCGCCCCGGCCTCGCCGATCGTCAGCTGTCACTCACCCCGCACGAAAAGGTGCGCGGCCAGCGCCATCGGGATCGTCAGGTACCCGCGGACCTCGCCGTCCTCGTCGAGAGAGGCCACGCGCACGACGTCACCGTGCGCCGAGAGCCCCACGCGAACGCCCGGACGCAGGCCCAGCTCATCGAAGGAAGCCAGTAGCCCAGCGTCCGCCTGAATCGGCTCGCCGATGCGCGCCAGCGTGAGGGCACCCGCCTCGAGCGAACGCACCGCCAGCTCGGCGGAGTGAGTACCCTCCAGCTGTTCGCAGCCCGGCATCGGGTTGCCGTAGGGATCCACGCACGTATTGCTGAGCAGCTCCTCCAGGCGCGCCTCGACGGCGTCGCTCATCACATGTTCCCAGCGGCACGCCTCGTCGTGTACCTGCGCCCAGTCCATCCCGATCACGTCGAGGAGGAGGCGCTCTGCCAGGCGATGCTTACGCAGTACCTCAGTCGCGTGGGCGCGGCCGACCTCAGTCAGCTCAAGGCGGCGATCACCCATCACATGCAGCAAACCGTCACGCTCCATGCGTGCGACCGTCTGCGAAACCGTCGGGCCGGAGTGCCCCAGGCGGTCGACGATGCGCGCACGCAGGGGGGTGACCCCGTCCTCCTCGAGCTCGAGGATGGTCTTGAGGTACATCTCGGTGGTGTCAATCAGGTCTGCCACGTCGGCCTCCTTCATCAGGCAGGTATTAAACACAGCATAGGGCCACCTTCCTTCTGACAAGAGGAATGACGCATTGCTGCGGAAAAACAGGCGTCTCGACGTGTGAGCGCTCACGATAATTCGATCAATGAACGTGATGGAAATACCCAGCCCGAGGAGACTAGGCTATTGCCATGGTGGCTTTCCCCGACATCCCCCAGGCTCTCCTTCCCTCAGACGGACGCTTCGGCTGCGGCCCCTCCAAGCTGCGCGCCACGCAGATCGAGGCCCTGTCCTCACCGCTCCTCATGGGCACCTCCCACCGTGCAGCGCCCGTGCGAGGCGTGGTCGCGTCGCTGAAGGAAGGACTGCGCACCCTCCTGTCGGTCCCCGACGACTACGAGGTCGTCCTGGGCAACGGAGGTGCCTCCGCATTTTGGGACGTGGCCTGCGCGTGCCTCATCTCCTCTCGCGCGGCCTTCGGATCCTGGGGCGCGTTCGGCGCGAAATTCGCCTCCGAAGCGGCACACGCCCCGCACCTGGCAGCCCCCCTCATTGACGAGGCCGCACCTGGTTCTCTCGTCACTGTGTCCCCGCCCGGGACTTCAGAGAGCGTCGACGTCTACGCCTACCCCCACAATGAGACCTCTACCGGCGTCGTCTCCCCCGTCTACCGAGTCGAGGCTCCCGGCGCGCTCACCCTCGTGGACGGCACGTCGATCGCGGGCGCCGCGCCGGTCGACCTGACCCAGGTCGACGCCTACTACTTCTCTCTCCAAAAGGCGCTCGGCTCGGACGGCGGCCTGTGGGTCGCGATCCTCTCCTCCGCCGCCGTCGAGCGCGCGCGCCGCATCGAGGCCTCGCCCGAGGGCCGCTGGGTCCCGCAATTCCTGTCGCTGTCCACAGCCATCGACAACTCACGCAAGGACCAGACGCTCAACACTCCCGCGCTCGCGACGATTGTCATGGCGGAGCGCCAGGTGCGCTGGCTCCTCGAGCGCGGCGGCATCGATGAGGTGAGCGCCCACTGCGCCCAAGCCTCGTCCCTCATCTACGACTGGGCCCAGGCGAACCTGGCCGCGCACCCCTTCGTCGAGAATCCGGGCTGGCGCTCCCCCGTGACCGCGACAATCGAGATCGACGAAGCCGTGAGCGCCTCGGAGCTGGCGGCGCACCTGCGCGTACGGGGGATCGTCGACATCGGCGCCTACCGCGGCGTGGGCACCAACCAGCTGCGTATTGGCACGTGGCCGAGCGTCGACGTCGAGGACGTGGAGGCGCTCCTCGCCTGCATCGACTACTGCCTGGAGCGTGTGCTCTAGCTCTCCGCCGAGCGCCGATCAGAACGGGTCACCGAGCGACGCGGCGCATCCACGGAGGAATCCGCCTCGATGCCCACCCACGGGAACGAGGGACGGCGCGTGGCACGTCCCTTCCAGTGGATCATCGCCCACACCCCGCAGATGACCGCGATACCGAGGGAGGCGAGACCGCCGACCAGGATCGACCAGCGCGCGCCGGACATCGTGCCCACCCACCCGATGAGCGGCGAGCCGATCGGGGTTGCTCCGAGGAACACGAGGGAGTAGAGGGCCATGACGCGCCCGCGCTTGTCGGGGTCGGTGCGCGTCTGAACGAGGGCATTGGCGCTCGTGTTCATCGTGAGCATGCCAAAGCCCGTAGGGATCGACAGGAGCGCGAACCACCAGTAGGAGGGCGACAGGGCCAGGAGGATCTCGGCGGTCCCGTAGAAAGCGGCGCCCATGAGGATGATGCGCAGGCGGGGCACGCGGCGCGCGGCTCCCGTGGAGCCAAGGATCGACCCCACCGCCATGAACGTGGAGAGGATTCCGAAGGAGCCAGCGGCCTTGCCGAAGACCGTCGTCGCCATGAGGGCGCTCGTCATCTGGAAGTTCATGCCCAGGGCGCTCACGACGAAGATCAGCGTGAGGATGATGAGAATGTCGGTGCGTCTGCGCACGTACACCACGGACTCGCGCAGCTGGCCCGGGGCGCGCGGCACGAGGATTCGCGGGTAGAGCTGGTCGCCGCGCATGAGGGCCAGCGCGATGACAGGGGCCAGGAACATCACGGCATCGATGAGAAAGACCGGGCCGATCCCCCACCAGTCAATGAAAAAGCCCGCGGAGGCTGGACCGATCAGGCGCGCAGTGTGGAAGGCGGTGGCATTCAGGGCAACGGCGTTCGCCATCTTCTCGTGGGGCACGAGCTCGCCCACAAAGGCCTGGCGCGCCGGGGTATCGACGGCGGAGATCGTGCCCGAGATGAACGCCAGGATGTATTGATGCCAGAGCTCGCCCGTCCCCGTCAGGACAACGATGCCGATGATGAAGGACACGAGGCCAACGCCGACCTGCGTGCACTGCAGCAGGCGGCGCCCCGGGATGCGGTCTGCGAGGACCCCCGCCCACGCGGAGAACAGGATGATGGGAAGGAACTGGAGCGCCGTCACGACACCAACCTGCGACGCGTCGTGATCGGTAAGGATCGTTAGGACGTACCAGTCCTGGGCGACGCGCTGGAGCCACACGCCCGTGGACGCAATGAGGGAGGCGACAAACCAGTACCGATAATTCACGTAGCGCATGGATGCAAACGTTGCCGACATGCCGTCCCTCCCTCTCTCACTCCACGCGCCGAACGAGGCCGGGGCTGGCGGCGCCGACCAGCCCCCATCGGCGCATCTCCCCAGGATACGACCGCCCCGCCGGAGGAAGGCTCCGGCGGGGCGGCAAGTACGTAAAGCGTGACGAATCAGCCGACGCCGAGGAGGCGCTGGATCGGACCCATCAGGAAGTAGATGACGAACAGGCCGGCGACCACCCACATGAGCGGGTGGACCTTAGCGGCCTTGCCCTTGACGAGCTGGATGACCGCGTAGGTCACGAAGCCCACGCCAATGCCGACGGACACGGAGTAACCGAAGGGCATGAAGGCGATCGTCATGAAGGCGGGGATCGCAACTTCCTTGGAATCCCAGTCGATGCCAGTCACCTGGGTCATCATGAGGAAGCCGACGAACACGAGCGCCGTGGAGGCGGCCTCGGTCGGGACCAGCTCGACGAGGGGTGCCAGGAAGGTCGACAGCAGGAACAGGATGCCGGTGACCACGGAAGCGAGGCCCGTGCGAGCACCCTCGGCGACGCCCGAGGCGGACTCGACGTAGGAGGTGTTCGAGGAGACGCCGCCGACGCCGCCGGCCACCGCGGCCAGGGAGTCGATGATCAGAATCTGGCGAGTCTTGGGCGGGTTGCCGTCCTTGTCGAGCAGATTACCCTCGGCGCCGACGGCCACCATGGTACCCATCGTGTCGAAGAAGTCTGCGAGCATGAGCGAGAAGACCAGCAGGATCACGGAGACGACGCCGAGCTTGCCGAAGCCACCGAAGAGGTCCACCTTGCCGAGTGTGTCGAACACGGGAACCGCGATCGGCGAGCCCTTGAGCTCGGGGACGGTCTGGCCCCAGCCGGTCGGGTTCGCGTCGGAGATGCGATCGATGTGGGCGAAGGCCTGAACGATGACGGCGAGGATCGTGGAGACGATGATCGAGATCAGCACCGCGCCCTTCACCTTACGCACGTAGAGGATCATCATGAGGAACAGGCCGAACACGAAAACGAGTGCCGGCCAGCCGTCAAGCGAACCCGAGATGCCGAACTGAACAGGGGTCGCGCCGGTGCGCACGATGCCCGCGTTCACGAGGCCAATGAGGGCGACGAAGAGACCCAGGCCCACGGTGATGGCGGTCTTAAGGGCGGCGGGAACCGCACGGAAAACGGCCTCACGGAAGCCAGTGAGGACGAGCAGGAAGATGAGGATACCTTCCCACGCGATGATGCCCATGGCCTCGCCGTAGCTGAGGCCGGAGCCGAGAACCAGAGTGAAAGCGACGACCGCGTTGAGGCCGAGGCCTGCGGCGAGCGCCAGCGGGTAGTTCGCAACAACGCCCATGAGGATCGTCATGATGCCCGCGACGAGCGCGGTACCGGCGGCGATGCCCTGGGTCGTAATGGAGCCATCTTTGGGAATGGCATTGCCCAGGATCGCCGGGTTGACGACCAGGATGTAAGCCATCGCGAAGAAGGTGACAAATCCACCGCGGATTTCGTGACTAATCGTCGAGCCGCGCTTGGAGATCTGGAAGAACGAATCAAGTGACTGTGCGAAGCCGCCGCGGGATGGGGCGGTCTTTTCTTGTGTGCTCACCGGATAATCGTGCCTGCTCAGCTGCCCGCGCGCAAACAAACTCACCATTTGCCCACTTGCTGAGAAAGCACTCGGGACTCAGTCCCGAGTGCTTTCTCTCAGTTCATAGCGGAAGGAAACGTCAGTCTTCCTGTTCCTCGCCGCTCGGAGTATCGGCCTCGTCGGTCGTCGCTTCGTCGAGGGCGGCCTCGTCTTTCTGCGCCTCGTTCGACGCGCGCGGCATCGGCTCTGCGTCGAGAGCACCCTCGTTCACGCGCGAGGGACGCACGGGCCACGCGGTACCATTTTTAGGCACGTCGGTCTCCGAGTGCGAGCCACACGTGTGATCCAGAGAGACCACGGCACCGTCGTCGGTCGCCCACTCGTTCGCACACACACCAAACATCGTGCGCATGCCACCACTCATCTTCATGAGGAAACCGCACGACGAGCAGGTGTTGCGGGGACGGCGACCGGACTTGGGCCCCCGGTCGGACTCGTACCACCGCTGAGCCGCCTGATCGATACCCTCGCGCGACAACACGCGCGGGCGACCCAGGCCGAGCTCTCGGACGACCGGCAGATCAGGGTCCTCACTCGTATCCTCGAAACCCTGCTCGAGGCGCTCATCGTCCGCCTTGTAGGGCAGGATATCGTCACGAGAAATATCCGAGGGACGCAGACGCTCTTCCCACGGCACCCACTCCGGGGCCAACAGCGCACCCTCGCGGGGAGTCATGTCGACCTCACAGACAGTCGCGACGCGTCCGCGCGGCACGCGTGCGACGGTCACCGCCCAACACCAGCCCACGTAACCCGCGTCGGTCGACGCAAAGTAGTGGGTCGCCAGGCGTTCCGAGACCATCTCAAAGCCAACGTGCTCGCCGACGGGACGGGGATACGCGACGGCCTCGGCACCGGCGCGCGCGACATCGACGGCGGCCTCGAGGACGGCGTCCTTCTTCACTGCCCGCGGACGGGCACTAGTTTTAGGCATCGAATTCCTCTGCGACGGCGCGCAGCACCTTCGCGATCTTGGTCGCGTTGTCCGGGTAGGAACCGCGGCGCAGCGCGGCGCTCGACGAGTCGAGGAGCTTAATCAGGTCCTCGACGACGGGCACCATCGCCTGCGGCTTGCGGCGCTTGGCTCGGGCAACGGAAGCTGTCTCCTTCAGGAAACGCACGCTCAGAGCCTGCGGTCCCTTTCGTCCATCGGCTACCGAATACTCCACGCGAGCACCCACTCGCGGGTGAGCCTGGTCGACCGGCAGCGCGGACGAGTGGAGGAAGACATCAGCGCCGTCATCTCCCGCAATGAAGCCAAAACCGCGATCTGCGTCGAAGAACCTCACTTTACCGGTGGGCATGGTCCCCTCCTTCTTTCAATAGTCTGAAAGCCCCGATGGGCTCTCCCTATCATAGGGCGCTCTTCCTCCGCGCGCGGCAGAGCGCCCGACACCTGTAGCGAACAGCACCGCTACCCGCTTGTCTCCACCGTCGTCACGTAGACTGACCCCACGGAAACAATCACCGACAGCACGGTACATCACACGCTAGACGCACACGGTCTACATGGTGTATGTTGACCTGTTCACCACACCGCAGGAGGGCGTCATGACACGAATCCGCCGTTTCAGCCTCATCGCTGTTCTGACAGCGATGCTGCTTGCGCTGGGCCTTCCCGCGCTCGCAGCATCGCCCACGTCCATCAGCGATTCGATCACCGATCCCGACGGATGGCTTTCCAGCGCCGACCGTTCCACGATCGAGTCCGCGACGAGCAGGGCCGCTTCCTCGGGTCAGCCCGTCAAGGTCGTCGTGGTCGCCAACTTCTCGGGCACGGACGCAGAGTCCTGGTGCAAGCAGTCCGTCGAGAGTTCCTCCCTCACCAACGGCACCGTCGTCTACGTCATCGCGTACGACCAGCGCCGCGACGCGGCCTGCTCCTACAACGGACCATCGGGTTCTTCTCTCCAGAGTGCCGTGCGCGCCTCCGAGAAGCAGCTGACACCCAATCCTCTGACTTCCTCCGCGGTCGCCAACGGAGTTGGCGCATTCGTCAACACCCTCGTGAGCGGCACGTCCAACTCCAGTAACGCGAGCTCAAGCTCGTCGCGCGGCTCCAGTACATCCGACGACGGCGCGCATTCACTTCTGGGCCTTTTCGTATTGTTCCTACTCCTGGTGGTTGGCATCATCGCCATCGCCATTGGAGTTGCTCGTTCATCGCGTCGCAACAGGCTCGCCGCCCAGCAGGCCGCACAGGTCGATGCCGAGACCGCGGCGCGCGCCACACAGGAAGCAAAACGACAGCTCCTGTCCGCAGACGAGCAGGTGCGCACTGCGACCGACGAACTCAACTACGCGCGCGCGCAGTTCGGCCTGAACTCCACGGACGAATTCGCCCGCGCCATCGAAGCAGGAAAGGCCGCGGTGACGCGCGGGTTTAGCGCCCAGGCGCAGATGAACTCTGCGACCGCCCCAGCTGAGCAGCTCCGCCTGGCCACCGCGATCATGCGGGATCTAGGCTCCAACATGAACCCGCTCAGCACCATCCAGGCGTCGTTCGCGACCAAGCGCGCCGAGCAGGCCTCGCTCCCCGAGCGAATCGCCGAGGCCCGCGAACGCCTCGCGGAGGAGCTGACGGAACTGGAGCGCGCGAAGTCCGAGCTGACCAGCATCTCGGCACTGTACCCGCCGCAGATGCTCGCCTCCCTCCAGGACAACCCCGAGCAGGCTGAGGCACTCCTCACCTCGGCGCGCACCGCGCTCGATACCGCGGAGGCTTCCGCCACCACCGACCGCGCGCACGCCGCGAGCGCTCTCGACACCGCGCTGCGCGCCCTGACGATGGCCAACCACCAGACCGACGCGATCTTCTCAGCAAAGGACGACCTGGATGCGATCCGTGATCGTCTCGTCGCTGCGATTAACTCGATCTCCGCTGACATCACTGACGTGAGTAAACTGGACACGGATCCGACGGTGTTTAACCCGATGGTGACCGACGCTCACGCGGCCATCGCCGAGGCGCAGGCGGCCCTCGCAAACAACGGTGATCCGCTCGCAGCCCTCGAGCACCTGCGCATGTCCGAGGCCACCCTGGACGCGGCACTTGAGCCGCTGCGCACCAAGGAGGAGGCCTACGAGAAGGCGCGCACGGCCGCCGAGGCCCAGATTTCGCTGGCCGAATCCGCCGTCTCCCAGGCCCAGCGCTACGTGCAGGGGCGACGCGGAGCCATCGACCTCGAGCTGCGTTCGACCCTCAACAACGCTGAGACCGCCCTGAGCACTGCGCGCCGGTCGCTCGAGGACGATCCCGAGGCCGCCTCGGCGCACGCAACGAACGCACGCGCCCTCGCCGACAGCGTCATGGCGACCCCCATCCAGAACTTCGGCGGGTCATGGGGACAACCCACCACGGGCAACGGGTCCTACACGGGATCGTCCCTGGGCGACTTCCTCCTGTGGTCGACGCTGTTCTCAAACGCCGGTTCGCACCACCGAGACGACTTCGATCCCTTCCACAGCGGATCCAGCTCGTCCGGGTCCGGATGGTCCTTCGCATCCGGCGGCGGCTCCGACTGGGACTCCAGCAGCTCCTTTGACTGGGGTTCGGGTGGCTGGTCCTCCGCCTCCGGTAGTTTCTAGTCCACCCACCACCCTCAGATCTGCGAGGCTTCGCCCTCGCTGACAACCCGCGCGCACGCGCACCACACCAAACCGCGCAGATGCGCACCACCTCTAAGGAGAACATCATGGCCGAAAAGCAGACGATCCTGGGCCGCATTGCTCAGCTTGCCAAGGCGAACATCAACGCGCTCCTTGACAAGGCCGAGGACCCGCAGAAGATGATCGACCAGCTCATCCGCGACTACACCAACTCGATCATCGAGGCCGAAAACGCGATCGCTCAGACCCTGGGCAACCTGCGCATGGCCGAGCGTGACTACGAGGAAGATGTCAAGGCTGCTGCCGACTGGGGCCAGAAGGCCGCCGCCGCTTCCGCGAAGGCTGACTCCCTGCGCGCTGCCGGCGACGAGGCCGGAGCGGACAAGTGGGACAACCTGGCCAAGGTTGCCCTCGGCAAGCAGATCCAGTTCGAGAACGAGATCAAGACCGAGGAGCCCGCTCTCGCCTCTCAGCGTGACGTGGCCGAGCGCCTCAAGAATGGCCTCGCTCAGATGAAGGACAAGCTCTCTGAGCTCAAGAGCCGCCGCGACCAGCTGATCGCCCGCGAAAAGACTGCCAAGGCTCAGGCTCAGGTCACGGAGGCCCTCGGCTCGATCAACATCCTGGACCCCACGAGTGAGCTCGGCCGCTTCGAGGACCGCGTGCGCCAGCAGGAGGCGTTCGCCCAGGGCAAGATGGAACTGGCCGCTTCCTCGCTGGACGCCCAGTTTGCTGAGCTCCAGACCGACTCCTCGCAGGTGGAGATCGAGGCTCGCCTGGCTGCCCTGAAGGGCAACAACACGCAGGAGTGAACGGACGCGGCCCTGCCGCATGCATAGACA
>CABKMD010000020.1 GCA_902373435.1 uncultured Actinomyces sp.
CGACCTCCCACTCACCGGACTTTTGAGCCTTGAACAGCTGGCTCGTCAGCTTACGGAACGCCGGATCGAAGGCACGCGGAGTCAGCGCCAGCTCGGTGCGAACGCTCAGGCCCGAGTCCTGCGGTGCCGAGAACACCACGGACTTCACGTTCACCTCGGAGGCGATCAGGCCCGCAAAGGGCTCCAGCGCAGCGAAATTCTCCGACACGACCAGCAGGGAGGCCAACGGCTGGCGCACGCGCAGCTGGTGCGTCTTACGCAGCGCATGAGCAGCAGACACGATTGAACGAACCTCATCCATCGCGGCGACCAGCTCGGGGGCGTCCACGGCCTCGTCGATGACCGGGAAGTCCGTCAGGTGCACGGACTCGCCGCCCGTCAGGCCGCGCCAGATCTCCTCGCTCAGCAGTGGCAGCAGGGGTGCCGCCAGCTCCATGAGCGTCACGAGGGCCGTGTACAGCGTGTCGAACGCTGCGCCGTCCTCGTCCCAGAAGCGCTGACGCTGGGTACGCACGTACCAGTTCGTCAGAACATCCAGGTACTCGCGGATCGCCTCGCACGCGCCGGCCACGTCGTAGCCGTCGAGCGCGCCACGCACGTCCTGTACGAGGGTGCGGGTGTGGGCCAGCAGGTAGCGGTCCATCTGCGCCAGCGCGGCCACGACCTCGGGCGAGGACAGGTCGAGGCGCCCCGCCTCGTACCCTTCGCCCTTGTTGCAGGCGCCCGCGTACAGCGTGAAGAAGTAGTACGTGTTCCAGATGGGCAGCAGCACCTGACGCACCGTGTCGCGGATCGACTCCTCCTTGACGATCAGGTTGCCGCCGCGCACGACCGGGCTCGACATGAGGAACCAACGCATCGCGTCGGAGCCATACTTGTTGAACACCTCAGCCACGTCCGGGTAGTTACGCAGCGACTTACTCATCTTCAGGCCATCGTCGCCCAGTACGATGCCGTGCGAGACGCACGAGCGGAACGCGGGGCGATCAAAGAGCGCGGTCGCCAGGACGTGCAGCGTGTAGAACCAGCCGCGCGTCTGACCGATGTACTCGACGATGAAGTCACCCGGGTAGTGGTTCTCGAACCACTCCTGGTTCTCGAACGGGTAGTGCACCTGCGCGAAGGGCATTGAGCCGGACTCAAACCAGCAGTCGAACACGTCGGAGATACGACGCATCGTCGACTTGCCCGTCGGGTCGTCCGGGTTCGGGCGCGTCAGCGAGTCGATGAAGGGACGATGGAAGTCTGTGACCTTCACACCGAAGTCAGCCTCGAGCTCCGCGATGGAGCCGTAGACGTCGGTGCGCGGGTAGGCCGGATCATCCGAAACCCACACGGGGATCGGCGCGCCCCAGAAGCGGTTACGCGAGATCGACCAGTCGCGGGCACCCTCCAGCCACTTGCCGAAGATGCCGTCCTTGATGTGCGCGGGGGTCCAGGTGATCTCCTGGTTGAGCTCCACCATGCGGTCGCGGATCTCGGTGACGCGGACGAACCACGAGGACACGGCCTTGTACATGAGGGGCTTGCGGCAGCGCCAGCAGTGCGGGTAGGAGTGCACGTAGGACTTCTCGCGCACCAGCACGGCGCGGATCTCGGGGGCGCGGCGCGCAATCGGCCCACCCTGCTCGCGCAAGTCGGCGACCACGTAGCGGTTCGCGTCGAAGATCTGCATGCCCTCGTAGTCGCTCACCTCGGAGGTGAAGACGCCACCCTCGTCGACGGGCAGGACGACGCCGATGCCGTACTCCATGCATGTCCACATGTCGTCCTCACCGAAGGCGGGCGCCTGGTGGACGAGGCCGGTGCCGTCCGTGGTCGTCACGTAGTCGGCGGCGATAATGGACCAGCCGTTGGGGCCGGGGGCACCACCCTCAGCGCGGCGCTCGGGGGTGTCAAAGTAGTCGTAGATCGGGTGGTAGTGGATGCCCACCAGCTCCGAGCCCTTGTAGGTGGCCACGACGGCGGGTTCCTCGCCCAGCTCCTTGGCGTAGGCGCTCATCAGGTCGGTGGCAATAAGGACACGCTCGCCCGCGAGGACACCCTCGTGGTCGGAAGCGACCTCAACGAGGGAGTACTCGATCTGCGGGCCCACGGCGACGGCCGAGTTCGAGGGCAGGGTCCAGGGCGTAGTCGTCCAGATGAGGGCCAGCTCGGGGCGCGCCGAGTCCTCGCGCAGCTTCGTTTCGAGGCGCAGGCCCACCGTCACCGTGTTGTCGGTGCGGTCCTGGTAGACGTCGTCGTCCATCTTGAGCTCGTGGTTGCTCAGCGGCGTACGGTCGTTCCAGCAGTAGGGCAGGACGCGGTGGCCCTGGTAGGCCAGGCCCTTGTCGTAGAGCTGCTTGAATGCCCAGATCACGGACTCGGTGTAGGACATGTCGAGCGTCTTGTAGTCGTGCTCGAAGTCCACCCAGCGGGCCTGGCGGGTGACGTATTCTTCCCATTCCTTCGTGTAGCGCAGGACGGAGGAGCGGCAGGCGGCGTTGAACGCCTCGATGCCGATGCCACCCTCGCGGGTGATCTCGGTGACGTCCTCGATGCCGAGCTGGCGCTGGGCCTCGAGCTCGGCGGGCAGGCCGTGCGTGTCCCAGCCGAAGCGGCGCTCGACGCGGTGGCCCTTCATCGTCTGGTAGCGGCCCACCACGTCCTTGACGTAGCCGGTCAGGAGGTGACCGTAGTGGGGCAGGCCGTTGGCGAAAGGCGGACCATCGTAGAACACGAACTCGTTGGAGCCATGCTCGCCGGCGTCGCGCATCTCAATGGACTTGCGGAAGGTGTCGTTGCTGGCCCAGAACGCCAGGGTGCCCTCTTCCATCGTGGGGAAGGAAGGGCTGGGGTCCACCTCGTCTTGCCGGTGGCGGGGGTAGAAGCCGTGCTTCGTCATGAGTGTCCTCGTCTCGCACCTATACAGGGACGAGGACCGGCGTCGCCGGCACCCGCGGTACCACCCCGCTTGCCGCTCCCTTGCCGGGCGCGGCCGCTTCGTTGGGGCTGTGTCGGGCCCTCCCGTCCGGTTCTACTGGAGGGGACGAGGCCGTGGCCGGCTGTCGCTGCCCTCTTTCTTCCGAATGCTCCCCGGTGATACCCCGCGCGAGCGGGCCGGATCGTAGCGAAAAACCAGTGTAGCGAAGAAACTCGCGAGCGCCCACTGGGCGGAGCGTCGCTCTGCCCACAGCGCGACCGCGGGCGCTTGGCCTCGCGTGCGCAGGCGGCGTCCTGGTGGGCCGCGGTCGGCGAGTGAGCGGAGGGGCGCGCCAGGCCTGTCCTAGAATTGTGGGGTGAGTGTGATGGATACGAAACGCCCTGCGCGTCCCTGGGGTGTGCTTGTCGGCGCGCTCGTGTTGGTGGCACTGATTGCTGTGTGGGCGCTACAGGGGTCCCTGGCTGGATCGGGTGTGCCCGTTGGTCGCGCGGCGACGATCGCCGTGGGGATGACCCTGCAGGCGATTCCCTTCCTGCTGTTGGGCGTGTTCGTTGCCGAGCTGATCGAGGCTTTCGTCTCCCCCGCTCTGATCGCGCGCGTGTTTCCGACGAACCCGGTGGCGTCCGTATTGACGGCGCTCGTCGCGGCTTTCCTTCTTCCAGTGTGCGATTGCTCGGCGGTGCCGATCTTCCGTTCGCTGCTGCGCAAGGGTGTTCCCCTGTCGGCGGCGACCACTCTCATGCTGGCATCGCCCGCGATTAATCCCTTGGTGATTGCGTCGACGCATTACGCGTTCGGCTCGTGGGCGATTGTGGGGGCGCGTATCGGCCTGAGCATCATCGTCGCCGTGTCGGTGGGCCTGTCGATGCTGGCTTCTCCTCCGAACGCCCTGGGCGAGGGCTCCCACGATCATGACGGGGATTCGTGCGGATGCGACGACGGTTGTGAGATGCCGGATCGCTCTTTCTCTGGCGTGCTTGGCGCGACAGGACATTCGTTCGGGAGGATCCTGCCCTACCTCCTCGGCGGCGTGGCCGCCTCGACCGCGGCGCAGGTGTTTTGGCCAGTGTCTCCCCTGCTCGCGGGCCTGCCCGCGCCCGGCGCGCTGGCGCTCATGATGGCGGCAGGCTTCGCCCTGTCGCTGTGCTCCTCGTCCGACGCGGTGATCGCGCGCTCGCTGGTCTCCCTCGCACCCCAGGGCGCACTCATGGGGTTCATGGTCTACGGCCCGATGATGGACGTCAAGAACGTGACGCTGCTGTCCTCACAGTTCCGCGGCGCGTTCGTGCTTCGCCTGGGTGCGACCGTCACGTGCATCGCCGCTGCCGTCATTGGTGGCGCCTGGTGGATGGGAGTCCTCTCGTGAAGCTCATCAACCGCATGGCTCCCGTCCTCGAGTCACTCTCCCTCGCATCCCTCGGCGGCGTGCTGCTATGGCTCGCCATGTCCGGCCGCTACGCGTCCTTCGTACCCCCGTCGGCACGCCTGGGCATCATCGCATCCAGCATCGGCCTGTTTGCCTGCGCTCTCGCCCTCTCCGCGCGCATCGACGCCGGCGAACATAACAATGCCGACGCGGCAGCCTCTTACCGGGCCACCACACGCGGGCTTGTCGCCCTCCTAGCGGCCACCTTGCTCATCCTCCCTTTCCGTGTCTCCCCCTCCGAGCTGGCCGCGGGCGCGATTGTCGCACGCCCCAGCCCTGGCGGATCCACCATCGACGCGGGCACCGACGATTCGCCTGAGGCCGCCCCCGGGGATTCCAACGACGCAGCGAACGCGGGCACACACCCCGCCACGGGCAATGGCAGCCAGGACGCGGGTGCGGGGCTGGCCTCGCCGAGCGGAAAGCTGGAGCTGACGACCGAGAACTTCTACTCCCAGGTGGAGGAGATGATCGCTAACGGACGCGCGCACGACGGTCAGCGCGTCGAACTGACTGGCTTTGTCCTCAGTCCAGAGGCCGCGAGCGCCCAGGCGTCGATTCCGCGCGTGACGGATGAGGAGAGTTTTGCGGTGGCGCGTATGGCTATTTGGTGTTGTGCGGCGGATGCGTATCCGGTTGGTTTTGCGGTGCGGTGGGCTGGACCTGCTCCTGCGGCTGATAGCTGGGTGCATGTGAGCGGTACGTTGCGGGTGCGCGGCGGGAAGGCGCTGGTCATTGAGGCTGACTCGGTGACGCCGGCACAGACGCCGAATCCGGAGTTCGTGATTCAGACGCGCTAAAGGCCCACAGTGTAGTGACTTAGTTCACTTTAACTGTTTATGTCCATTACTTTGGACACAAAATGATGCGCGTAGGGTGAGTGAAGCGCACACGGCTGGCGCGGGCGCATTACCACAACTTCAAGGATGAAGACATGTCTTCGACAACCACACTCACACCTCGCGACAAGCAAGCGAGGCGCTACGCAACGACTCTCGCTCTGATCGCCACCCTCGGCCCCTTCTTCTACGGATTCGAGGGCATGGTCCTTAACGCCGCCATCAAGGCCGTGGGATCTACTTTCGAGCTCGGCCCGATCCTGCAGGGCGTTGCGGGCGCGGCAGGTGTCATCGGCGGCCTGATCGGCGCACTCGCCGCGGGGCGCATCTCCGACAAGATCGGCCGCAAGACCACGCTCATGTGGGTCGGCCCCTTCCTGCTTTTTGAGGCCCTCCTCGGCCCCATCTCGCCTCTCCTGGGCAGCTTTGGCTACCCCTTCCTGCTCCTGACCCGCATCGTTGGCGGCATCGGTTTCGGTGCCGCAACCACGGTCGCCCCAGGCTACGTCGCTGAGATCGCCCCCGCAGACATTCGTGGGCGCCTTATCGGATTCCGTCAGCTCGCGATCATCCTGGGCTTATTCTTCGCGGGCCTCATCAACACGGCGGTCGTCTCGATCACGGGTGGCGCTGCCAAGCCTGCGTTCGGCGGCCTCATGACCTGGCAGGTCCTCTTCGCTTGCCTCATCATCCCGGCCCTCCTCTTCGTCATTTTCACGGCGACGATTCCCGAGTCTCCCCGTTACCTCGTCTCCGTGGGCCGCACCAAGGAGGCCGAGGAGATCCTGGCCAAGCTCTCCGGCGAGGAAAACCCCGCGGACCGCGTCGAGGCCATCACCCAGTCGCTGACGATCACGGGCGGCGCGAAGCTGTCGATCGGGCAGATCCTGTCCTCGCACTGGCGCGGCCTCGTGTTTGTTGGCATGGCGATCGCCGCGTTCCAGCAGCTCACCGGCATCAACGGTGTCTTCTTCTACTCCAATTCCCTGTTCGCCGCCGTCGGCTTCACCGAGTCGATGGCCCTGGCCCAGACCCTGCTGATCACCGCTTTCAAGATCGTCGGCGTTTTGTCGGGCATCATGCTGGTGGACCGCGTTGGCCGCAAGCGCATGCTGATCTACGGCGGCACCCTTATCTTCGTCTCCCTCGGCATCGTGGCGATGGTCTTCACGGTCGCCCCCACCATCGACGGCAAGCCGGACGTCGCAGACTCCCCCGTCCTGGCGTTCCTGGCGGTCGCAGCCCTGTGCACCTTCCTTCTCGGCTTCACTTCCTCCTGGGGTCCCATCTTCTCCATCGTCATGGGCGAGATGTTCCCCAACTCGATCCGCGGCGGTGCCATGTCCCTCACATCGGGCGCCGACTTCCTCGTCAACTTCCTGGTTGTCCTGCTCTTCCCCTTCCTCATCGGCTGGTCGCCCGCTGGCACCTACTGGATCTACTGTGCCTTCGGCATCCTCGCGGTCATTTTCACGGCGAAGTTCCTCACCGAAACCAGCGGCGCCGAGCTTGAGGACATGGACAAGATCGTCACTCAGAAGTGAGCGTTCCCCCTCCGATTTCAACGATGCAAAGGCATTGCAATGACTAATACGACTCGGGATATTCCCGACAACGTGCGCAACGTCCTGGTCATCATGACCGACCAGCACCGCACCGACACGATCGGCTGCCTGGGCAACCCCCACGCACGCACCCCCATCCTCGACGCGATGGGCGAATCGGGCTTCGCCTTCACGCACTGCTTCACCCCCACGGCTATCTGCACGCCGGCGCGCGCCTCGCTGCTCACCGGCAAGCGCCCGGGCAAGCACCAGGTGCTCGCCAACCCCGAGTGGAACATTGCCTACCAGGTCTCGATCCCCGAAGGGACGTGGACGTACACGCAGGAACTGCGCGATGCCGGCTACAACGTCGGCATCGTCGGCAAGTACCACTGCGGCTACAACCTGCCCGATAAGTTCGGCGCGGACGACGACACCTACTGGGGTGCCGAGAACCCCGTGGCCAACGAGAAGTACGTCGCCTGGCTGAAGGCCAACAACCTCCCGCCCGTGCGCGCCCACGACCTGTGGCGCGGCAAGCTGCCCGGCGGGCGCGACGGCCACATCATCGCCGCACGCCTGGATCAGCCCGAGGAGGCTACCTTCGAGCGTTTCCTGGCGGACCGCGCGATCGAGAAGCTACGCGAGTACGCGGCCGACTGGAAGGACTCGGGACAGCCCTTCTGCCTCGACGTGCACTTCTTCGGCCCCCACCTGCCCTACTTCCTGCCCGATGAGTGGTTCGACCTCATCGATCCGCACGACGTCGAACTGCCGGAAAACTTCGGCGACTCCCTCATCGGCAAGCCCCCGATCCAGGAGAACTACGCGACCTACTGGTCCACGTCCTCGTTCACGAACGAGCAGTGGAAGAAGCTCATCGCGGTCTACTGGGGATACACGGCCATGATCGACTTCGAGATCGGGCGCATCATGGACGTGGCGCGCGAATTGGGCATCCTGGACGACACGGCGGTCTTCTTCTGCGCGGACCACGGTGAGTTCACAGGCTCGCACCGCCTCAACGACAAGGGCCCGATGATGTACGACGACATCTACAACGTCCCCTTCATCGCCCACATCCCGGGCGTCTCGACCGTGGGTCGCTCGGACGCGTTCGTCTCCCTCATCGATCTGCCGGCCACGGTGCTCGACATCGCAGGCCTGGATACCTCGCTCGTGGAGGACGGTCGCTCGATCGTCGACCTGACGCGCGGCGAGGACGTCGAAGGATGGCGCGAGGACATCGTGTGCGAGTTCCACGGCCACCACTTCCCCCTCCAGCAGCGCATGCTGCGCACGCGGGACTTCAAGCTCGTCATCAACCCCGAGTCGATCAACGAGCTCTACGACCTGCGCCTGGATCCGGCCGAGATGAACAACGTGTACACCGTGCCCGTCTACGACGAGATTCGCAGGGAGCTGGCCACGAACCTGTACCTGCAGCTGCGCGAGCGCGGGGATCACTCCTTCGCCAAGTGGATGGCGGCGATGACGGACTTCGACATCCCGTTGGTGAACACGGCTCGCTCCGACCTCGACGAGATCACGAGCGACTAACCCAGCGCCTCGGCGGCGAGAGGACACGCATGGCCCCGCCGCCGAGGCAAACACGCGCCCTGCACACTCCCTACAGTGACGCGTATCATAGAAACTGTCAACGAGGTCGGAACACACCGAGCGGACACCAACGACGAAGCGCCGGGAAGGAGAGGCATGCACTACCCCACACGCAGACCACTGCCCACCCTCGAAGACCGCATCGTCGCCCACCTGGCCAAAGCCCCCGCAACGCGCTCCCAGCTGTGCGAGGCGCTCGACACATCGCGCACGAACCTGGGGCGCGCGCTCACCACACTCCTCGACGAGGAATCAGTCACTCCGGTGCGCACGAACGCCCGCGGACGAGGCCGCCCCACCCAGCTCCTCACCCTCAACTCCTCGGCGGCACACTGCGTCGGCCTGAACGTCACGCGCACGTCGTGTGCGGGCGTCATGCTCTCGCGCGCCGGCGCCGTCCTGGCGGCCGTCCACATCGTCTCCCCCACATCCCCTTCCCTCCAGCTTTCTCTCGAACAGACCTGCGAGGCACTGGCCGCGAGCGCGGCCTGTCAGGGGATCAACACCTCGACGGTGCGCGCGGTGGGCGTGGGAGTGCCCATTCCGATGGGGCGCAATGCCAGGCTTTCCTCCGAGGCGTACCCAACCATGGAGGAGCTCAGCGCCCTCACGCGTCGCTGGTGGGATCCGCTCCCGGTCGTCGACAACACCGTGCGCATGGCGGCGCTGGCGGAGGCCATGTGGGGCGCGGGCGCGGACATGTCCTCGTTCATCTACCTGCGTCTGTCAGGAGGAGTGGGCGGCTGCGTCGTCTCTGATTTTCGCCTGGTTGGTGGGGCGGGCGGCCTGGCCGGGGAGCTGGGGCATATGACGGTGGGCGCCAATGACTCGCCCTGCGCCTGTGGCAAGCGCGGCTGCCTCGAGACGCTCGCCTCCGTCCCCGCCCTGTGTGGGAGCGCGGGCGTTGCCGACATCACTGAGCTGCGGGCCGCGGTTTTGTCCGGCGATACGCGTGCGCACGAGGCGTTGGAGCGTGCTGCCCGGGCTGTCGGCTATGTCCTCGGCTCGGCAGCGCTCCTCATTAACCCGAGGGCCATCATCGTGGCCGGTGAGATCGTCGATGCGTTCCCCTCCCTGCGGTCCGACATCGCGGCTTCCATGTATGCGGAGCTCCTTCCCGTCATGGAGTGGGACATCGACGTCGTGGGGGCATCGCTGGGGCCCCTGGGCGCCGCTCAGGCCAGCGCCTACGTCGCTGCCCATCCCTTCGAAGAAGACGCCGCCACTACCCACCACCTCGAGGAAGGCTCACCCCGGGAGGAGGGGCCGGCCTCGTCGATCGAGGTGGATACCGATCGCGGGGGCATTCCGTGACTCGCTCGATCCCCTTCTCCGTCGTCACCAAACCGACGGGGGCCGCCTGCAACCTGGACTGTCAGTATTGCTTTTTCCTGTCCAAGGAGCTGCTGTACGACGCTGCCGCGCAGACCATGTCGGAGCAGACCTTGGAGCGCTACGTTGAGGCGTTCCTGGAGTCGAGCCCCGACGGCGACGTCACGATGCTGTGGCAGGGCGGGGAGCCAACCCTGCGCGGTCTGGCCTTTTTTGAGCGCCTCATCCAGCTGTGCGAGCGCTACCGTCGCCCCGCCCAGCGTGTGCGTCACGCCCTGCAGACCAATGGCACGCTGGTCACCGACGAGTGGGCGCGCTTCTTCGCCGACCATGGCTTCCTCGTGGGTGTGTCCATCGACGGGCCTGCTCCCCTGCACGACGCCTACCGGATCAACCGCGGTGGGCGCGGCACCCACGCGATGGTTGTGCGCGGCTGGGAGGCCCTCGCCCGCGCTGGCGTAGAGACGAACATCCTATGCACGGTCAATGCCGCCAACGAGGAGTACGGGGAGCAGGTGTACCGCTACTTCCGCGACGATCTGGGGGCCCGATACATGCAGTTCATCCCGATCGTGGAGCGCGTACGCGCCGCCGACCTGGCCCAGGCTGAGCGCGGATGGCGCTCCGGGACCAGCGCGCTCCTGTATCGCCAGGACGGGGACTGTGTGACCAGCCGATCCACCTCCCCCGCGTCCTATGGGCGTTTCCTGTGCGAGGTATTCGACCAGTGGCTGGCCACCGACGTTGGCGAGGTCTTCATCCAGGACGTGGATTCGGCCCTGTCGGCCATGTTCGGCTCGGCCACGGTGTGCGTGCATGCGCCCCAGTGCGGGGCGAACATGGCGATGGAGTTCAATGGCGACGTGTACGCCTGCGACCACTGGGTGGAGCCGGACTGGCTGGTCGGCTCGATCAACTCCTCGTCCTTCGCGCAGCTGGCATCCTCAGACAAAATGCGCGCTTTCGCTCGTCTCAAACCTGACCTGGACGGGCAGTGCCGCTCGTGCCCACACCTGCGGCTGTGCTGGGGAGGCTGCCCGAAAGATCGTTTCGTGCGCCGGGGCGATGGGCTGCACAACTACCTGTGCGAGGGCTACCGGGCGTTCTACGAGCACGCCACCCCTGCCCTGCGCGCAATGGGCATGCTGATCGCGGCGGGCAGGCCGGCCTCGGACATCATGGATCCTGCGGTTTCGTCCTCCCTTGGACTACCTTTCGTCTCATCTATCAGGAATGACCAATGATCACTCAAGCGCTCGTCATCGGCGCATTCGTCGGCATCGTCGTCGGCTCCCTCGGTGCGGGAGGCGGCATCTTGTCGGTGCCGATCCTCGTCTACATTCTTGGGCAGGATCCCCACCAGGCCACGGGCCTGTCCCTCGTCATCGTGGGACTGACGGCCACCGTCTCTCTGGCGACTCGTGCGCGCGGCGGGAACGTCGCGTGGCGCGAGGGTTCACTATTTGCTCTGGCTGGCCTCGTGGGCACGTGGGCGGGTTCGATGCTCGGCCCGCTCGTCTCTGCGCGCGCCCTCATGCTCTCTTTCTGCGCTCTCTTGGGGGTGGTCGCGGTCTTCATGGTGCGCTCCCAGCTGCGGCCATCCACTTCGCCTTCGTCCGACGAGGCCGGGGACGCCAGCAGCGACAAGGGATCCTGGACGCTCGCGACCGTGTGCCGCGTCGTCACTCTGGCGACGCTGACGGGTTTCCTCACGGGATTCTTCGGCGTTGGCGGAGGCTTCGCAATCGTGCCCGCGCTGCACCTGGCGCTGCGGTACCCGATGAAGCGGGCATCTGCGACATCCCTGCTGGTCATGATGATCACCGCCGTCTTTGGACTGGCTTCGCGCACGATCGCCGGGACCCTGACGATCACCCCCGAGGCCGGGCTCATGATCGCACTGTTCACCGTGGCGTCGATGGGAGGCGGCATCGTGGGAGCCAGGCTCACGAAGAGGATGTCCAATCGCGTGCTCGGTCTCGTGTTTGCTGCGCTTCTGGTATGCGTGGCCGCCTCGACGCTGGTAGCGACGCTCGCGTAAAAGGCGCGCGAGACGGATGTCGTCTCGCGCGCCCTCAGTGCTCAGCTGGTGGTCGTTTCCTCGTCCTGGATTGAGGTGTCTGCTGTGCCCTGACTTCCAGACTTGCTGCCGGGGCCTCGACCACCCTCCGGAGGGGGTCCCGGGCGGGTAGTGCCAGTGTCTCCCTGCTGCGAGCCCGGATCCTGCTGTCCACTGCCGGGACCTTGCTGGCCGCCGGGGCCTTGCTGCTGCCCAACCGACTGGGACAGGATCGACGTGCGCTCGGTGCCACCCGACAGGTTCTTGTTGTCGTCCGTCATGGGGACGCTCCTTTCTGCTGATGCGTGCATCGTTGCTTCGCAGATTAGGGACGACACGTCAGCGAACGTTATGGCGAAACTGTGAAAACACTATGAAACAACAAGTGTTCCATATCACCTTTTAGAGCTTGCTTTATTTGTCAGCTCACAACTGTCCTGCAACGTTCGACACCAGCCGATCACACTCAAGAGGTGCCACATGTCCATCAAACCCCTCCCCACGATCCTGTTTGCCACGGCAACCGCGTTTGCTCCGCGGCTGCGACAGACCCGTCGACCGCGCCCCTGCGGGGCATCGTCATCGCCGCCACGGAATACAATTCCGACGATACGACAGACACGATCACGGCGTATGACCCCACGACGGGCGAGGTGACCGCGACGCGCATCTTCACCGTCCCGAGCGAGTACACGACATACCCGCCTGGGGCTTGCGAGCGCGAACAATGCTATTCCCCCGACTTCGAGCGAGTCCTTGCGCGCGACACTTCTGGGGGCAACGGGCGCATTGCGGTCACGTCGTCCGACGGCTCCTTCACGCTGCTCAATGATCTGATCCCCGTACCGTCGGGGTCGCGCTCGTACTCCAACGCGTACGCCAAGTTCGGGCCCGACGGTTCCATCTACGTCGCACACGAAGACAAGTCCGACGACGGAGACTTCGTCGGGACCCTCTACCGCTTCGCCTACGAAACATCGACGCCCGAGGCCGTTCCCACCACCTTCACGGTGTCGAACACGCAGGACTTCCAGATTCTGCCGATTCCACTCCCATCGCGATCGGCTACTACGCGTGGGCGGCCAACAAAGATGGCGTCGGATGCTACGGGGCACTCACCGTCACCCCGGAGGGGACGTGCCTGACCGTGGACAAGGACGCCATGTACTCCAAGAAGGGAACTCCGCTCTCACAGACGACGGAGTCAGACAAGTCCCTGCGCAGCGAGCAGTGGACAAAGGTGAGCCTGCCGAACCTCGACGGCACTCACGAGATCGTCAAGACCCTGCGTCTGAGCCCGGACGGCACGCGCATGGCGCTCCTGGCTCCCTTCAAGAAGCTCGAAGACGACACGAGCTACCAGCTCTACTCCGCGCCCGTTGGCGGAGGCGAGGCCACACAGCTCACAAAGGTCACGGACACCACCGGTGACAAGCACGTCATCCTCGCCTGGAGCGAGTGACACAGACCCGAGGCCGGGACCGCGACGCGCACCCCATCGCGCGGCCCCGGCCTCGTTCCATGTATGCAACCAGCGAATCTGCCCTACTCTCCGGCAGTATTCCTAGCCACGAGGGTGTTCGTCGCCTGAGCCACCGGGCGTACAATCATCGAGTCGATGTTGACATGGGAGGGGCGCTCCAGGGTCCACACGATCGCCTCGGCAACGTCCTCGGCAACAAGGGGCGAAGCGACGCCCTCATAGACGCGGTCGGCGGCCTCCTGGGAGCCGAGCCGATTGAGCGAAAACTCCTCGGTGCGCACCATGCCGGGCGCAATCTCGATGACGCGCACGGGCTCGCCCACCAGCTCCTGACGCAGCGTGTTGGCGATGACGCGCTCGGCATGCTTGGCGGCCACGTATCCGCCGCCTCCCGGGTAGGTATCGTGGGCAGCGGTCGAGGTCACAAACACGAGGTCTCCCCCGCGCTCGCGCATCCCCGGCAGGAACGGACGCGAGCAGTGCAGGGCGGTGAGCACGTTGCGTTCGAACATCGCGCTCCACCTGGCAGGATCCCCCTCGGCGACCCGGTCAACGCCGATCGCTCCGCCGGCGTTGTTGACGACCGCATCCACGGGCCCACCCTTCAGGACGTGGGCGGCCATCTCCTTCACCTGGGTCTCATCGGTGAGGTCGGCGACCCAGTATTCACAGCCAATCTGCTCGGCGAGGGCCTCGAGGCGCTCGCGGCGCCTGGCCACAGCGACGACCGTCCACCCCCGCTGCGCCAACAGGCGGGCGGTGGCCTGCCCGATTCCGGTGGAGGCTCCAGTGACGACGACGCGACGAGAAGTGTTCATGGGGAAACAGTAATATCCCCGGGTACGCACCGTCGTGCGCGCCTGGGGATACTCGCTGGCATCTCAGCCGTTGGGCAGGCCGTAGGCCTTATGGATCAGCCAGATCGGGTGGACGACGTTCGCGCCCGTGGCCGTGCGCAGCTGCCAGCGGCACGTCTCCGTGTCACAGGCGGCCAGCTCAGCGTTGACCTGCTTGATGAAGTCGAAGACCGGTGCGCCCACGGCCTGGGCGATTGCGTACTTCTCCTTCTTCATGCCGTACGTGCCCGCGATGCCGCAGCAGGGCTGCTCGGAATCCTTGACGGTCACGCCGGGGATCAGGCTCATGAGCTCGATCGCCGGCTTGCCCAGGCCCTGGGACTTGACCTGGCAGGGGGCGTGGTACGGGATGGTGACGTCGATGCGCTGGAAGTTCGTGTCCAGTTCACCCTTGTCGTACAGGTGCAACAGGAACTCGCTGATGTCCCACATGCGCGAGCCCACATCCTTCAGCTCCGGGGTGTCCATCTCGAGGATCTCGTGAGCCTCGTGGCGCAGCATGCCGCCGCACGAGCCCGACGCCGAGATGATCGGGGCATCGCGGTTGACGCTGCGCAGGTCGTTCGTCAGCTTGGAGACGTACTTGCGCGCGTCGTCGTACAGGCCGTTGGACTGCAGGGCCAGGCCGCAGCAGCCGTGCTTCGGCACCAGGACCTCGTATCCCAGGTGCTCGAGCACCATGACCGAGTGGATCGAGGTCTCCACCTCAAAGTACTGGCCGGCGCATCCGTGGAAGAAGATCACCTGGCTGCGCGTGCCGGAGTTAGGCAGCGGCTTGTGCTTCTTGAACCAGGACTCGAAGGTACGTCCGTAGGCGCGCGGCATAGGTGCCGAGCGGTGCACCCCGATGACGGCCTCCATCGCCAGGCGAATCGGCTTGACGTCGAGGGCCCAGTTCGCGATGGGGGCGACCGGGGTCATCATCGTGCCGATCAGGGAGGTGCGGCCGATGAGGCGGTCGCGCAGGGGGATGCCGTGAGCTTCCTTCATGGCGGTGCGGCGGTGGTGGATAATCTCGGTGACCTTCACACCCTGGGGACACACGAGCGAGCAGGTGCCGCACGAGGAGCAGTAGTCGATGGACTTGTCCACCATCTGCCCGTCCTTACGGAAGCGCTCAGCCTGCGGGCCGGAGTACTTGGGGCCGGCGAACAGGTCGGTGACGCGCATGACCGGGCACTGGGTCTCGCAGATCGTGCACTTCACGCACGAGTCGAGGCTCGCGCGCAGGGCGGCGTCACCGGTGAGGGCGAAGGGGTCCTCTTCTTCCACACCCGATCCCATCAGCGTTGACATTTCCAGGGTCATTTCAGTTCCTCCACGATCGAGTCGACGGCCGCGAGCGCGCTGGCCAGCGCGATTCCTTCGCCGCTCTTTTCGCGCCAGCGGGTGGCGCCAGCCAGGTTGCCTCCAGCGGCGTACAGGTTCGGGCACACGGGCGCACCCTCCTCGCCCAGGACGCGCATGCTGTCGTCGACGGCGAGGCCGGACAGGAAGAGGGGCTGGTCTTCACCCCAGAAGTCGGCGTGCAGGAGCTGTCCGGAGGCACCCATGACGGGCAGGGCGCAGATGGTATCGCGCACGGTGCCGTAGGAGTCCATGTCGAGGGCTCCGGATTCGAAGCCGCCGGCGGCCAGGATGAGGGATCGGGTTTCCACGATCGTGGAGCGTCCCGCGCTGGCGTACTCGACGGCGCTCACGCGTCCGCCTGCCGTGTGCACGGCCTTGATCGGGGATCCGAGGACGACGCGGCACTTGGAGGAGGCGATGCGGGTGAGCAGGGCGTTCAGGCGCATGCCTGGCACCGACGGGGGTTGGATCGGGATCTCGAACACGGGGTGACCGAGCTTGTCCGCCAGGTCTCGCCACGAATTCGGGTCATCGAGGCCGAGGACGGCGGGCAGGCCGACGATCTCGCCCTCCTCGAGGAGGGGCCGGATCTGGTCGGACAGGCGCGCGCGATTCTCCTCGTGGTCGAGGCTGCGCGCGTGATTGGTGCCGGTCGAGTCGATCTCCCCCTCGCGCACGACGTAGTCGACGGACAGGGCTCGAGCCTTGATCGGGGCACCGTCGGGGCCGTTTTGGCGCGTCAGGTTTTCGGCGACGAGGCTGGGGTAGAAGTCCTTGAAACGGGCCAGTCCCACGATGGCGTAGCGGGCGCCCGCCTGAGGGATGCCGGCCTCCATGGAGGGCGGGATCAGGCAGGTGGGGCGCAGCGCGCCAACGCCGGTGGGGATGCGCACGTTGCGCGTCTCGTCGCCGATGAGAGCGTCCGCGCCGACGAGGTCACGCAGCCACGCGACGGACGCTCCGACAAAGTCGGGAGCAACGTGGCTGTAGGGGTGAGTAGGACGGGAGGCGACGTGGGCTTCCAAGGCCTCAAGGGGCGCCTCGACCGGCTCGGGGCGGTAGCCGAGGATGTCGACCGTGCCCGTGCCGAGCTGGATTCCGCCGACGCCCTTCGTGACGAGGGTAACGCTCAGTCCCGCGTCAGCTGCCTTGATCGCGGCGGCCAGGCCCGCCAGGCCAGCGCCGATAATGACGACGTCTCTCATCGGACAACCTCCTCGCTGGGTGCGGGCAGGTGCTCGACGTCGAGCGTGCCCTCGTGAATCCAGGCGTCCAGTGCGGCCTGCCTGGCTTGCTTGCCGAACATGATGGGCCACAATCCGATCCAGCGGTTCTTCAGGAAGAGACGCAGGAGGGAGTTGGCGCGCATCGAGTCGATGTCTCCGCGCTCATGGGCGATACCCGCGGCGCGCTGGGAGCAGAAGCCACCCTGGCATGGGCCCATGCCCAGGCGCATCTGGCGACGCACGTCGTCGAGCTGGCCCTTGGGCAGGGTGTCCATGACGTTTTCGAGCATGGCGCGCGTGGCCATCTCGCACTCGCAGATGATCTGCTCGTGGGAGGGGGAAACGTTGCGCGATTCGACATTGTCGAGGCGGTGGCCGATCGTGTAGAGGCGCTCTTCCTTGGCGGGAGGAACGGCCTCGTCGGCGGTCTTGCAGGCGCGCTTCTCGCCCATCTCCTCGCACATGATGTCGACGATGCGCTCGGCCATCAGGCGGTAGGTGGTGAGCTTGCCACCCGCGATGGTCAGCATGCCGTAGACGCCGTCGCGCGTGTTGTGGTCGATGACACTCATGCCGCGCGCCATGTGGCGGGTGTCGGTCGCGGACACGCGCGAGTCCTTGACGAGGGGGCGCGCGCCAGCCCAGGCATGCACGGCACGGGACTTGCGGAAGCCGGGGATCAAGGCCTCGCCGGAGTCGAGCATCTGCTGGACCTGGTCGGCGGGGATGGACAGGCGATCCGGGTCGTCGGCCTTGAGGTCGGTCGTGCCGATGATGCACACGGTGTGGTCGGGCACGAGGATGTCACCGTCGGCAGGCCACACGCAGCGGTTAATGACCGACTGGCTCAGTCTGTGGTTCATGGCGATCATGATGCCGGCGCCCGGGACGACGTCGACGCCGTGACAATCCGCCATGGCGGCAATCTGTCCGGCCCAGGGACCACCGCAGTTCAGGACAAAGCCGCATTCAATGCGCACGTCCTCGCCGCCGCGTTCATCGTGGACGATGACGGCGCTGACGCGGTCGCCCTCGCGTTCGATGGAAGTGACGCGGTGGTAGGTCAGGACCTGCGCCCCGTATGCCTGTGCGGAGCGAATCGCTCCCCAGGTCATCTGCCAGCCATCAACCGTTCCGTCCTGGACCTCGAAGGCGCGCTTGATGCGCGGGTCCAGGCGCGGTTCGCGGCGCAGCGCCTCGGCGATGGAGATTTCGGCGGCGGGCACCTTTGCAGCCGCTGCGCGGGCCAGGAACTGATCCGCGTACTCTTCATCGTCCTGGGCGGTCACGACGAAGAGACCTCCGGTGGCCTCGACGGCGTTGGCGTTGATCCGCTTGACGATCTCGTTTTCTTCGGCGCACTCGGTGGCCGACTCAGGATCGGACGCAATGTATCGGCCGCCCGAGTGGAGCAGACCGTGGAAGCGACCGGAGGTTCCCTGAGCGATGTCCGCCCGGTCGACGAGGACGGCTGAGAAGCCGCGCATGGCGACGTCGCGGACGACGCCGGCGCCGGTGGATCCGCCACCGATGACGCACACGTCAGTGCGAAGTGTCTTCACCGTAAAAAATCCCTTCACCTCTTGATGAGGAAGTGCCTCATTGCTGTATCCATGATGCCCCTTCGCACGCCTTTTGCACGAATGTACACACCACCGTGCACATATGTGCACGACGGGGGCGCATCAAACCGACATCCGCACTCCCCCACACGATTCCACACAAAAATGACGAATTACATCCCACACACATCACGTAAATGCGGCCGACGCGTCCCTCGTGAACACTCATCCCACGCGACCCCCACCTCTCCCCCTAGAGTTAAGGCATGACGAACACACAGCTCGCCCGAGTCCTCGACACCGCGAACATCGATTCAACAGTGCGCCCGCAGGACGATTTCTATCGCCACGTCAACGGCACGTGGCTGGCGACCCACACGATCCCCGCGGACCGCCCCATGGACGGAGCGTTCCACACGCTGCGCGACGCATCCGAAAAGTACGCGCGTGCAATCGCCCAGGACGCAGCCGACGGCTCCCTGGATGATCCGGACGCGCACCGCATCGCCACACTGTGGACTCAGTTCCTGGACGAGGACACCATCGAAGAAGCCAGCGCCACTCCCCTGCGCCCCGACCTCGACGCGATTCACGCCTGCACCACCCACGAGGAACTCGCCCGCGAGATGGGCCGCCTCATGCGCGAGGGCATCGGAGGCCTCATCGGTGCATACGTGGGCACCGACCCACACGATTCCTCCCGCTACATGGTTTCCCTCGTCCAGTCCGGAATCGGCCTGCCCGACGAGGCCTACTACCGTGAGGACGACTACGCGCCGATCCGCGAGGCCTACGTCGCGCACACCGCCCGCCTCCTCGGCCTCGCGGGCGTCGCAGACCCCGAGGGTGCAGCGAAGCGCATCATGGAGCTGGAAAACCAGATCGCCTCGCACCACCGCGACTCCGTGACCAATCGCGACCCCCTGCTCTCCGACAACCCCATCCCCTGGGAGGAGATTGCTACCCTCGCCCCCGGCTTCGACTGGGATGCGTGGGCACAGGGCGCGCGTATGCCCGTCGCCAACCTCGTCGTGAACGTCGACCAGCCCGATTTCCTGTCCGCTGCCGCCGCCCTGTGGGCCGACACCGACCTGTCCGTGCTCAAGGAGTGGCTGAGCGCCTCGGCGATCGACTGCCACGCGTCGCTCCTGTCGAGCGATTTCGTGAACGAGAACTTCGACTTCCACGGCCGCACCCTCTCCGGTACAGAGGAACTGCGCCCGCGCTGGAAGCGCGCCCTCGGGCTCATCGAGGCCTACCTGGGCGAGGCCATGGGACGCGCGTGGGTGTCCCGCCACTTCCCGCCCAACGCCAAGGAGGCCATGGACGCGCTGGTGCGCCGCCTCCTCGACGCCTACGGCGAGTCGATCCGTGGCCTCGACTGGATGAGCGAGGACACCAAGGTCAAGGCGCTCGACAAGCTCGCGACCTTCAACCCCAAGATCGGCTACCCCGTCAAGTGGCGTGACTACTCGACCCTGCACCTGGATCCTGAGGTCACGATCGTCGAGAACGTGCGCGCCGCTAACGCTCACGCCACCGACCGCGAATGGGCCAAGCTGGGCCGCCCGGTGGACCGCGACGAGTGGTACATGACACCCCAGACGGTCAACGCCTACTACAACCCCACCCAGAACGAGATCGTCTTCCCCGCCGCGATCCTTCAGCCTCCGTTCTTCGACACCGATGCCGACGACGCGGTGAACTTCGGTGCGATCGGCGCAGTGATCGGCCACGAGATCGGACACGGGTTCGACGACCAAGGCTCGCGCTACGACGGGGAGGGAAACCTGTCGAACTGGTGGACCGACGAGGACCGCGCGGCATTCGAAGATCGCACGCACGCCCTCATCGAGCAGTACGACGCGCTCACCCCCGCGATCCTCCTGGAGCAGGGCGAGGAGTCAGAGGAGGGCGGCGAGCGTACGCTCCCCCACGTCAACGGCGCGCTCACGATCGGTGAGAACATCGGCGACCTCGGCGGCCTGACCATCGCATGGAAGGCCTGGGCGGCCTCGCTCGCCGAGCAGGGGCTAACCCCACACACCGCCCCCGTCATCGACGGCCTCACGGGGCCTCAGCGCTTTTTCTACTCGTGGGCCCGCGCCTGGCGCACGGCCACGCGCCCCCAGTTCGCACGCCAGATGCTGGCAATCGACCCCCACTCGCCCGCTGAGTTCCGCTGCAACCAGGTACTGCGCAACCTTGACACTTTCGCCCGGACATTCAACGTCACCCCCGACGACGAGATGTGGCTGGAGTCCTCCCAGCGCGTCACCATCTGGTGAAAGCGTGTCCCAGCCGATAAAATGCGGCGCGCCCCGCGCAATCACACCCAACACATGACAACATAGGAATGTTGAGCGCAACAGCGCCCCCATTCCATCGACGGAAAGGCAACCTATGCCAGGCCTGAACCTGACTCGCGAGGAAGCGACCGAGCGCGCCTCGATCATTTCCTCTGTGACCCGCTATGAGATCTCTCTGGACCTCACGCGCGGAAACACCGACTTCGGTTCATTCACCCGCATCGAGTTCGACGCGCGCGAAGGCACCTCCACGTTCGCTGACCTTGTGTCCAACAACGTCCACTCGATCACGCTGAACGGAAACGCCCTGGACCCCTTCTCGGTGCACCGGGACAACCGCATTGCACTGGAGAATCTTGCCGAGCACAACATCCTCGAGGTTGACGCGTCCTGTCAGTACATGCACACGGGCGAAGGCCTGCACCGCTTCGTCGACCCCGCCGACGGCCAGGCCTACACCTACTCCCAGTTCGAGGTTCCGGACGCCCGCCGCGTCTACACGACCTTCGAGCAGCCTGACCTGAAGTCCACCTTCACCCTGACGGTCAAGGCCCCCAAGGGCTGGAAGGTCTTCTCTAACGCGCCGACCCCGACCCCCGAGGAAGAGGGTGAGGCCTGGGTTTACCGCTTCGCGACCACCGAGGTCATGTCGACCTACATCACCGCGATCATCGCCGGCCCCTACGAGGGTACGACGGCCACGCTGACCTCCTCCGACGGCCGCACGATCGACCTAGGCGTGTACGCCCGCGCCTCGATCGTCGAGCATCTGGATGCCGACGAGATCATTGAGATCACCCGTCAGGGCTTCGAGTTCTTCGAGGGCGCCTACGGCATCGCCTACCCCTTCACCAAGTACGACCAGATCTTCGTGCCCGAGTACAACGCAGGCGCCATGGAGAACGCCGGCTGCGTGACCTTCCGCGACGCCTACGTGTTCCGCACGCGTCCCACCGAGGCTCAGATGGAGGCTCGCGCCAACACAATCCTGCACGAGCTCGCACACATGTGGTTCGGCGACCTGGTCACCATGAAGTGGTGGAACGACCTGTGGCTCAACGAGTCCTTCGCCGAGTTCATGAGCCACCTGGCCCTGGCCGAGGCCACCAAGTACACCGAAGGCTGGACCGGCTTCATGGTCCGTAAGGACTGGGGCCTCAAGCAGGATCAGCTGCCCACGACCCACCCGATCACGGCCGAGATCCGCGACCTGGCCGACGTCGAGGTCAACTTCGACGGCATCACCTACGCCAAGGGCGCCTCCGTGCTGCGCCAGCTCGTCTCCTACGTGGGACGCGATGCCTTCTTCGCGGGCCTGCACGAGTACCTGACGAAGCACTCCTACGCCAACGCCACGCTGGACGACCTGCTCTCCGAGCTGGCCGCCGCTTCGGGCCGAGACCTGGCCTCGTGGTCGAAGGTGTGGCTGGAGGAAGCCGGCGTGACCCTCCTGCGTCCGGTCATCACGACCGCCGAGGACGGCACGATCGAGCGCCTCGAGATCACCCAGGAAGCCTTCTCCGAGGGCGCCTCCTTGCGCCCGCACCGCATGGGCGTGGCCGGCTACTCGCTGACCGAGGAAGGCACGCTGGCCCAGGTCTTCCGCGAGGAACTCGACGTTGTCGGCGCTTCCACGGTGATCGAGGCCGCCGCGGGCATCGCCCGCCCGGACTTCATCCTCGTCAACGACGGTGACCTCGGCTACGCCAAGGTACGCCTCGACGAGCAGTCGCTGGCCTTCGCGATCACCAACATCACCAAGTTCACGGACTCCCTGACCCGTGGCGTCGTCATGGCATCGGCGTGGGACATGACCCGCGACGGCGAGATGCCGGCGCGCGACTACCTGAACCTGGCGCTGCGCGCCGTTCCCGTCGAGGACAATATGAGCCTCCTGACGCTCACTCTGCGTCACATCGACGAGGCCGTGCGCACCTTCGTGGTGCCGAAGTACCGCGTCGAGGCCGCCGAGGACACGGGCCATCGCCTGCTCCTCCTGGCCCGTACAGCCACCTCCGGCTCCGACGCGCAGCGCATGCTCGTCGCCGCCGTGGCACGTAACGCGACCAGCCCCGAGCAGTTCGAGGCCATCCGCGCCCTCTACGACGGCACCCAGACCCTGGACGGCCTGGACCTCGACGTCGACCTCAAGTGGGGCCTGCTGATCGCCCTCGTGCGCGGCAACGCCGCCACCGAGGAGGACATCGCAACCCTGGAGGCCACCGACGACACGATGACCGGCCACCAGAACGCGGCCGCCGCACGTGCGGCCCGTGAGGGCGAGTGGATCAAGGCCGACGTGTGGGACAAGGTCCTGACCGACACCTCGATCCCCAACGACACCCGCTGGGCGATGATCTCGGGCTTCTGGGCGCAGGCGCGCACCACCCCGTCGGCCTACGCATCCTACGTGGGCGACTACTTCGAGGCCCTGGCGGGTATCTGGGAGACCTTCACCTTCCACACCGCTGAGGACCTCACGACGCTGCTCTTCCCGAACGCGCTGGCGGGCTATGCCCCCGAGGTCGACGTGGTTGCCTCCGGCAAGGCCTGGATCGAGGCTCACGCGGACGCGTCCGCTGGCACGATCCGCATCATCCGCGAGCTCATCGACGTGTGTGAGCGCCAGATCGCCAACCAGGCGGTGGACGCGGGCTGATAGGCCCTCGCTGGTACTTTTGGGGGCGTGGCCGCTTGGCCACGCCCCCTGCGTGTTGATATCCGTTAACTCACCTTCGCCCGGTTGGGCATGCAAGCGCCCCGGCCTCGCTGCGAAGAACGAGGCCGGGGCGGTGTGTGTGATTGCGTGTCAGTGAGCGTGACTCACTGGGAGCTCATGCGTCACTTCCAGACGCCCCACCAGGCACCGTTGCCGTAGAACCAGTGGCGCTCGCCGCCGATCCACTGGGTGCCGGTGACCATCTCGCCCGAGGCGTTCAGGTAGTACCACTCGTTGTTGTAGTGGACCCAGCCGGTGGCCATCGCGCCCGAGGCGTTCAGGTAGTACCGGGAACCCTCAACCTCGACCCAGCTGGTGGCCATCGCACCGGAGTCGGTCAGGTAGTACCAGGAGCCGTCAACATTGACCCAGCCGGTGGCCATCGCGCCCGAGGCGTTCAGGTAGTACCACTCGTTGTTGTAGTGGACCCAGCCGGTGGC
>CABKMD010000021.1 GCA_902373435.1 uncultured Actinomyces sp.
GCCTCGCGGGCGGCCGGGCCCTCCGGCGCCCGGAACACTAGCGGCACCACAAGCAACACCATCAATTGGGTGGGCCGCCGCCCACGGGGACACAAAGCAGACCGGCCCGACACAGCCGGTGCCCGGAACACCAGCGGCGCCACACAGCAACAAGCCCAAAAGTCATATGAGAAATATGAGAGCTTCATAGGTTCTTCATAGGGTCGCGTGGGGAAATTGGTGCATCGACAAAAGGAGACACCAATGACCGCCCTGATTCTGATCGCTATTGACCTGGTTACCATGGTCGTCCTCGTGTTCGGCCTGTACTTCCCACGGCACCGACGCGCTGACCTGGTCGCAGCCTTCCTCGGTGTGAATGTCGGCGTCCTCGCTGTCACGATGATCCTTGCGAACTCGACCGTGAGTGCGGGCCTCGGCCTCGGCCTTTTCGGTGTTCTCTCGATCATCCGCCTGAGGTCCGACCAGATTTCGCAGACGGAGATCGCCTACTACTTCGCGTCGCTGGCCCTCGGCCTGCTGACGGGCATGTCATCGGCGGTGACTCCGCTGCTGGGAGGACTGATCGCCCTGATCCTCGTGGCCCTGGCCTTCGGTGACTCGAAGCTGGTCTTCGGCCGCTACACCTCGCAGATCGTCCAGCTGGACCGCGCGATCGCCGACCCAGCCGAGCTGAAGGCAGCCCTCGAGCAGCGCCTCGGCGCGTCCGTCGCCTCGGTCAGCGTCGTCAAGCTCGACCTCGTGAACGACCTGACTCTCGTGGACGTGCGTTCGAAGGTCGCCTGACCCGCCCGGTACGCCGACCCGCCCGGTACGCCGGCACGCCAGCCCGCCGACCCACCAGCCGACACCCCCAACAGACCACCACTACAAGGACACGACTCATGAACGCCACCCTGAACTCGATTCTCGCCGACCTCGACTCGATCGGCCTCGATGAACTGAATAAGCGCGCGGCGATGCTGACCCGAGTGGACCGCAAGTACGCGCTGGACGCCGCCACGGCCTCGGCGATTCTGAGCCACCTCCCCGAGGGCACGTTGGTCCTGCACGTCGACGGCCAGGTGTCCCAGGGCTACGCCTCCACCTACTACGACACCCCCGACATGGATTTGTACCTGCTGACTGCGCTCAAGCGTCGCCGTCGCTTCAAGGTCCGCACCCGCTCCTACCTCTCGTCGGGCGCGTCGTTCCTGGAGGTCAAGACCCGCGGCCTGCGCGGCGTGACCGTCAAGAAGCGCATGCCGATCTCTTGGGACGAGGCCGGGGCTCCTCTCGCGGGTGAGCGCCGCCAGTGGGTGGCCGGCAAGGTCGAGAAGACGGGATACGGTCACCTGGTGCCTGTCCTCGAGCCGGTCCTGGCTGGATCCTACGAGCGCAATACCCTGCTTCTGCCAGGTGGCGTGGGACGCGCGACGGTGGACACGAATCTGTCGTGGCGCTCGCTGCGCACGGACGGCACCGATGTCGCGCGCCCCGACCTGGTCATCATCGAAACGAAGTCGGGTGCGACCCCATCCGTGGTGGACCACCTCCTGTGGGCGGACGGCGTGCGACCCGTGACAATCTCCAAGTACGGGACCGCGATGGCGGCCATGCACCACCTGCCAGCGAACAAGTGGCATCGCACGCTCGACCGTTACTTTCATGAATACGTGGAGGCCCCCGAGTTCACGCACGACGCGCCCCTCGCGAGGGTGGCCTGACAGGCCTAACACCGGCGCCTGCGGTTTCGACAGCACACGAAACGTAAGCGCACACCATAAGAAACACAAGCCTTAAGCACATGAAAGAGACATACACATGAAAGCCCTTCAAAAGATCTGGACACCCGCCCGGACGATCGGCACGATCGCCCTCGTCGGAACCCTGGCCCTGAGCGCGTGCAGCGCCTCGGGAATGGCCTCCTCGTCCTCCGCGACGACCAGCGCCACCGCGACCGTCGCGGCTGCTGGAACCAACGGCGATACGACCGCGCCGCCCACCGCGGCCGACGCTCTGGCCTCGAACGCGAAGGCCTCCCACGTGGAGGACAGCGACTGGAAGGCCTCGGACGCCGTCGATGTGACCCTGAGCGCCGCGACCGCGACCTCCTCGTCCGACGCGGTGTCCGTGAGCGACGGCGTGCTGACCATTTCCAAGGCCGGCGTCTACAAGCTCAGCGGCTCCTTCACCGGCAAGGTCGTCGTAGCCGCCGGAGCTGAGGACAGGGTCATCCTGATTCTCGACAACGCGACCATCACCTCCTCCACGGGCGCCGCGATTGAAGCGACCAGCGGTGACGACCTCGTCCTGTCTCTCGAGGGCACCTCGACGATCACCGATGGCACCTACACAGGCACGGAGGACGCGAACGCGGCCATCTACGCCGACATGGACCTGACGATCACGGGGGCGGGCACGCTCAACGCGACCTCCGCCTCCTCGGACGCGATCACCTCCAAGGATGACCTCTACGTCCTGAGCGGCACGATCAACGCGACCGCCTCGGACGACGGCCTGCGCGGCAAGGACTCCCTGACGATTGCGGGCGGCACCGTTACCGTGAACTCCGGCGGCGACGCCCTCAAGTCCGACCAGGACAACGACGACACCAAGGGCTACGTGTTCATCGTGGACGGCACCGTCACCTTGACCTCGGGAGGCGACGGCATCGACGCGTACACCGACGCGATCGTCACCGGCGGCACCCTGTCGATCACCTCGGGCGGCGGCGCCTCGGCCGGCAAGCCCTCCACGGGCTCGACCAAGGGCATCAGGGCTCAGACCTACATCATCGTCGACGGCGGCACGACCAGCATCGACGCCGGAGATGACGCCATTCACTCCAACGGCGCGCTGCGCTTGAGCTCGGGCACGATCACCGCCGTCTCTGGCGACGATGGCGTGCACACCGAGGTCGCGGCCGTCCTGGACGGCGCGAACGTGACCGTCACGCAGTCGAACGAGGCCCTCGAGGGTGGCCTCATCACGATCTCCGATGGCACCGTCGATCTGACCTCGAGCGACGACGGCATCAACGCCTCGGGTTCGATCACTGTCGAGGCGGGCCTGGCCGCCGTCGCCGAGTCCAGCTCCGATACGACCACCACCACGACCACCACCCAGCAGATGGGCCCCGGCGGCATGGCTGACGGCGGCGGCTCGATGGAGGACACCGGCGAGCAGCTCACCATCACCGGAGGCACCGTGACCGTCAACGCGAACGGCGACGGCCTCGACTCCAACGGCTCGCTGACCATCAGCGGCGGCACGACGACCGTCTACGGCCCGGCGTCCGGCGCGAACGGCGCCCTGGATTCCAACGGCACCATGAGCATCACGGGCGGCACGGTCATCGCCTACGCCACGGACGAGATGGTGGAGACGCCGACCACGACCGACGGCCAGGGCTGGATCTCCGCTGCGGCTTCCGGCTCCGCCGGGTCGACCGTGACGATCACGGACTCCTCCGGCTCCGTCCTGGGCACCTACACCTCGCCCAAGGCCTTCGGAAACGTCATCTACTCGACCTCCGGCATGACTAACGGATCGACCTACACGGTGAGCGTCGACGGCACATCCACCGAGGCGACCGCCGGCCAGGGCGGCGGAATGGGTGGGGCCCCGGCGGCCCGGGTCAGGGCGGTCAGCCCCCGGCGGGCGACCCGGATCAGGGCGGTCAGCCCCCGGCCGCACCCCAGGGCTGAGGCTTCCCAGTAGTGCGCCCCGCGTAATTGTCGACACGCGGGGCGCACGCTTATGCCCGCGCTCAGTCCTCATCGACGAGGCCTGGGCCGGGATCTCACGGTCACACCGTCACTCGCCACCCCCGGGATCAGCGCAACTAAACTGGGTCCAGAGGACGAGGCCCCGGCCTCGTCGATAAGGAACGAAAGGACCCCTCATGCTTCCCTCCGAAAAGCTCGTCGAGCTCGGCCTCGAGCTGCCCGCCGTCGCCACGCCCGTCGCCGCGTACGTGCCCGCCGTCATCGACCGTGGCGTCGTACGCACCTCCGGCCAGATCCCCGTCGTGAACGGCGAGCCCGTGTGCATCGGCGCGGTTGGCGAGGATGGCGCGGACCCCGAGGACGCCAAGGACGCTGCGCGCGTGTGCGCCCTCAACGCCCTCGCCGCAGCCGCCGCAGCAGCGGGTGGCATCGACAACCTCGCGGGCGTCGTGAAGGTCGTGGGCTTCGTGTCCTCGCGCCCCGACTTCTACGGGCAGGCCGGTGTCATCAACGGCGCCTCCGAGCTGTTCGGCGAGATCTTCGGCAGCCAGCACGCGCGCAGCGCCGTGGGTGTCGCCGCTCTGCCCCTCAACGTCAGCGTCGAGGTCGAGGCCGAGTTCCTCATTAAGTGAACGCGCGGGCGTGGCTGAGGCGAGCCTACACTGGATGAGGATTACCGAAATAGCCCTGCGGGCCGAAGGATAAGGAAAAGACATGACTGACCGTCAGATGTTCAAGCTGGTCGACGCCAACACCGTTCCCTCCACGGACGGTAGCTGCGGTTGTGGCTGTGGCGGCAAGGGTGAGAAGGCCCCCGCCGAGCACGCCGCACCTGCGCAGGCCCCCGCCGAGCAGGGCGGCTGCGGCTGCGGCGGACACGGTGGCGGACATGGCCACGGCCACGCTGCCCAGGTCGCCGAGGCCCCCGCCGAGCACGCCGGCTGCGGCTGCGGTGGTCACGAGGTCCCCGCGGAGCGTCCCCATGAGATGGCTGCCGAGCCTCTCGCCTCTACGGCCGGTGGCTGCGGCTGTGGCGACGGCGCCCCCTCGGCGGGCAACGTCCACGCCGGCGGCGCCGGCGTCATCCACCGCCCCGGCGCGGACGAGCTGGTCATCCACTCGATCCCCCGCGTCGTGCGTCACGCGGTCCTCTTCGCGGCGGTCGATAACCTGCCCGTCGGCGAGAACATCCAGATCTGCGCGCCTCACCAGCCCGAGCCGCTGTTCGCGCACCTGCAGGACTCCGAGCAGCACTACCGCGTGGAGACCCTCGAGGTCGGCCCCGTGGATTGGCGCTACCGCATCACGCGTCTCGCCTGAGGCTTTTTGACACGACGAGGCCGTGGCCGACTCTCGCTTACCCGCGGGTCCGGCCACGGCCTCGTTGTATGCGCGCGGAGATGGGTGCCCATTCGGGTGTCCATTCGCGTGCCTGGGAGCGCTCGACCCGGTACCGTTGGTGTATGAGCTTCTTTGACATGACTTCTGACGCCGTCGTTGAGGACGACCTGGATCGCGTCGAGACCGACGTGGTCGTGGACTGCGACATCGAGGCCGCGTGGGCGCTCGTGTCGGAGCCGGGCTGGTGGGTCAACGACGGCCCGCTGGGTGACCACGAGGTGACGCTCGGGGACGACGGCATCTATCGCGTGAGCGACCCGGACGCCGGCGACTGGCTGATCGAGAAGGCCGACGAGGATCCGATGGACGTCGTCGCCTTCCGCTGGTACCCGCTGGCCGATGACGAGCTGCCGGACGAGTACGCGACCCGCGTCGAGGTTTCCCTGTCCGAGGAGCGCGGCGGCGTCGCGATCCACGTGGAGGAGTCGGGTCTGGCGTCGGTTTCCGATGACGAGGCCGAGGCCCGCCAGGCGTATGAGGACGCGATCGGCATGTGGGAGCAGGTCCTGCTTGCCGCGAAGAGCCACCTCGAGGGTCGCTGAACGCTGCAATGAGCTGAATGACAACCCCCGCGCACCTGATGGCTGCGGGGGTTTGTTAGCGGTGCGGTGCGCGCGTTGCAGGAGCTCGTCGTCGCATTAGGCATGTCTGCTCGAGCTGCTTGTGGCGGGTCTAGTGCAGCGTTACATGTATGGTCTGTAAAGCTCTGTAACCTAGGTGTGCGCAAGTGGTAATGAGTGTAATCGAGCCAATATGTGATCTCACCCTTGCGCTATGGAAGTGTGAGTGTCCATAAGCGTGTCGTATCATCAGCGCGTGTGTCAAAGGTGATAGATCTGTTTGCGTGATGAATCTAGGTTCCAGCAGAAGGGCATGCACAAGATGACCGATCTCCCTCAAGAAGAGTGTCTTAAGCCTGATCAGCTGCGATCGATGACTGAATGTGAACGGGCTATTCACGCTATTGCGGAGAAGACTGGAAAGAGTCCGCTAGACATCTGGCGTGCAAACGAAACCTGGCTCAGTGAATTAGCTTCAACAGTCGATTTCAAGCCGGATCGAAATCGTTTGGGGATTATCCTTCTTCTGGTAATGGAGATCATGCTTCCATGCTGTATTTATGCGAGTTATCGTGCGACAGGTTGGTATGGTTTTACAGCCGGAATACTTGTGTTCTGGGTGTTGATGAATATTGAGATAGTTTGTCTTATGTTCAAGCAGAAGCTACTTGTTCCTTTTGGTAAAAAGCTTCGCAGTCTATTGGGAGTCGTATTTTCTATAATTTCGACTATGTTTGGTTTCCTCTCAACGCCGGATTCCGTGGTTAACCGTTCAACACTAGCTTTAATTAGTGTCCTGCTTGCAATGGTAATGATTTCTATATTGAATTCTCTACCGGAATTGCTCTGGAATCTTTCTGTGAAAGACCGGGATGGGTATAGAGAGCAACTGTCGACACTTCGGTTGGTTCGTCCATTACTTGCAGGCAGGTCTAGGTCGGCCGTGGAGAGTCGATCTTCTGTGGTTTCCTGTGCGCGACTGCGGAAGGTCGTGGACTGGGATTAGGGATGCTCTTCCGGGTCTGCGCTCGTGCCCGATGGGGTGTTAGATTCGAAAGGAGTTGAGCTCTCTATCGGGTAGTTCGGAGACGTGGCTTGGTATGGGGTATTGTCTGCCACGCGTGCTGGCTCTGTGATCGTTTTGTTGTGCTGGGTCTGCTGTCGTTGCGCTGAAGTTGGCGTGTGTGGTGGTTTGGTCCGCGGTTGTGCTTGTGAGTGTGGGCGGTGCACCCGATACGTAGGCAGTGCACCCGTTCTGATCGGGTGCAGCGTTCCGTAAGAGGTGCAGCGTCCCGTAACGGGTGCAGAGCCGGGTGTAGGAGTTGCTGCGCGGACCATGGTGGAGCTTGTTCCTAAGTGGTGTGACACCCGATCGGGAAGATTCAACCCCTTCTGATCGGGTGGAATCTTCCCGATGAGGTGGAATCTTCCCGATCCAGTTGAATCTTTGCTCGGTGGGAGTGGGTATGTGTTTCGGCGGAGGTTACTTGGGTGCTGCCAGGTGTTGTCGCGACAGAATTGCGTGCGGAATCGGTGGATGTAGGGACGGCTGCGGGGGTTTGTTAGCGGTGTCGCTCACGGGTGGTGAGCTGAGTGCCCGGCCGGGTGTGTCCCCCACATTTCGCATGCAATTCCCCTGTGAGTGCTTCAACTGTTTGAGTCAAAACGTTGGAGTTCTGCGGCTTTTGAGACGTTAATGCGTTCGGTCGCCAGGGAATTGCATGCGAAATTGGCGGGGGCTGCCGGGCCTGTGCTGCTGCGTGCGGCGACGCTGCTGCATCCCCGGCTGCGTGCCTCGTCGCGCCTACGCCGCGTGCCCGCCGCCGTAGTCTGCCGTGAGTGCGCTCTAGTGCGCCGCCTGGTCCGCCTCGCGCGCCGCCTTCTTGGCGCGGGCTCGCGCCTCGACCTCTTCGGGGGTGAGGGGACCCTGCGTCGAACCTTCGCTGCCGTCGGCGCGCTCCCACGAAATGGCGAGGCTGTCGCGCGCGCCGAAGCGCGCCAGGTGGATGCCGACGATGAATTCGAGGCGATCGGCGCGCTCGGGCTCCGTGCGCAGCTCGAGCCGCAGATCGGATGGCAACGCGACAACGTTAAAACGCCCCAGGATCGGCCCCTCGCGGTCGAACAGCAGGTATCCGTTGCCCGCCTCCTCGTCCCAGGTGCCCGTGATCTTGTGTGCCATATGGCTGACGAGCTGCTTGCCGTAGCGCGCGGCCCGCTCGGTGGGAACGGTGGCCACGGAGATCAGGGGGTACGAGGCCTCGGCCGTTGAGGGGGTGGCGGTCTCGCCAGTCGAAGGCGTCGAATACTGCGTCATAAGGCAAACCTAACTTGAATGCGCTGCCTCTGCCATGCGTAGCTCTGGATTCGGTCATGAGCGTACCCGTGCGGTAGCGTTGGATAGTCAAGTGCGTCGCGAGAGCGCGCAAAGGCCGCGCAAAACGCCCCATGATCGGGAGTATGCGGAAGGAACAACGATGACAGTCGAGAACGTCGAACACGGTGAGCACCATCAGGGTGGTGACAAGCTTCAGCGCACGCTGAAAAACCGCCACATTCAGCTGATCGCCATCGGTGGCGCGATCGGTACGGGCCTGTTCATGGGCTCGGGTAAGACGATCTCCGTCGCGGGCCCCTCGATCCTGCTGGTCTACATGATCATCGGCGCGGTCCTGTTCCTGTTCATGCGCACCCTCGGTGAGCTGCTGCTCTCCGACCACAAGTACGCGACCTTCGCGGATATTGCCCGCGACCTCATCGGCCCGTGGGCCGGATTCGTGACAGGCTGGACCTACTGGGCGTGCTGGGTGGTTACAGGCGTTGCCGACATGATTGCGATCACCGGCTACACGCACTTCTGGTGGCCCGACCTGCCCGCGTGGATCCCTATCGGCGTGACGACACTGCTGCTCTTCGCCCTTAATGCGATGACGGTGAAGGCCTTTGGTGAGACGGAATTCTGGTTCGCGCTCATTAAGATCATCGCGATCATCGCGCTGGTCATCGTCGGTTTTGGCATGGTCGCCATGGGCACGGTTGACGAGGAGGGCACCGCAGCCGCGGTCTCGAACCTGTGGAGCCACGGCGGCTTCTTCCCGACCGGGTTCACCGGCTTCCTGGGCGGCTTCCAGATCGCCCTCTTCGCGTTCATCGGCATCGAGATGGTCGGCACGACAGTCGCCGAGACCGACGACCCGGACAACACCTTGCCCAAGGCCGTCAACTCCATCCCCGTTCGCATCATGCTCTTTTATGTGGCGGCGCTCGCGGCCATCATGATGGTGACCCCCTGGGATCAGGTGAGTCCGGAGCGTTCCCCCTTCGTCACGATGTTCTCGCTGACCGGCCTGGGCGCCGCGGCCACGATCGTCAACCTGGTGGTCCTCTCCTCGGCCGCCTCGAGCGCGAACTCGGGCATCTACTCCACGTCGCGCATGCTCTACGGCCTGGCCCGCCAGGAGCAGGCGCCCGGTATCTTCGCTCGCCTCTCCGGCCATCACGTGCCCCTCAACGCCCTGTTCCTGTCGTGCGTGTGCCTCCTGTCGGGCATCGTCATCATGGGGATGGGCGGCTCGATCTCCGAGGCCTTTACCCTGGTGACCTCCGTGTCGGCCACCCTGTTCATGGGCGTGTGGGTCGTCATCGTCGTGTCCTACTTGGTTTACCTGCGCAAGCATCCCCAGCTGCACGCGGCCTCCGCGTTCAAGGCTCCCGGCGGCGCGATCAGCGCCTGGATCGTCCTGGCGTTCATGGGCTGCATGGGTGTCATCCTGGCGATGTGGGACGACACCCGCCCCGGCCTCGTCTATTCACTGATTTGGATCGTGTTCATCGTGAGCGCGGCCTTCGCGAACCGTCATATCCTGCTGCGCCGTGCGTCGCGCGGAATCCTCGGCGACGGCGGCACGGGCGAGGGGCCGCATACCGGTCCCCACCTGCACGAGTAGCGGAAACCATAGTGAGTGACTATGCTCACCAGCGTGCCACGGGAGCTCGAACCGAGCTGAGAGGGGACCACCCCCGACCGTAGAACCTGATCCGGATCATACCGGCGTAGGAAGGCTCTTTCCTCGTGGCCGCCGTGCAACACGAAGGGAGTATTTTCGCATGGCATCCACTGCTCCGTCCCTCCGCTGGAGGGTCATTGACATCGTCACCGCCGCCGTCCTGGGCGTCGCTTGCGGCCTCATTTTCGTCGTCTGGAACCAGGTGGGCGGTGCTAGCTACGAGTTCCTCAAGACCATCGGCCCCGGCGTGGGTGGACTGGTGACGGGCGTCTGGCTGCTGGGCGGCACGCTCGGCGGCTACGTCATCCGCAAGCCCGGTGCCGCGTTCTTCGTCGAACTGATGGCCGCGACCGTCTCCATGGCCCTGGGCTCCCAGTGGGCTGTCGAAACCATCTACTCGGGTCTCGCGCAGGGCCTCGGCGCGGAGGTCGTCTTCGCCCTGGTTGCCTACCGCCGCTTCAACGCGACGATCGTGAGCGCTGCGGGTGCCGTGTCCTTCGCGTTCGAGTGGGTCCTCGAGCTTTTCCTCTCCGGTCACCTTGCGAAGGGCGCGCTCTACAACGCGATCTACCTCCTGTGCGGCATGGCATCGGGCATCGTCCTGGCCGGCCTGCTCGCGTGGGCGCTGACGAAAGCGCTCGCGAAGACGGGCGCCCTGGACCGCTTCGCCTCCGGCCGTGGAGCGCGTGAGCTTGTCTGATTTCCGATCCATGGACGAGGCCCACTCTGCCTCCTCCCGCCCCGTTTCCTCGCCCAGTGCCCCGGCGCTGGGTGAGGGGGCGGGCGCGCGCGTGTGCGCGCGCGGCTGGGGATGGCGTCACGCCGGGCGCAAGAACGCCGCGCTGTCGGGTGTTGATCTCGATATTGCGCCGGGCGAGCGCGTACTGGTGCTGGGCCCGTCTGGGTCGGGCAAGTCGACGCTCATGGGCGGCTTGGCTGGCCTGCTGGGCGGCGCCGAGGAGGGCGAGGCCACCGGCACGCTCACCGTCGACGGCGTCGCCCCGGCGCAGGCGAGGGGGCGCGTGGGTCTGCTCATGCAGGACCCCGAGGCCCAGGTGGTCCTCGCCCGCGTGGGCGACGACGTGGCCTTCGGTATGGAAAACATGGGGGTTGCGCGCGAGGAGATCTGGCCTCGCGTGGACAAGTCGCTCGAGGCCGTGGGCCTGAGCGTCCCCTTGAATCATTCGACGACGGAGCTGTCGGGTGGGCAGAAGCAGCGCCTGGCTCTGGCGTCGATTCTTGCGATGGGCCCGGGCCTGCTGCTCCTGGACGAGCCCACCGCGAACCTGGACCCGAGCGGCGTCGCCGAGGTGCGCGCCGCCGTCGAGGCCGTCGTCGAGCGCACGGGCGCAACCGTGGTCGTCGTCGAGCACCGCGTCGACGTGTGGGCCTCGCTCGTGGATCGCGTCATCGTGGTCGCGGATGGTGCGATCGCCGCCGACGGCCCCCTGAGAGAGATCCTCGCGCAGCAGGGCGACGCCCTGCGTGAGCGCGGAATCTGGCTTCCCGGCGACGACGTCGCCGCCGAGGTCGGCCCCGCCCCCGAGATTGCCCCGGCCTCGTCCGAAGCCACCCCGATTGCCCGCGTCGCCGACCTGACGATCGGCTACGACGCGTCCGCACCGGTACGTTCCGGCATCGACCTGACGATCGAGCGTGGGGTCTCCACCTGCATCGTTGGCGCTAACGGTGCCGGAAAATCGACTTGTGCGCTCACTCTCGCGGGCCTCCTGCCGCCGCTGGAGGGCACCGTCGAGGTCGAAACCTCCGACGGCACGCGCGGCGATCCGCACGAGTGGTCGAGTAAGCAACTCCTGGGGCGCATGTCCATGGTCTTCCAGGAGCCCGAATACCAGTTCCTGGCCGCCACCGTCGCCGAGGAGCTCGCGATCGGCCCGCGTGCGGCCGGCATGAGCGAGGCGGAGATCACCCCCCTCGTCGACGAACACCTCGAGGCGCTGGGCCTCACTCAGCTTGCGCGCGCCAACCCCATGACACTGTCGGGCGGCGAGAAGCGTCGCCTGTCGGTGGCGACCGCTCTCATCAGCGCCCCCGAACTGCTCATCCTCGACGAGCCGACCTTCGGCCAGGACCGTGGCACGTGGCTGGGCCTCGTGCGCCTGCTGCGCGCCGCCCTCGAGCGCGGCGTCACCCTGGTGTCGATCACGCACGACCCCGCGTTCGTGGCCGCGATGGGCCAGCGCGTCGTCGACCTCGGGCAGGTCGGGACGCGCGGCGCGACCCCGGTTGAATCGCCGGACGAGGCCGGGGTCGCCCCCGCCCGGAACGCTCACGATCAGGGCGCGAAGACCGGTACCCGAGGCCTCCTCGCGCGCACGAATCCCGTCGCCCGCGTGCTCGCCCTCCTGGTCGCCACGACCCCCCTGCTGATCACGATCGACCCAGTGAGCGCGGGCGTGGCACTTGCCCTCGAGCTCGCACTCATGCCACTGTCGGGCGTGTCGGCGCGCAGCTTCTTCATGAAGGCGACGCCGCTGTTCGTGGCCGCGCCGCTCGGCGCGCTGTCCATGCTGCTCTACGCCTCGCCGGGTGGAACCGTGTACTGGCAGTTCGGGCCGGCTGCGATCTCGGACCACTCGATGTGGCTGGCGCTGGGCATCGGCCTGCGCATGTGTGCGATCGTCATGCCCGCAATCGCCCTGCTTGACCGCATCGATCCGACCGACATGGGCGACGGCCTCGCGCAGATCCTGCGCCTGCCCGCCCGTCCCGTCCTGGCTGCGCTCGCGGGCGCGCGCATGACCTCGCTGATGGCGGCCGACTGGAAGGGCCTCGAGCGGGCCCGGCGCGCCCGAGGCGTGGGTGACGCCTCGCGTATCCGTTCCTTCCTGCGCGGCGCCTTCTCGCTGCTGGTCTTCGCGCTGCGTCGCTCCGGCAAGCTGGCCACCACCATGGAGGCCCGGGGCTTTGGGGCGGAAGGTGCGCGCACGTGGGCGCGCGTCTCGCGCCTGCGCGCCGCCGACGCCGTCCTCATGGTTGTCGCCGTTGTCCTGCCCGCGATCGCTCTGGCCGCGAGCCTCTGGGCGGGCACCTTCGCCCTGGTGGGCCGTTGAGCGCCCTGACCTGGGAGGACGCGCGCGGGGGAGCGGGCCTGCGGGTCACCGTCCCCGTCACGATGAGGCCCGATGAGGCCGCCCGAGACCTCGCCCCCCGCCTGAGTGCCCTGGCGGGGGAGCGGGCCCCGGCCTCGTCGCCGAACGAGGCCACGCCCGCGGGTGTGCCCGTCGTGACGATCGACGGCTACTCCGGCTCCGGGAAGTCCACGCTGGCCGCCGCGCTCGCTCGGCTCGTCAACGGCTGGCAGGTGCTGCACCTCGACGACTGGTACCCCGGCTGGGACGGCCTCGAGGCCGGGGCCGACATCGCGCGGCGAATCGCAGCCGACCTGCGGGCAGGACGTGCCTCCTCCTACGAGGCCTGGGATTGGCAGAATGGCACAACCGGGGCGACGACCCGCGTCCCCCTCGCTCCGACGATCATCGAGGGCTGCGGTGCCATCGAGGCCGAGGCCGACCTCAGTGTGTGGATCGCCGACCCCGGCGAGGAGGAGCGTCGACACCGCGCGATCGCGCGCGACGGGCAGACCTACGCGCCGCATTGGCAGCGGTGGGCCCGTCAGGATCTGGGGCGCTCGCTAAAATAGGCACATGATGCCGCCACCGCCTGAACCTCCGCTGTGGGCGTGGCTCCTTGTTGGGGCCATCGATTTCGTTATCCGCGTTGTCGCTCTGGGGGTTGTGCCGAAGCATCGGCGCGCCTCGACGTCGACCGCGTGGCTGCTGCTGATCTTCCTGTGGCCTCTTGTGGGTGTACCCCTCTACGTCATCTTCGGTTCGTGGTGGGCGATGGGTCGGCGGCTTGACGACGACCCGGAGGCCCGTCAGCTGGTCGACGCCATCGTGGCCGGCTCGGCCGTGCCCGACCCCGAGAACGACGAGGTGCCGGACGGCCCCGACGGCCTGCCCGCAGGATCGGACGACGACAACGCCTCGATCATGCGACTATCCGGGACCCTCAGCGGCTTCCCCGCCTCGGCGGGGAGGGTCGGCCGCCTCTACAACGACACGGCCGAGACCTTCAGGGCCATGGCGGCCAGCATCGATACGGCCACGCACCACGTGAACGCCCTGTACTACCAGACCTCGTGGGACGAGTACACGGCCCCCTTCTACGAGGCCCTCGAGCGCGCGGTCGCCCGCGGCGTCACCGTGCGTCTGCTTGTCGACCACCACGGTATGCGCACGATTCCGGGCCACAAGAACTTCCGCCGCCGCCTCAACGCCATGGGCATCGAGTGGCACGCGATGCTGCCCTTTGCGCCCCTGCGCGGGCAGATCCGCCGCCCCGACCTGCGCAACCACCGCAAGATCCTCGTCATCGATGGGCGCGAGGCCTACATCGGTTCCCACAACCTCGTGGCCCCCGACTACGACACCCCCTCGTACGCGAAGGCCGGCATGCTCTACGACGACACGAGCGTGTCCGTCACCGGGCCCATCGTCGCCCAGATCCAGGCGGTTTTCGCGGTCGACTGGTACTACGCATGCAAGGAGGTCCTCACACCCGAAGCCCTCACTCCGCCCGCCGCGGAGGTCGCGGCGCAGCGTGAGGAGGAGCAGGCCTCGGCGATGCAGATCATCCCGTCGGGCCCCGCGTTCACGGGCGAGCCGAACCTGCGCGCCTTTGTCCACATGATCTCCTCGGCTCGCACGCACGTGTCGATCACGAGCCCCTACTTCATCCCGGACGAGGCCCTTATGACCGCGCTGACGAACGCGGCGCTGTCGGGGGTTGAGGTCGAGCTCTTCGTCTCCGAGCAATTTGACCAGTTCCTGGTCGGCCACGCGCAGCGCTCCTACTACGGGCCGCTCCTGAAAGCTGGCGCGCGCATCCACCTGTACCGTAAGCCGCGGATGCTGCATTCCAAGTACATGGTCGTCGATGGGAGCCTGTGCATTATCGGCTCCTCCAACATGGACGTGCGCTCCTTCGGCCTCAACTACGAGATCGTCCTCGTCGCCGACAGCTCGCGCCTGGTCGAGATGCTGCACGGCAACGACGAGCGCACGCGTGCGGCCTCCCGCGAGCTCACGTACGAGGAGTGGCGCGGCCAGCCGTGGCACGTCCACTACGTCGACAACGTCTGCCGACTGGGGAGCTCGCTCCTGTGAGCGCTTCCGACAACGAGGCCGTGGCGGGGCATGCGGCCACCACTTCTTCGTGGCTTCAGGACGGGGATCGCATCGCAATGTCGAGCAATGCGTCCGATTCCCTCGACCTGAATCCTTTCGTCGGGGAGGGAGGCGCCTACGACTCCGTGCGCCCGGCTTACCCGGACGAGGCCGTGGCTGCGTTGATCGACGCCGTGCGGAGCGGGCGGGGCGTGAACGTTCCAGGCCGGGACGGCCCGCTGCGCGCCGCCGACATCGGCGCGGGCACCGGCAAGATGAGTGAGCTCCTGGCTCGCGCCGGACTCCTCGTGGACGCGGTCGAACCCTCCGAAGCGATGCGCGCCCAGGCCTCGTCTGTCGAAGGTGTGACGTGGCACGAGGGCGTCGCGGAAGAGACGGGGTTGCCGAACGGTGTGTATGACATCGTTGTGTTTGCTCAGTCCTGGCATTGGATGGATCCGGAGCGCGCGGGCCTCGAGGCTGCCCGAATCCTGGTACCCGGAGGCGCGCTCGCGATCGTGTGGAACCAGATGGCCGTGTCGATCCCGTGGGTGCACCGCCTGACGCGCATCATGCGCTCAGGAGACGTGCACCGCCCCGACAAGCCGCCCACGCCGAGCGGAGGCTTTGAGCCGATGACCCTCACTCAGGTCGCCTGGGAGGACCGCATGACCCCCGAGGAGATCCTTGCCCTCGGCACGACTCGGTCCTCGTACATTCGTTCCTCCGAGGCGGGCCGGGCCCGCATGCAGGAGAACCTACGCTGGTACCTCTACGACCACCTCGGTTATGCGCCGGGGGAGCAGGTCACCATTCCGTACGCGACGCTCGTGTGGCTCACTCACCTGTGAGAGGTGTGCGTTCCGAGCATGGCACGTCAGTGAATGGGCTCCAGAAACCGGTCCGAGGATCCCTCGGGCATGGGGAGCGGCCGCCTGCCAAGCCCCGGGTGCGGGGGAGTCCGGGCATCGTGCCTCTCCTGAACGAGCAGGCCGTGCCTGGCACAATGGGGGCCATGGGTGTGTCGTTTCTGGGAGTGATCGCTGCCCTCGCCATGTACGCGGTGAGCGTGGCACCGTCGCTGATGGCGCGCTCGTGGGCGTGGCATGCGGTCGCGTCGGGCGTCCTCGTGTCCTGCGGGTACGTCGCGGGTGTGGTCATCCAGAACGTGGGTGCCCGCATCATCGCTACGACCGGCCTGACGATCCGCGCCTCCGAGCCCGTCGAGATCGGCTTCCGTGCCTGCATTGCCGCCCTTTTCGCGATCTGGTGGCTCTACGCGGTCATCCAGTCCTACCGCCGGGCCCGCGTCGCCGCCAGGCTCGTCAACATGCCGGGGGAGACCTTCGGCGAGTACCTCCTGGGCACGGCCGGCACGGTCGTCATCGCCTGGTGCCTCATCACGATCGTGGCTGCCCTGAATCGCCTCGGTCGTATGCTCGTCGCAATGCTTGACGGCTATATGCCTCGCCCGGCGGCCATCCTCGTGGGCGTCGCGATCCTGTTCGCCCTCATGTTCTTCCTGACATCCAAGGTGCTTCTGCGCGGCGGAATCGGCTTCTTCCGCCATCACGCCGAGCAGATGAACACGCGTACCGCGCGCGGCATCTACAAGCCGTTCGTGCCCGAGCGCTCCGCGTCCCCGGCCTCGCCCGTTACTTGGGAGTCGGTGGGCGGTCAGGGGCGCGTGTTTCTGGGGCGCGGCCCCTCGCGCCTGGACATCGCACAGGTGACCGGCGGCGAGGCCATGGAACCGATCCGCGTCTACTCCGGTACGCCCACGGGTGGGGCGGGCATCGAGCAGGCCGCGGCGACTGTGGTCGCCGAGCTGCGCCGCACTGGAGCCTTCGATCGAGCCGTCATCCTCATCGCCGCATCGACCGGCTCCGGCTGGGTCGATGAGTGGCAGGTCCAACCCCTCGAGTTCCTGACACGCGGCAACTGCGCGACCGCCTCGCTCCAGTACTCCTACGTTCCCTCGGCCCTCAACTGGCTGACCGGCCTCGAGCCGGCGCAGGAGGCCTCGGCTGCGCTCTTCCGCGCTGTGCGCGCCGAGCTCGACACGATGGACGAGGCTCACCGACCCGCGCTTATCGTCTGCGGTGAGTCCCTGGGTGCCTTTGCCTCGCAGTCGGTCTTCTCCTCGGTCGAGGACGCGCTCTCCCAGGTGGATGGGGCCCTGTGGGTGGGCACCCCCGCCTTCACGCCGATGCACGCCGAGCTGACGAGCGCCCGCCACAAGGGCAGCCCCGAGGTCGCCCCCGTCGTCTACAACGGTCGGCGCGTGCGCTTCGTCAGTGAGCCTTCCGACCTGCGCGCCGACCTGTACGGGCGCGAGCTGGGACCGTGGGGGTTCCCGCGCTTCGTCTACGCCCAGCACGCCTCGGACCCGGTTGTGTGGTGGAACCGGAAGATGCTCTGGACCCAGCCCGATTGGCTGCGCGAGCGGGCGGGCCGCGACGTGTCTCCCTTCGTTGAATTCACGCGCTTCGTCACCTTCATTCAGGTGCTCGCCGACCTGCCTGTCGCTGGCACCGCTCCCGGCGGCCACGGCCACACCTACAACGAGGAGCTGATCCCCCTGTGGCGGGCGATCCTTGGCTTTGATCGTCTCTTCGACGAGGAGCCCACTCACCCGCGCCTGGCCGGCCTGGACGGGTCATGGGCGGACGAGGAGATGGTCGAGCGCATTGGCATCGTCGTGCGCGCGAACCTGGAGCTATCGGACCGCCAGTAGGGTGCCTGCGGCGCGCCGTGGCATGTTTGTCAAGGTCGCAGCCCTGTTGCGTGTCTGTTTCTATCAGTCCGCTATGGTATTTACCGTGTCAAATGAATTCTGTATCGTGCAGAATGTCAGTCTTTTCAGTGGGTTGTTGGTGAACATGTGTGCTTATGTTGATAAACATATGTTCAGTGGTTGGTATCTGTGTGTAAATCTCAAGAAAAAGAACATGAAGGATTCCCTGAGTTTCCCTCAAATGCCCTTGTAACTATCTGATGGTAAGCGAATAATGCATTGCTAGATATCTTGTTTCGCAGTATCGTGCGAATTGCGAGCAGATAACCTAACCGCGCGGTATAGCTCGCCTGAATCAACATTGGAGTGAGCATGTCATACACATTTCACAGGGCGTTGATCGCAGCCCTGGCGACCGGCGCAATGGCAGCGTCCGGTGTCGCTTTCGGGGCTCCGGCCCTGGCAGCAACACCCGCGCCCGACTCGGATGGGCCGGTGATCTCCGACCTCGCCACTGCCAGTGAAGGCATTGGCGGTCAGGTCACCTTCTCTGTCGTCGACAATCCCGGTTTGTCCAGCATCGACCTGCACGACCCGGCGACCGACGCGATCTTCTACCGTCGCGTCGTCGACTTCCCCGGCAACGTTACCGCTGACAGGATGCACCACTACACGTTTACTATCCAGTTCTCTGACATCCAGGCGGCCTGGTCCAAGGCTGGCCACACTGACGCCCTCCCCGCGACCGTCAAGCTCGTCGCGTAGGGCAGCGACGGCCTGCCGTCCAAGCGTGCCGACGTAGTCATCGAACCGGTTGCGATGACCTCCCTCGACTTCGGCATTGAGTCCGGATAACTCGATCTGCGCGTTGGCCAGCAGACGAACATTGGCGTCACGCACCTGCCGGAAAATGCCACCATAACGAAGGTCGATTGGTCCGGCGATGACATTGACGTTCTCGATCTGGATGAGACGTCGGGCCTCGTGACTGCTCAGAAGGAAGGCTGCTCGGACCTTAGGGCTGTCGCCGACTACATGGATCCGATGGTCTTCGACCCCGTGATGGCCAGCGTCCAGGTCTGCGTCAGCGAGCTGGGCGAGGACGAGATTGCCGTCAACCACCTCCGCGTGGACATGGAGGAGGGCGAGACGGTTACCCTCAAGCCGTTGCTCCCCAAGAAGTTCAAGGACGCCACTCTGTCCTGGGGCCTGGAGTACGGTGGCGCGGTCATCCTGAAGGCGGCCGAGGATGGCAAGAGTGCGACGATCACCGGCGGCAACGTTGTTGATTGGGATCAGGTAGGTGAACCTGACTGCCACCCTGCCCGATGGAACCGTAGCAACGGCGACGACGATCGCCGTTGTGAAGTCCGTGAAGCAGGATGTGAAGGCACCTGCCCCGTGGGCCGATCCGCAGCCCGCGCCTGATCCCCAGCCTGCGCCTGACCCGCAGCCCGCTCCTGCTCCGATGGGTGCCTGGATCATGGACTCGGTCGGCTGGTGGTACCGCAACGCTGATGGCACCTACCCGACGAACACCTCCATGGTGATCGACGGACACACCTACCGCTTCGACGGACGCGGCTACATGCACGCCGGCTGGGTCAAGGTTGGTGGTGCCTGGTACTACCTGTCTCCCTCGGGTACATGCGTCGCGTGATCTGATCGAGGCCTCGCGACAGGCAATACGCCGGGCCTGGTCACGTTAGACACTTCAGCTGCGATTCAAGTATCGGTAAGCAATACGGTGATTGTCAGGGGTGTCACGTGAGGTATGTTGTGAGGAGACGGCTGGTACACTGACGTACCGGGTGCCACTGGCACTCCGTCCCCCAACATATCGGAGAAGGCTTATGCCAACGAAGAAACCGGCTGCCCTCCTCGCTGTCGTCGGCGCGTGTGCGCTGGCGGTTACCGGGCCGGCCACACTGGCCTCGCCCGTGCCCCCGGGCCCTTCCGCTGCTCGCGATGGCGCAGTGGCCGCCCTAGCCCCGGGCGACATCGACACGGCGCTGACCTCGAAGAGCGGGCAGTCTGCGCCCTCCTCGACCAGCACCGAAGCGGACCCGGCGCGCGTCGGCGGCGTCATCGTCCAGCTCGAGGATGGTGCGTCCCGCGAGGGTGCGATCAGTGAGATCAACGAGGCCGTGGCCGCCCTCTACCCGGGAACGCAGGCCCAGGTGGAGCGCGAGTACGACAACGCCCTCCAGGGGTTTGCGCTCAGCGCCCCTCCGGCTCTCTCGACGCGATTCGCTCGGTGAGTGGCGTCCAAGCGGTGTACCTGGACGGCAACAACCGCCTCCAGTAAGCTAGCGGCACAGCAAAAGTCGCATGCAATTCCTCCGGGCCCGTTCGTTGGCGCATCTCAAAATCCGCGAAATTTCAACGATTTGATTTCAAAGATCAAAAGACATGCGGGGGAACTGCATGCGAAATTGCTGTTGGCAGCAGGTATTCATCTAGTTACTTCTAATTTGATGAAAATTAGAAGTAACTAGAAACGAACCGGCGGTTGTCGGTCACGCGAGAGCGCGGATGTGGATGTGTCTGGCTTGTGGCGGCGTGAGTGAATAGCCTACTGTCCGGCTCAGACAGTAATCCGGCTGCCTCGCGCCGGGGCACGTGACAGCCGGATACCGATTGCGTCAGCGGAGCGTTCCCTAGATCAGGTTCTTCCTCTCCATGTACTTCATGGCCAGCCAGCCAAACGGGATGCGGCCGTAGAAGGTGACGAGACGGTAGAGCAGGGCCGTCGTGATGGCGACCGACGAAGAGATGCCCGCGACTGTCAGGCCAGAGGTCAGCGCCGTTTCGACGGTACCGATACCGCCCGGCGAGGGGATGAATGAGCCGGCTGCGTTCGCCGTCAGGTAGGTGAGCGATACCGTGGAGAAGTTCAGCGAACCACCCATGGCGACCAGTGCCGTCCAGAACGCGCCCACGTAGCCGATGTTCATCAGCAGGTTGCCGCCCAGGACAGCGGTGAGGCGGCGAGGCTGGCCGATGATCCACAGGAGGCGCGGGTAGACCTGCTGGCAGGTCGGCTGAATCTTCGACCAGATCCAGCGGCGCACCTTCGGTACGGCGACGATGACGCCGACCGCAACCATGACGAGCGCGACGACACCGAGGATCGTGCCGTAGGGGACCGACACGGACAGCGACGATCCTGCGATGACCATGACAAGGAGCAGGAGGACGATCGTGACGAGAGCCTGAGAGATCTGCATGAGCGTCACCGTCGTCACCGCCATGGCGGTGGGAACACGGCGCTTGCGCAGGTAGCGCAGGTTGAGGGCAGCGGGGCCCACGCCGGCGGGTGCCACAATCGTGATGATCGACGCCGCGACCTGAGCGATGAACGTGTCCTTGAAGGTCAGCTTCTCGGAAGACAGAGCGATGAGTGGGATCGCCGAGCCAACCCAAATGAGACATCCCAGAACCGCGGAAGCGAGCATCCACCACGGGTTCGCGCTCTTGACCGTGGTCACGATGTCGCTGAAGTTCAGCGAACCGACGACGATAAAGACGGCGATGAATGCGATCGCGATCGTGAAGATGGTGCGCGGGCGGAAACGCTGCAGGTCGGCGGTCGGAGCGGTCTCGGCCTCGGAGTCCCCCACGAGGGCAGCACGCAGGTCGCCCAGCAGGTCGGAACGGCGCAGGCGCTGATTGATCTGAGCGGGAAGGACGGGCTTCTGGATGACGGGGGCACACGCGATGAGGGTCGCCTCGCCGACGTTGCGGCGGCCCGCCTCAAGCGCACGCTCGGGGCCCACGGCCAGCGCGGTGAGGACCAGCATCTGTGCGATGTCGATGGACTGATTCAGCTCGGTGGTCGCAACCTCGCCCGAATCCCAATCGAGCAGCCACACGTCCGACGACTCATCGACGACGACCGCCTCGGGGGTGAGAGCGCGGTGCGAAATGCCGCGCGAGTGGGCGAACTGCAGCTGCTCCCACGCGCGGTCCAAGACCTCGTCCGAAGCGCCTTCGCCGAGCTCCGTCAGCGGAGTCGTCGGAGGCAGCGCGGACATGACCATGATGATTGAGTCTGCGGAGGCGGCGATGCCGATCGGCTCCTGCGTGAACACGCCGGCGCGCAGCGCCTGTAGCGTCGTGAAGGAGGAACGCTCGGCCTGCGCCTTGAGCGAAGGGGAGACCCATCGGCTGATGCCGCGCAAACGCAGGTTGTTCCACATCTCGACGAGCGTTCCAGTCAGCTCCTGGCCTGGATCCATAGCGATGATCTCGTAGGCCAGGCCCGTGTCGCTCCACGCCTGGTAGTGGCGGTGGTGGTCCTGGTTCGGGCGGCGCGTGACCGTGACGCCCAAGTCGCCCAGATCGGCGGGCATCTGGGTGAGGTGGCCGCGCGAGTTCTCTGCGACGGCCCACGTGGCCAGCGGTTCCTCGGTCGTGTCGAGGTCGGTACGCACGATCCGCGAGGGCGTGATGCCGATGCTGAAAAGGCCCTCGACGAGCTTGGTGCCCTTCGCCCTCTGGTCGTCGTAGCCCATGACCCACCGCGAGCCGGAGCCGAATGCGCGACCCAGGAACACGGAGATGAAGGCGACGGGCAGGGTCATCGAGGAGCGCAGAACACCCAGAATGAGAATGATCCACAGGCCCGTCCACCCCCACTTGATGGCCTTCATCGACTGGGCCTCGCCTGCGGAGGTGAACAGGGCGCACAGGGTGACGATGACCAGGTTGATGGCGATCACGATACCGGTTTGCGAGCCCTGCGTGGCGAGCGCGCGGTCCACGCTCAGCGGTGCGGTGAGGTAGGCGGGCAGTAGCCCGGTCAGGACGGCAATGAACCATCCGCCGAACGCCGCAACGACGCTGGTGACGAGGGCCTGGATGATCGCCTGGAGGCGCTTGCGCAAGGCGAGGGAGATGATCACGAGGATCGGTGTGATTAGGATGATGAGGCCCTCGACCAGGCTGACGGGCAGGATCAGGATCTTGCGGATGAGCTGGAATTGTAGGACGTCCATGGTGACGCCGTGTGTAGTGGCGCTGGCCACCGTGCCGATCGTCCAGATGATGAGGATCGCGATGAGCGAGAGGACGACGTCGACGAGGTCTTCTCGGCGGCGACGCACGCTCAGGATGCGGTCCGCGATGTAGACGGGGCGCGGCAGGCGCATACGGCGCACGGGCAGGTTCGCCGCGATGTCACCGGTAGCCGGAGACGGGGCGGATTCAATGTCCGCGTCCTCGTCGTCGGTGGAAGCCTCTCCGTCGTTCTTCGTGACGGCCTCTGGCGCGCTGTCCTCGGTCTCGTCAGCGGGTTCCTCGGGGAGGGCTGCGGCATCATCAGACGTGGGCGCGGGCGGGGGTAGCAGGGGATCCGCCGCGCTCTCGCCATTCGACGACGAGGCCGGGGAGCCCTGGTTGGCGTCTGCGTGGCTGGGAGGAATGCTGGGCGGCATGGTGACGGGCGCGGTCGTCGCGTCCGGCGTGACAACGGGTTCCATGATCTCGGTTCGCCCCTCCGA
>CABKMD010000022.1 GCA_902373435.1 uncultured Actinomyces sp.
GTCGCTGACCTGGCTGATCTCACCGGTCAGGGTCTCGATGAGCTCGCGCATGTCTGCGCTGGCCTTCTCGGCGCGCTGGGCGAGGAGATGGTCGGAGTCGGCCATCACGGACGCGGGGTCCTCCAGCCAGTCGTCGACGGCATCGATGATGCCCGTGCGGTCGGGGGTGTTGGACAGCAGGTCAGACACGCGACCCACGCCTTCGAGGATGGCCTCGGGGTCGCACAGGAGCCAGGGTGCCAGGACGAAGGCGCGTTCCTTGGCGCGCGGGTGCGGCAGATTGAGGACCGGGTCGGAGGAGGCCAGGCCCTCGATCTGGATGATGTCGATATCGACGGTGCGAGCACCCCAGCGCTCGTGGCGCTCGCGACCGAGCTCGCGCTCGATGCGGCTGGTCTGGGCGAACAGCTCATCGGGGCTCGCGATCGCGGAGCCGACGACGACGGCGTTCCAGTAGTCGGGCTGGGGGGCTTGGCCGGGGGCCAGCACGGGCTTGGTGCGCATGATCGGCGAGACGTCGTCGATCTGGAAGCCCTCCATGTAGGACAGGGCCTCGACCGTGTGCATGAGCGTGACGGGCACGTCCCCGAGGTTGCCGCCGATCGCCAGGACGACTCGGCGCGAGCGCAGGTGCTCGGGGCGCGTCGCGTCGTGGGCGGGCGCTGCGTGGGCGGCCCGCACGTCGCGGCGCGTCGGCAGGGCGCCGCTCTGCTCCTGCTCGGCGGGGCTGGGGGCCTGGGCGCGGCCGTAGGCCTCGATCTCGCCGGTGAGGACGGAGCCGTCCTCGACCTTGTCAATGCCCTTGAGGGACAGCGACAGGGGAATCGCGTCGGTCTGGCCCGCTCGCACGGTCACGGACACGTCCGCGAAGGGGTGGTCGATGGGGGCCTCGGGCTTGTGGACGGTGACCTCGGTACCGACGACACCCTCGTGGCTCATGACGCGCGAGGCGATGGTTTCGGCGAGGGTCTCGATGAGGTCGACGGCGGTGCCGGTGAGGACGGCCATGGCCTCGTCGGCGATGTCCGCGTAGGAGACGGTGGCTGCGATGTCGTCGGCGGTGCCGGCGGTCTCAACCCACATGACGATGTCGGCGCTGAAGCGCTGGTTGCGGTCGCGCTCGAAGTCGTAGACGCCGTGGTTGGCCAGCGCCCCGAGTCCTTTCAGGGCGATGATGACGCGTCGGTTAGTCAACGTCGTTCTCCTTTCGGGCGATGGCCGCTACGGTGGCTGCTACGTCGTGGACCCGCACGGCCCACGCGCCAGCTGCCGCGCAGTAGGCGGCGATGTCCGCGCTGTTCACGTCCACGTCGCCCTCGAGGGCCTTGACGAAACGCTTGCGAGACGCGCCGACGAGGACGGGGTATCCGCCCTGCAGGAAGCGCGGCAGTTCGCGCAGGATCTGCCAGCATTGGTCGCCCGTCAGCGAGAAGCCGAGGCCCGGGTCGATCACAATTTTATCAGCTGTCACACCCGCATCAATAGCGTCTTGAACCTGGGACCCCACACGCTCAATGAGCGTGCCCACGAGGTCATCCCCGTAGTCGAAGTGTTCCCCCGGCATACCCGGCAGCGCGCGGTAGTGCTGGACGACGTACGCGCAGCCCGACTGCGCGACCGCCGCGTTCATCTCGGGATCCCAGCGCCCGCCGCTCACGTCGTTGATAATCGCCGCACCCGCGCGCGCGGCCTCGCGGGCCGTGGACGCGTGCAGCGTATCCACCGACACGATGACGCCGTCAGCGGCCAGGGACTCGACGATGATGCAGATGCGCGCCCACTCCTCGTCCGCGCTGATACGCGTCGAGTTCGGGCGGGTCGATTCCCCGCCCACGTCGATGAGGTCCGCGCCGGCGGCCAGCATCTCGCGCGCGTGGCGCAGCGCGGCCGCGACGTCCGTGTATCGTCCCCCGTCCGAGAAAGAATCGGGAGTCACGTTGAGGATGCCCTGAATCGCCGTCCGACCGACAGGCAGGCTCAGGCCACCGGGCAGCGCCAGGGACGGGACCGGAGACGAGGCCGGGGCGGCGGGCAGGGGCAGGGCACTCACGTCATCGGCTCCCGGACAGGACGAGGGCCATCATCTCGGCGCGGGTCGCGCCGTCACTCATGATGCCGCGCAGCGCGCTGGTCACGGTCGATGAGCCCGGCTTGGAGATGCCGCGCATCGACATGCACATGTGCTCGGCCTCGATAACGACAATGATGCCCTGGGGGTTGAGGATCTCGTCGATCGCGTCCGCGACCTGAGCGGTCAGGCGCTCCTGGACCTGGGGGCGGCGCGCGTAGCCTTCGACCACGCGTGCCAGCTTGGACAGGCCCGTGACGACGCCGCCGCGCGGAATATAACCCACGTGGGCGCGGCCGTAGAAGGGCAGCAGGTGGTGCTCGCACACCGAGAAGAAGGTGATGTCGCGGACCAGGACCAGCTCGTCGGTGCCGGCGTGGAACTGGGTGCGCAGGTGCTCTCGGGGGTCCTCGGTCAGGCCCTTGCACATCTCGCGCCACGCGCGGGCCATGCGGTCGGGGGTGCCGACCAGGCCCTCGCGCTCGGGGTCCTCACCGATTGCGACGAGGAGGTCGCGCGACGCCTTCTCGACGCCAGCGGGATCGTAGGTCATGCTTGCTCCTCCTCCACGCCCGAGGCATCGGTGACGTCGGTCGGCGACACCTCGATGCTCTCTTCCACGACGGGCTTCCACTCGTCTTCGGACTTGATGCCCACGGGGTTGCCCAGGAGGGCGCCCGGAATCGCAGCGTCGGACTGGTAGTTCCACACGGGGCGCTCGGGGGCCTTCACGACGTCTTTGAAGATCTCGGCAAGCTGCGCCTCGTCGAGGGTCTCCTCCTCGAGGAGGCGGGAGGCCAGGGTGTCCAGAACGCCGCGGTTTTCCGAGAGGATCCGCCACGCCTCGCGCATCGCGTTGTCGAGCAGGCGACGCACCTCCTCGTCGATGATCGCGGCCGTCTCGTCGGAGAAGGAGCGCGGGCCCTCGCCGCTGCCGTGCCCGAAGGCCTCGGTGTCGGCGTCGCCCAGCTTGACCATGCCGATGCGGTCGCTCATGCCGTAGTCGGTGACTATCGCGCGGGCCGTCTTCGTGGCCTGCTGGATGTCGTTGGCGGGGCCGGTCGACGGGTCGCGGAAGACAATCTCCTCGGCGACGCGTCCACCCATGCCGTAAACCAGATCGTCGAGGAGCTGGTTACGCGTCTTGTTGAAGCGGTCCTCGGTGGGCATGACCATCGTGTAGCCCAGCGCGCGGCCGCGCGGCAGGATCGTCACCTTCGTCACCGGGTCCGTGTAGTTCAGAGCGGCGGCAGCCAGGGCGTGGCCGGCCTCGTGGTAGGCGGTCACGGCCTTGTCGTGGTCGTTCATGACGCGGGTGCGCTTCTGCGGGCCCGCGATCACGCGGTCGATGGCCTCGTCGATGGCGCGTTCATCGATGAACTGCATGTCGGAGCGGGCGGTGAGCAGCGCGGCCTCGTTGAGGACGTTCGCCAGGTCGGCGCCCGTGAAGCCGGGCGTGCGCTTGGCGATCTGGCGCAGGTCGACCTGCTCGGTCAGCGGCTTGCCCTGCGCGTGGACCTTGAGGATGGCCTCGCGGCCCTTCAGGTCGGGCGCCTCGACGGCAATCTGGCGGTCGAAACGGCCCGGGCGCAGCAGCGCCGGGTCGAGGATGTCGGGGCGGTTGGTCGCCGCGATCAGGATGATATTGGCGCGCTCGTCGAAGCCGTCCATCTCGACGAGGAGCTGATTGAGCGTCTGCTCGCGCTCGTCGTTGCCGCCGCCGATGCCACTGCCGCGGTGACGACCCACGGCGTCAATCTCGTCGACGAAGATAATGGCCGGCGCGTTCTTCTTGGCGCGCTCGAAGAGCTCACGCACGCGGGAGGCACCCACGCCGACGTACAGCTCCATGAACTCCGAACCGGAGATCGAGAAGAAGGGGGCATTGGCCTCGCCGGCGACGGCCTTGGCGAGGAGGGTCTTACCCGTTCCGGGAGGACCGTAGAGCAGGACGCCGCGCGGAATGCGCGCACCCACCTTGTGGAACTTGTCCGGGGAGGCCAGGAACTCGCGGATTTCCTCGAGCTCCTCCACGGCCTCGTCCTCACCGGCGACGTCCGCGAAGGTGACGTCCGGGCGCTCCTGGTTGAATTCCTTGGCGCGGGACTGCGTGAAGCCGCCCATCATCCGCGAGCCCGACATGGAGCGCATGATGAAGTAGAACGCGGCGCCCAGGACCACCAGCGAGATGAGCAGCTGGACGACACCGCCCAGGATGCCGGACTGGGGACGCACCGCGTTCCAGCCCTTCACGGGAGTCTTGTCGGCCACCGTGTCGAGGATGTCCTTGGTCTGCACGTAGGAGTACGTGAAGTAGACGTTCTTGCCCAGATCAACGGTCTTATCGTCGCCGCCAGTGCTCTGGTGGACGTAGTTTTCCGTCAGCGTCAGGTTCACCTGCTGGGTGCCCTCGTTGAGGACCGCCTGCTCGACCGTGTCACCCGAGATGAGCGCGAGGCCCTCGGAGGTCGCAACGGCGCGAGGGCTGAAGAAACCCCACATGAACCAGCCGCCGGCGGCCAGCATGATGAGCGGAACCATCACCCAGCCCAGGCTGGGGCGTTTGTTCTTGATCTTCTCGTTCACGTGGGTCCCCTACAGGTCAGCGTTCTCAGTTGTTGTACACGTGCGGCTGCAGCGTGCCGACGAAAGGCAAATTACGGTACTTTTCTGCGTAATCCAGGCCGTAGCCGACGACGAACTCGTCGGGAATGTCGAAGCCTACGTAGGCAACGTCCACGTCGACCTTAGCGGCCTCCGGCTTGCGCAGAGCGGTCGCGATCTTGACGGAGGCGGCGCCTCGTCCGAGCAGGTTCGCCTGCAGCCAGGACAGGGTCAGGCCGGAGTCGATGATGTCCTCGACGATGAGCACGTGTCGTCCGACCACATCCTGGTCGAGGTCCTTCAGGATGCGCACGACGCCCGAGGTCTTGGTGCCAGATCCGTAGGAGGACACGGCCATCCAGTCCATCTCAAGGGGGGTGTGCAGCTTGCGGGACAGGTCCGCCATGACCATGACGGCACCACGCAGGACGCCGACGATCAGCAGCTCCTCGCCCGCGTAGTCGCGGTCGATCTGCTCGGCCATTTCGCCGAGCCGACGGTCCATATCCTCGGCGGTAACCAGGATTTCTTTCAGGTCGTTACCCATATCGGTGGCGTCCACCGTGTCCTCTTTTCGTATCGATGCTACGCGAGCGATTCCACTATAAGCGTGCCACACAAACGCTCGCCTGTTCCAGGAAGGACGAGATTCTCACTGTCAGCGCAACATCCTGTGATCGCGCAGTCAGCACCGGGCCGCTCCGGTGGGTTCTGTCGCGGCGCGTTCCCGCCGTTTAGGCGGGGTCTGGTGCCGTCGGGTCGTCTCCCTCGCGCGCGACGAAAGAGATACGCGCGTGTCCCCCGCGCCCAACGCGCGAGGCGGCGCCTCCAGGCAGGTCGATGGGTCCCTGGCCGCGCCACGCGACCACGAGGTCGTCGAGCGCATCCACGTGAGCACTGGACAACGCACGGAGTCCGGCGGAGCGGGCAGCCGCGCGCAGCGCCCGGGTGCGCACCGCGCGGGGGGCGCCCAGCAGGTCGGACACCGCCAGAGACGGGCGCGCCTTCTCGGAGTCATGCCCCTCCCCCGGCGTCGCGCAGCCCGCGAGCGCGCCCGCCCACTGGGCGAGGGCGTCGTCGTCGACCGCGCACAGGGCGGCCGTGCGGGCCAGCGCGGGAACCGGGTCCACCCCCAGGGCCGAGGCCAGGGCGGGGATCGCCCGGTGGCGCAGCGCCGAGCGGCGCAGGGGGCGCCCGTCCGCAGCCCGCCACGGACCGTCGATGTCGTTGGTCGGGTCCTCAACCGGGGTGAGGCCCGCCTGGGCGCACGCCCGCTCCGTGTCCGTTCGCCGCACCTTCAGGAGGGGGCGCAGCCACGTCACCCCGTCGTTGTCTCGCGAGATGGGGGCGATGGCCCGCAGGGAGGAGGGGCCGGAGCCACGCGCGAGGCGCAGGAGCACCGTCTCAGCCTGGTCGTCCATCGTGTGGCCGAGGAGGATCGGGCCGCCTTCACGCCGGGCGACCGCTCGCAGGGCAGCTCGGCGGGCGTCGCGGGCCGCACCTTCGGGCCCTCCCGGGCCGTCCACCACCACGGTCTCAACGACGGCACGCGCCCCCAGGGAGGCCGCCAGATCCGCGACACGACGAGCCTCCTCGTCGCTACCCGCGCGCAGCCCATGGTCGACGGTCACCGTCACAACGGGGATTCCCGCGCGCGCGGCCACGTCGATTGTCGTCAGCGCCAGCGCCAGCGAATCCGCGCCGCCAGACAGGCCGACGATGAGGGCGGGAGGGGCCCCGGCCTCGTCGATGAAGGAGGTCAACTGGTCGCGCACAGCCAGGGAGCAGGCGCGCAGGGGGCCGCGCGGGTTTGCGCCCACACGGCTCGAGGCGTCAACGCACACGCGCCAGCCACGCTGTCGGCTCCGCGTACTCGCGGGCGCTCGGCAGCGCATCGACGCTCGACAGAAGCTGCGCGATCGCGCCCTCGCGCACGACGGTGCGCGCAAATCCTTCGGTCTGCGTCTGCAGGGCCTCGACCCCGGACAGGGGCATGCCGGCGGCCGCGCATGCGCGCACCAGGGCGACGCCGCCGGCGTGGGCACGGTGCGTGCGCAGCCACTGGATTGAGGGCAGGTCGCGGGGCGTGAGGACCTCCATCTCGGCGGTGGGCAGGGCATCCAGGAGCAGGACGATGCGCACGAGCTCGTCGCTGCGTTCGGGCAGCGCGCGCATCAGGTCGGCGATGTAGGGAACGAGGTGGGGAGCGTGGGTGAGGTGGACGCCGCGCAGTCCCGTGCACAGGGACACCCAGCGGCACCAGTCCGTCTGATCCAGGGCGTAGCGCTGCGCGTCCGCGAGCACGTTGGGGGCCACGAGTATCCGGCGGCCCGAACGCACGTCCCAGATGCCCGTCGCGTCCTTGGCCAGCGCGCGCAGAATGATGGCCTCGGCGGCCAGAACCTTGGGCGTGCGCGCATCCTCGACGCTCTCCAGGAGCGAGCCGACCGACCGGATCAGGCCTCGTCGATCGACGACGAGGGTCGGGGAGCCGACCACCTTCTCGGAGGCCTCGGGCAGGGGCGACAGCTCGGCGAGCCTGCGATCCGACCAGGCGACCGAGCGGCGCAGGCGCGCCACGACGGCGGAGGCACCCACGCGAGAGGCCGAGGGGCCCGCGTAGGACAGCGAAGCGAAAACTCCCGCGACGTTACGCGGGCCAAACGGCATTTCCATGACCTCAGTCTAGCCCGGCGAGGCCTTCCTCGAAGGCGTCCAGGTGACCGCGCGTGGCGTGGGCGCCCTCGGTGACGCTGTCATGGCCGATCGACACGAGGAGGACGCGCCCACTCATCGTCCGAACGGACCCGGACAGGGCGGTGACTTCCTGGAGGGCACCCGTCTTGGCCTGCACGTTTCCGGCCGCGGGCTCCTCGGTCATGCGCTGGGAGAGCGTGCCGACCAGGCCCGCCCACGGCAGGAGGCGCATCGTGTCCGCCTCGGTGCCCGTGCCCTCATACGAGGCCTTCAGGACGCCGACGAGGGTGTTCGCACTGATCGTGTCGTTGCTCGACAGGCCCGAGCAGTCCTCGAGGGTCAGGCCATCCGTGGGGACGCCGGCCTCGGTCAGTGTCTTGCGCACCGTCTCGGTCGCACTCTCGTAGGTGGTGGGGGCGCCCGCCGCGCGCGCGGCGAAACGGCAGTACTGGTCGGCGAGGGTGTTATCCGAATGCGCGAGCATCCAGCGCAGCTGCTCCCCCATCGTCGCCGAACTCACCGAGGCGAGGGCTCCCGCTCCCGCGGGGGGATCCCCAGCCTCGCCGAGGGTCGTGGAGATCCCCTCCGCGCCGAGGGCCTGGGAGAAGACCTCGGCCACGCGGCCCGGCGCGTCCGAGTAGAACGCGTTGGCGCCCTCGTAGGTGCGTCCGGCGTCAATCGCCATGGGGCCGACGTGGCCCTCGTAGGAACCGACTTCCTGCGCGTCCCACGAGGGCAGGTGCGAGGCGCCCTCGAAGAGAGTGCCGCGCCAGTTCAGGGTCACGGAGGTGATGCCGCGCTGCGTCAGGACCGCGGCCGTGTCCTTCGCGAGGGTCTGCAGGCCCGCGCGGCCCGAGACCTCGACCTCGTCGGAAGTGCCGATACCCAGGAGCAGGTCACCCTCCGAATCCAGGTAGAGGGTCTGGTTGTCGGCGCCCAGGAGCGCGCTGGTTGCCAGCGTCGCCGTCGGATCCAGGTGGTGCAGCGCCGAGAAAGCCGTGAGGGTCTTCGTCGTCGAGGCGGGCGTGTGAGGGGTGGCAGCGGCCGCGTCCAGGAGGACCTCGCCGGTCTGCGCGTCGACGACCGTCCCCCACGCCGTGTACCCGCCCTGCGCCGCGGCAGCCGCGACCGGCGCCCACAGCGCCTGGACGTCCTGGGCGGAAACCGGATTCCCAGCACCCTTCGCATCACCGGAAATCGTTGCAGCTTCAAGCGTCGAGGCCACCGGAGCGTCCGCCGGAGTGGCCGTTTGCGGAGCGCAACCGGCACCCACCAGTGTCGCCGTCGCCACAAGTACGACGCTAGCGCTTACAATGGCCCCCATAGACGTGCGATGCATGGATTTCCCTTCGTGATTACTTCGGTAACTACAGTACCCGTCCATGCGCCGACGCAACCAACTGGACCCCCGAGTTTCGGGGCTAACGAGGAAGGCACGGCCATGGAATTTGACGTGACCATCGAGATCCCCAAGGGGAACCGAAACAAGTACGAGATCGACCACGCGACAGGCCGTATCCGCCTCGATCGCATGCTCTTCACGTCGACCCGCTACCCGGATGACTACGGCTTCATCGACGACACCCTGGGCGAGGACGGCGACCCGCTGGACGCCCTGGTGCTCCTCGAAGAGCCCACCTTCCCCGGCTGCGTGATCCGCTGCCGTGCGCTCGGCATGTTCCGCATGCGTGACGAGAAGGGCGGCGACGACAAGGTCCTGTGCGTTCCCGCCTCGGACCAGCGCGCCTCCTGGCGTACCGAGATCGAGGACGTGTCGGAGTTCCACCGCCTGGAAATCCAGCACTTCTTCGAGGTCTACAAGGACCTCGAGCCCGGCAAGAGCGTCGAGGGTGCCCACTGGGTGGGTCGCGAAGAGGCCGAGGCCGAGATTCGCCGCTCCTACGAGCGCCTGAAGGAGCACGAGGGCGAGCACTGAGCTCATAGCTTTCGACACACGCACACACACGCATAAACGCCGGGGCCGCGCAGACACACAGTCTGCGCGGCCCCGGGTCTCGCAAAAAACTCGCCCAGCACGCCCCCTCCAGCGGCGTCTCCGCGAAATAACTCGCCCTGCTCGCCCAAAAACGCCCATTTTGAGCCATTTTTCCTGCGCAGGGCGAACTTTTTCGCGCTCGCACCCACACCAGGCACATGCAGGGCGAAAAACTTCGCACACAGGACGCACAAACATGGCGACATTGAAACCCCCGACACCACTGCTCGACCCCAACAAGGCACCACTGAAACCGGCATCACCTCTGCGCCCAAGAACTGCACCAAAAACGCCCATTTCCCACCCGCAAAGGCGACGGCGGTTTCAATCCCCCACAGGCACAAGCAAGCAAAGGCGATCACGGTTTCAAACCACCGGCCCACCTCGCCTGCAGCACACACGGTACCCACGGGCGGGCCTGGCTGCAGCACCCGTGGCCGGCAACGACACCACCTCCACCCAAATTCCGCACGTAATTTATCGCGGTCATTTTTCGAGACACCCCAAAAACGTTGCAATTCCAACGATGCAAATTCGATGTTTGAACGAGTCATAGCGGAATTACGTGCGAAGTTGCTGATCGACAGACGGGACGGGCCGGACAACGAACCGAAGCGCCGAGCTAACCAACAGCACGCCAGGCCCCACTGGTGTGGAGGGCGCCGGAGGGACCGGAGGGCACGGGCGGGCTTCGAGGCGCAGTGCCGAACGAAGTGAGGACGCCTAGCCTCGCGGGCGGCCGGGCCATCCGGCGCCCGGAACACCCGTGGGGCCACAAGCATCCCGGCCCCACGACCGGGGCCGCGCCTCACCACCGGCTACACACGCGCACAAACACACATAAACGCCGGGGCCGCGCAGACACACAGTCTGCGCGGCCCCGGATCGTTTCGTGACGATGTCGCTCAGAGCCTCACGGCGTAGGGCATGATCGAACCCCAGCTGTACACGCCGGTGATACGCACGGGCACGCCGAAGGTGGGAGCCTCGATCATCTGGCCGCCGCCCAGGTAGATGGCGACGTGGTAGATGCCGGACTGGACACCGTTAGAGGACCAGAAGATCAGGTCGCCGGCCTCCATGGAGCCGATCGGCACGTGCGTGCCGTAGCTGTACTGTGCGCGGGAGAGATGCGGCAGGTCAACGCCTGCGCTCTCCCAGGCGAGCATGGTCAGGCCGGAGCAGTCCACGCCACCGTAGGATTCGCCGCCCCACACGTAGGGCACACCGAGGTAGCTCTTCGCGGTTGCGATAGCCGTATCGGCACCGCCACCCCAGTAGGAGGGCGCCGAGTACGAGGGCTCCTCGTAGGAGTAGGAGGGCGCGGAGTACGAGTCGTGATCATCATCGTCATAGGAGGACGAGGCATCGGCGGCGGCGGCGGCAGCGTCGGCCTGACGCTGGGCTTCCGCGGCAGCGGCTGCCTGCTCGGCGGCGATGCGTGCGGCTTCCTGACGCTCGGCCTCGAGAGCGGCCTCCCGCTGGTTGATGAGATCGACAGTCGTGTTCTGCTTCGTGGCGAGTTCCTGCACGTAGGCGCCACGCTGAGCGGCGACGCGCGCGGCCTCGTTCTGGGCGGCGGTCGCGGCCTGGTTGGCGGTGTCGGTGCGCTTGCGAACCTCGTCCGTGGCGGCCTTCTGATTGGCGAGCGCCGTGTTCGCGGCGTCGCGGGTCACCTTGGCGACCTGTTCGAGCGCGGCGACGTTCTGCATCTTCGCCTCGGCAGAGGAGGAGAAGGAGCTGATGCCGGCCTGCTTGGTCTCGACGCTGCGAAGCCCATCGGAGTCGAGGTAGGGGGCGAGCGCGTCGAGCGTGCCACCGCCGTTACGGTAGGCGGCCTGTGCGACGGAGGCGATCTGCTGCTTGCCATCCTGGAAGGCGGCCTCGGCGGCGTCAGCGTCAGCCGACGCCTGAGTGGCGGTCGCGGTCGCCTCATTCAGCGCGATGTTGGCTTCGTTGAGGTCTTCGCCAGCAATCTGCGCGTTCTGCATCGCGGTTGCGGCGCTGGCGTTCACCTCGGCGAGCTTGACCTCAATCTGGGCGACGCTCATCTTCGCGGCCTCTTCGGCAGCCTGGGCGGCAGCGATCTCATCCTCAGAGGGGGCGGCTTGCGCCATCTGGGGCAGCACGAGGAGGGCGCAGGCGGCGAAAGCCGTCAGGCCCATGCGAATGGTTCCGCGTTGTCTCATCGTTGTCTCATCTCGTCCAATTTAGGTGCGCCGGAGCGCGCGTACTGGGAAAGAGCCTATCCACTTTCGTCACGCTTGGCAACAAACGCACCATAAAACACAACTTTCACACCTGCAACAATCGCAATATTTGCAACACCAACACCATAATTACCGCACAAATACCTACACGTTCATAACATGTTCAACCATCGCTATGAGCTTCCTCACACACCCGCCACCACCCCCCCTGTCACAAAAGTCCACCATCCGGGACCGCCACGCCCCGGCCTCGTCGATGACAAACAATTGAACGCATGAACCGTCGAATGTGCCGCTGACTGCGCGTCAGCACAAGCGACTGCCGCGCAGTCCCCCGACAGCGGGACGCGCCTCGACGCATGTTCACTTCACCGCATCTGCGGCCCGCCGGAGGGGAATCAGAGACGAACCACCCCCTCACCTAAGGAGCCGCACAATGACCGCCAACGCCTGGTCCTTCGAAACCAAGCAGATTCACGCCGGATACGACATCGACCCCGCCACCGGCGCGACCGCGCTGCCCATCTACCAGACCTCCTCCTACGCCTTTGAAGACACCGCGCAGGCCGCGAGCCGCTTCGCCCTGCAGGAGCTCGGCCCCATCTACACGCGCCTGACCAACCCGACGACCGACGGCGTCGCCGCGCGCATCGCGGCCCTCGAGGGAGGCGTCGGCGGCCTCCTAGTGTCCTCCGGCCAGTCCGCGACCGCCCTGTCGATCCTCGCCCTGGCCGTCGCCGGCAACAACGTGGTCACCTCCCCCTCCCTGTACGGCGGCAGCGTCACGCTACTGAAGAACACGCTCGGACGCCTGGGCATCGAGGCCCGCTTCGTCGCCGACCCCCTCGACCCCGAGGCCTGGCGCGCGCTCGCCGACGACAAGACGGTCGCCTTCTACGGCGAGACCATCCCCAACCCGCAGGGCGACATCCTCGACATCGAGCCGATCGCCACGGTCGCCCACGAGGTCGGCGTGCCCCTCATCGTCGACAACACGGTCGCCACCCCCTACCTGGTCCGCCCCATCGAGTGGGGCGCCGACATCGTCGTCCACTCGGCCACCAAGTACCTGGGCGGTCACGGCACCTCGATCGCGGGCGCGATCGTCGACTCGGGCAACTTCGACTTCGCCTCCCAGCCCGAGCGCTTCCCCCTGTACAACACCCCCGACGAGTCCTACCACGGCCTCGTCTACGCCCGTGACCTGGGCGTCGACGGCGCGCTGGGCGCGAACCTGGCGTTCCTGCTGCGCATCCAGACGCTCATCAACCGCGACCTGGGCGCCGTCACGTCCCCCTTCAACGCGTTCCTCATTTCGCAGGGCATCGAAACCCTGTCCCTGCGCGTCGAGCGCCACGTCTCCAACGCGCTGGAGGTCGCCCGCTTCCTCGAGGCCCACCCGGACGTCGAGTCCGTCAACTACGCGGGCCTCGAATCCTCCCCCTACTACGAGCTGGGCAAGAAGTACGCGCCGCTGGGCACGGGCGGCCTGCTCTCCTTCGTCATCAAGGGCGGGTACGAGGCCGGCCGGGCTTTCGCGGACGGCGTGCAGCTCCTGCCAGTGGTCGCCAACATCGGCGACGCGAAGTCCCTCGTCATCCACCCAGCCTCGACGACGCACTCGCAGCTGACCGAGGAGGAGCTAGTCAGGGCCGGCGTCGCGCCCGGCACCGTTCGCCTGTCGATCGGCCTGGAGAACATCAAGGACATCCTCGCCGATCTCCAGCTCGGCTTCGACGCGGCCCGCGCGGCCACCGCATAACAGACCATCGGCGGCCTCGGGGATACGCACTCCTGAGGCTCCGTGGCCGCCGCTGCCCCTCCCCGCCTCCTGCGACAGCGAACTGCCCCACGAAAGAAGGACATCATGAGCCGTTATAACCTGCCCCCCGCCCCCACCTCCGGCGCGTGGCGCGAGGGCGACCCGGTCGCCTTCCGCAAGTTCGCGAACCTGGGCGCCCAGCGCCTGGAGAACGGCACGATCCTGCCCAGCGTGACGCTCGCCTACGAGACGTGGGGTGAGCTGGACGACGCCGGCTCTAACGCGGTCCTCATCCTGCACGCGCTGACCGGCGACGCGCACGTGTGCGGTGAGGCGGTGCCCGGCCAGCCAACCCCCGGCTGGTGGGAGCAGATCGTGGGACCGGGGCGCATCATCGACACGGACCGCTACTACGTGGTGGCCGCGAACGTGCTGGGCGGCTGTCAGGGCTCCACGGGTCCGGCGTCCCTCGCTCCCGACGGGGCGCCGTGGGGCTCGCGATTCCCCGTGATCTCCACGCGCGACCAGGTGTACGCCGAGTCCCGCCTGACCGACCTGCTCGGCATCCATGAGTGGAACATCGTCGTGGGCACCTCCCTGGGTGGACACCGAGCCGTCGAGTGGGCGGTGAGCTACCCGGAGCGCGTGCGCCGACTCGTGGTCGTGGCCTCGGGCGCGCAGACGACCGCCGACCAGGCGGCGTGGACCCACACGCAGATCCGCGCGATCCAGCTGGATCCGGCATGGCGCGGCGGCGACTACTACGCGGGCCCCGGCCCCACTGCGGGATTGGCGCTCGCTCGCCAGATCGCGCACACGACCTACCGCTCCCCCTCGGAGCTGGACGAACGATTCGGCCGCATCCCCCAGAACGACGAGGATCCCCTGCACGGCGGACGCCTGGCGGTGGAGTCCTACCTGGACTACCACGGCGAGAAGATCGTGCGCCGCTTCGACGCGGGCTCCTACGTGACGCTGTGCCACACAATGCTCTCCCACGACGTGGGCCGCGACCGCGGCGGCGTCGCGCAGGCGCTCAAGGCAGTCACCGCGCGCACTCTCGTCGTCGCGGTCGACTCCGATCGCCTATTTTTCCCCGAGCAGGTCTGGCAGATGGCAGCCGGCATCTCGGGTGCGTTCTACCGCGAGATCCACTCCGATCACGGCCACGACGGTTTCCTCATCGAGCACAACCAGCTCACCGCCCTCCTCGACGAGTTCCTCAACGAGCGCATCCCCTCGCGCGCGTCCTCCTTCGCCTGATCGGCGCCATTTCTCCGCGAGGCCGCCCCGGCTTCTTCTCCTCATCAACGAGGCCAAGGTGGCCTCGCGCGTTATGCTGACCCCATGAGCGTTACCAGCAATCCCACGCCCGACGACGAGCTGATCCCGGTCGCGTGCGGCCTGCCCGACCTGTCGGGGGCGGGGGCCGGTGCCTTGTCGCCCGAGGGGATCCCCGAGCGCGACGTCATGGCCCCGTGGGGCGAGGCTGGCCCTCCCGGACTTCAGTGGCGCACCGACATCCTGGGCGACGGGTACGAGTCGCGCACGATCGAGCTGCTCGACGACGCAGAGGGCCCCTGCGTAGCAACCCTCGTGCGCGCGACCCCGCCCGAGGACGCACGCATGACGGTCCTGTACCTACACGGGCGCAACGACTACTTCTTCCAGACGGAGATGGCCGACCGGCTGCGCGAGGCGGGCGCCGCTTTCTACGCGCTGGACATGCGCAAGTACGGGCGCTCCCTGCGCCCCCGCCAGACGATCGGATACACGGACGACCTGTCCGTGTATGACGAGGAGATCGGCGAGGCCGTCGAGATCATCCGTTCCGAGCGCGATGACGAGCCGATCGTCCTCATGGGCCACTCGACGGGCGGCCTCATCGCGACCCTGTGGGCGCACCGCCACCCGGGCGTCCTGGACGGCCTCATCCTCAACTCGGCCTGGCTGGAGATGCAGTCGATGGCCGCCTGGCGCGGGGCGATGGCCCCGGTCATCGGCCGGATCGCGTCGCGTAACCCCATGTGGGAGGTGCCCTCGGGCGGGGCCGGCCACTACGGACGCTCGCTCGCGGGTCGCGCCTCCTCGGGGCTGCCGATCCCGGAGGGGTTGACAGCGCAGGACCCGTCGGTCGCGGGCTGGCCGATCATCCAGGAGTGGAAGCGCCCCGAGTCCTACCCGGTCCCGGCCTCATGGCTCGAGGCGATTATGGCCGGGCACGACACGATCGAGAAGCGCGTACACCTGGATTGCCCGGTCCTGTCGATGGTGTCCACGTCGGCCTATTTCGAGGAGGAGTGGTGCGAGCGCGTCTTCACCTCCGACACCGTCCTGGATCCCACGGTCATCGCCCAGCGGAGCGTGGGTCTCTCGGACCTGGTGACGATCGCTCGTTTCCCCGGCAAGCACGATCTGGTCCTGTCGGACGCTCCCGTGCGCGAGGCCGTGTACGCGACGATGCGCGGCTGGCTGGACGCTTTCGTGCGCTGAGCATCAGGTAGCGAAAAGGCCCGGGATCGCTTGATCCCGGGCCTTTTCGCATGTATGCCGTATCGGCCGCGTCGTCAGTGCTTGGCGGAGTGATGTCCGCGCGGAGCCTGCGCGTACTCGCGCACAATCTCGCGGTTGATCTCGTCGAGAGCTTCCGCCAGGGTCGGGCCGAGGCGGTCGCCGATACGCACCTGGCCCCACGCGTCGATATGGCCGAGGCCGCGCGCGGTGAGCAGGGTGTCGAGCGATGGGTAGGTGAGGCCGGCGCCCGAGATAGTGCCGTTCGCGGCGAGCACCAGGTCGGTGGGCAGGCCCAGCTCACTGCGGGCGACGAGGGGCGTGTCCTGGCCGATAATCTCCGCCAGAGTGCGCAGTCCGACCTCGTCGCGGCCCAGGACCGGCAGGCCCTCCGCGCGCGCCTGGGTGACCTCAGGGGATTCATCGGCCCGATCCACGGACGAGGCCGTGGCCGCGTCGGTCGCACCGCCATCGTTGAGCTCGGCGAACTCCTCGCGAGCGCGGCGCGTGGCGCGGCGGCTCATGTGGGCGGGGCGCTGCCAGCGGGGCCCCTCTTCCTCGTTGGTCGGCTGCTCGTCGGCCTGCGGTTCGTCGGCCTGCTCATCGGCCTGCTCATCGGCCTGGCGACCGTCGGCGGCTTCCTGAGCGGTGTTGTCTTCGTGATCGAGGAGCTCGTCGGCCGGCTCGGCCTCAGTATCCTCAGAGTCCTCCACCGGCTCGGTCTCGGATTCGGAGGGCTGTTCCGAGGCCTCGGATGCGGCGGCCTCAACTGCCGGCTCGGCGCTCTCGTCGGACTCCGCGACGCCCTGCGCGTCCTCGACGTTGGCGGCCGCATCGGCGCGGACTTCCGACTCGGATTCGTGCTGTTCGTCGCCCGGCTCCACCTCGTCGCGCAAGGCTTCCACGGCCTCGTCGGAGGACTGATCATCGGTGGCTTCTTCGGCGGCAGGCTTGAAGGGGGCCGGGGGCTCCTCGTCCATCGGGTAGGTGAAGACCTCGCGCAGGTGCGGGGCTACCTTCGGCGTGGGGCGCGTCGTGGGGGTCCCGGAGTCCTCTTCGCTCGAGGCCTCGGCACCGTCCTCGAGAGGCGCGGGGATCGCGGACTCTGCGGGCACGCGATCATCGAGCGGAGCCGCCTGCTCAGTCGCGGCGGCCAGCTCGGGCGCTGCGGCGGCAGACGTCAGGAGCTGCGGGGCGTGGCCGTAGAGGCGCGGGCCGACCGCGTTCACGTCGAGAAAGAGGCGCCCGTTGGACATCTGGCGCAGGTTCATGAGGTGCACCTCGACGCCGGAGGTCGCCAGCACGGACAGGGCGGGGCGCACGGAGGAGTCAATGTCACCCGCGACCATGATCAGGCGGGGGCCCGGGCCGACGGCCGGGGGCATCGAGTCGCGGAACTGCGCCCAACCAGTGCGGAAACCCTCAGGGCCGGACGGGTACTCTGCGGCCAGGTCCGACCAGGAGATCGAGGCGACCTCGGCCAGTCGAGACAGGGAGGTAATGAGGGTCTCGGAGTCGAGTTCTTTGAGGATTTCGACGGAGACAATCTGGCCGCTCACGTCGAGGGCCGTCAGGCGGGGCGTCTCCTCGTCATCCTGGCCGGTCATATCGCGCCAGGTCACGGGGAAAAGGGGACGCGAGACGATCTGCAGGACCTGCTGGCAGATAGCGTCAACGAAATCGGGTCCCAGGTCTTGGGCGACCGGGTATCCGAATTGAGCGGGTACGAGGTGACCATCCTCGAACTCAAACAGGGCCATCGCTCTTTCCTTCACGTGTATGGGGCGCTCGTGGCCATTGTTTCATACGTCCCCAAAGAAACACGGATGACACAGGCACATTGCGATAGATACCCCATAAGCATTGACGACAGTGTCAGCACGGTTATCCACGGCAAGAAAGCAACAGGCAACCCCACCACTGGCACACACATATCACCCCTCATCCCCGAGGGGCACATCGATGAGCCACACGCGCATTATCCATGACTTCACCACCATCGTTGGCGGCGATCAACAGACGAGCGACGAGGAGTGGGCAGCCATCCAGGAGGAGCGCGGCACGTGACCCGCTGACACGTTCTAAACAACTATGACTAATCCCCTGCCAGACTGGGACCAATGTCGTGTACGATGACACATGTCGCTCAGAATCCGGATGGCGCAGCACCTTCCACCCGGTTAGACTACTGCGCGACTGAGCATACGACATAGAACAGGGGACATTCAATGGGCAGAGATAGGCTGCATATCGTTGAATATTCGGCGCCAGAACCACAGCTTCCGGCATCCGATGAGACGCGCCGCGAACTGTCCCCCTATTGCCTGAACGCAGGTTCAGCACCACACATTTACCCACATTCCAAACAGATGGTCAGTCCTCACCTTCCTCCCGTTGAGCGCATGCCCGTGCCCGTGACACCTTTCCCCAAGCTGTTCCGCGACGACCCGGAACCCGCCTAATCGTCAGGGCCGCAGGCACCCACAGCCTCGGCCCTCTTTTTTACCGACAGCGCCACGAACCCGACGCGCGCACCTAGCGGCCACAGCCTCACGCGACCATCCGCGCACCGGATACCCGCCACCCAACGCGCCCGCGCGTGACACACTGGCACCATGAGCGAGAGCTTTCTGACGGACCTGCGCACACTCATCGACGTCGACGCCTCAAGCGGCACGCGAGCGCGCTACTCCTCCGACGCCGGCCTCACGCGCATCCCGCCCCTGGCCGTCGCGTTCCCGCGCACGCCCGAGCAGGCGATCGCTGCGTTCGACCTCGCCCGCGCACACGGCATCCCCCTCACCGCCCGAGGCGGCGGCACCTCGTGCGCGTCCAACGCGATCGGCCCCGGCCTCGTCCTCGATTTCTCGCGGCACATGAACCGCGTCATCTCCGTCGACCCCGAGGCCCGCACCGCCACCGTCGAACCCGGCTGCGTCGGCTCCACCCTCCAGGCCGCGGCCGCACAGCACGGCCTGCGTTTTGGCCCCGACCCCTCCTCACAGAACCGCGCGACGATCGCCGGCATGGTCGCCAACAACGCGTGCGGCCCACACGCGACCGCTTGGGGGCGCACCTCCGACAACATCGTCTCCCTCGACTGCGTGGACGGGCAGGGGCGCCGTTTCACGGCCACGACCGGCCACGACGCAGCCCTCAGCGACGTGCCGGGGCTCGCCTCGCTCATCGACTCCAACCTGGCGCCCATCCGAACCGAGCTCGGCCGCTTCAAGCGTCAGGTCTCCGGCTACTCCCTCGAGCACCTCACCCCAGAGGGCGGACGCAACCTCGCCGCCATGCTCGCGGGCACCGAGGGCACCCTCGTCCTCCTCCTGTCGATCACCGTGCGCCTCGTGCCCCTGCCCGACGCGCCCGTGCTCGCTGCCCTCGGCTACCGCTCCATGATCGAGGCCGCCGATGACGTGCCCGCACTGCTCACCCACTCCCCCCTCGCCGTGGAGGGCATGGACCGCCGCCTCGTCGAGGTCGTGCGCGCACACAAGGGCCCCGGCGCCGTCCCCACCCTCCCCGAGGGCGAAGGCTGGCTCCTCGTCGAAGTCGGCGCCCCCGGCGAAGACGTCACCGCCTCCCTGGAGCGCGCACGCGCCCTGTGCGCCGACTCGGCCGCCATCGACACGGTCGTGTACCCGCCGGGGGCCCAGGCCTCGGCTCTGTGGAGGATCCGCGCCGACGGAGCAGGCCTGGGCGGGCGCACCCCTCCGGACGGCGCAGGCGGCGGCGATCAGCAGGCCTGGCCCGGCTTCGAAGACGCGGCCGTCCCACCCGACAACCTCGGTGCGTACCTGCGCGACTTCACCGCCCTCATGGAGGAGTTCGACATCGACGGTCTCCTGTACGGGCACTTCGGCGACGGCTGCGTGCACGTGCGCCTCGCCATGCCGCTCGAGACCCCGGGCGGCGTCGCACACTCACGCGCCTTCCTGCACTCCGCCGCCCGCATCTGCGCCGCCCACGGCGGCTCCGTCTCCGGCGAACACGGCGACGGGCGCGCCCGCAGCGAGCTCCTGCGCTTCATGTACTCCCCCGAGATGCTCGACCTGTTCGCGCGCGTCAAGCACGTCTTCGACCCGGACAACCTCCTCAACCCCGGGGTGCTCGCCTCCCCCATGGACGAGGCCGAGGCCACCTTCCGCGCCCGGGCGCGGAATGCCGGGGTTGCCGGGAACGTAGGCGATTCGGGCGGCGTGCTCGAGCTCCAGCCCGGCGTCGACCCTCTCGGCGCACACCTGCGCCGCGTGGCTGCGCGTCCCATGCCCGCGGACGGCGGCTTCGCCTTCACCCACGACGGCGGAGACTTCACGGCCGCCGTCCACCGCTGCACGGGCGTGGGCAAGTGCCGCGCGGGAGTATCCGGCACCTTCATGTGCCCGTCCTACCTGGCCACTCGCGACGAGAAGGACGTGACCCGCGGACGCGCCCGCATCCTCCAGGAGGCCGCGAACTCACAGCTCGTCAAGGCCATCGACTCCCCCGAGGTCCTCGAGGCCCTCGACCTATGCCTCGCCTGCAAGGCCTGCTCCGCCGACTGCCCCGCCGGCGTCGACATGGCCCGCTACCGCTCCGAAGCACTCTTCCGCACCTACCGGGGACGCATGCGCCCCCTCAGCCACTACACGCTTGGCTGGCTGCCGCGCCTCACCCGCATCACCGCGCGTGTGCCCGGCCTTGCTGCCGTCGCAAACGCCGTCATGTCGGTGGCACCGTTGCGTTCGCTCGCTTTCCGCATGATCGGTCTCGATCCTCGCCGAGGCATGCCCGCCCTCCAGTCCGGCACCTTCACCGCGTGGGCTCGCCGTCACTCCCTGCTGGCGGATTCTGTCCCGACGCTCGCGCCCACCGATGCCGCCACCGATGCCGGTGAGCGCGGCGGTGCCCAGGCCTCGTCTGTCTCTGCTCGCGAGCGCGAGGGGGCCACCGCCTCGTCGATGGCGGGCTCCCCGATTCTGAGCGGGCCGCGCGACCCCGACGGGCGGCCGTACGCGCTCGTATGGGCGGACTCGTTCAGCCAGACCCTGGACGACACCGGTGCTCACGCGGTCGTCCACGTGCTCCAGGCGAACGGCTTCGCGCCGATCGTTGCGCCGGACGCGTGCTGCGGCCTGACGTGGATCACGACGGGTCAGCTTGAGGGGGCGAAGAAGCACTTGGCGAGTCTGCTCGGCGTGCTCGCGCCTTTCGCGGCGTCGGGGATTCCGATCGTCGGCGTCGAGCCGTCGTGCACGGCGGTGCTGCGCGACGACCTGCTGGATCTGCTGCCCGAGGACCCGCGTTCGGCACTGGTGTCTTCCGCAACGCGCACCCTCGCCGAGGTGCTGTCGGCCCTGCCCGCGTCCGCGCGTCGCCTGCCGAGCCTGGAGGGCGTCGAGATTGTCGCGCAGCCGCACTGCCACCACTACTCCGTCATGGGGTGGGACACTGACCAGGCGCTGCTCGAGTCGCTGGGGGCGCGCGTGACCCGGCTCGAGGGCTGCTGCGGCCTGGCCGGTAATTTCGGCATGGAGGCGGGCCACTACGACCTGTCGGTCGCTGTCGCGTCCCATTCGCTGCTGCCGTCCCTATCGGCGCGGCCGGATGCCGTGTACCTGGCGGACGGTTTCTCGTGCCGCACCCAGGCCGCGCAGCTGGCGGGCCGCGGGGGTGTCCACCTGGCGACCCTGCTGGCGGGGCAGTGAGCGCGTCGAGGATCGCTTGCTGTGCCGGGCATCTGTCGGTTGCCACAGTGGGCGAGTAGCGAGCAGCTGGTTGGTTGCGTGGCGGATGGTAGTTGTTGCGTGGCGGTCACGGCAGCGATGCCCCGCGCGACCCACGGAGACATCCGATCCGACACAAATCCACGTATTCACTTGTTACCGATGAGGTGTTACACCCGATCGGTAAGGTTCAACCCCTTCGGATCAGGTTGAATCCTCCCGATCAGGTTGAATCCTCCCTAACGTGTGTAATCCTCTCGAGCAGTCACCCAACGATTGGCAGCCATGTGAAACCGTCGCTCTGGGCCGTCACACACTAGCGAGGGTTTTGCCCACAGCCCCTGAGCCGCGGATGGGATCGACGTTTGGAAAGATCCCAACAACTCGCTCACCAGGACTCTCAGTTTCTCCAGATCCTCATAGTCTGGCCAGGAGAATCGATAGATAGTCCAACCAACACTACGCAAGTCGTTTTCTCGCTGGATCCATTCCCGTTTAGCCCGGGCAAAGTCGGATTCATTCTTTCCAAGCTTTCCAATCCCGTCGAACTCGAAGATAATCATGAGTCCCGGAATCGCTATGTCCGCAAAGTAACGCCGCCCATTGACGACGATCTCGAACTGGGTCACAACCTCGAAGGCACTCACCGACTTC
>CABKMD010000023.1 GCA_902373435.1 uncultured Actinomyces sp.
GCTCGGCAGGGGCAGGGCGGTGGCGACAACCGCGGTGCCCAGCACGATGGCAGCTGGGATAGTCAGGGGATGTCGTGTCTCCATGATGTGTGTGTCCTCGAAATCGTTGATGTGACTGCCCGGTGAGGGTTATGTGCGTGAAAATGCGTCCATTCAACGGTAAAGCGATTTTTCAGTAAATTAACTGACAATATGGCCAAGCTGAGCGAAAGTGTCCCGCAGTGCGGACAAGTGAAACTGTGGAAAGGTTGAATTTGTAAGTATTACTGGGCGTTGTGTGCTCGCAAGCTGCCGCGATGGTCACTTGGCTACAAGCCGCCCTGTCGGTGTTTTCTGAAAGTGTCTAACAGGGGTGCGGTGGGGGAGTATTCTGAAGAGTTGGGTTTTCTGAGTCCGTTTCGCTTGCCGTGTTCTCATTGACGAGGCAGGGGTGCAGATCGTGAACATGGTGGGCGTGAGCGCTCTTCAGCTGGGGCTTATGCAGTAAGCTAAGGTGTGTGCGTCGCCACCATTAGCTGGTGTTTATGCGCAGGACGGATGAATGGAATGGGGCACAGTGGTGCCTCGCATCAGGAAAAGCGAGGAAGAACGATGTCGTCCAGCAACCAATACCTGGATTTCGTGCTCGACCTGCTGGGCGAGCTGGACGACGTGGCGCACCACAAGATGATGGGCGAATACGTCCTCTACTACCAGGGCAAGGTCATCGGCGGTATCTACGACGACCGCTTCCTGCTCAAGGTCACGCCCGCCTCCGAACGCCTCCTGCCCGACGCCCCACGCGCCACCCCCTACAAAGGTGCGAAGGAGATGCTCCTCGTCGAGGTCGAGGACCGCGACGCGCTGTGCGAGGTGGTCTCGGCCATGTGGGAGGAGCTACCCGCACCGAAGAAGAGAGAGAAAAAGTAGGCGCGGCCCCAGCCTCGTGAATGGACGAGGCCGGGGCCGGGTTATGTGCGCTGCCTGCCAGCAGGGGAGCGCAAGCTTAGAGTGAAGATACGAACTCCGCGACGCCTTTCGCGTGTTCGCGCGAACCTTTCACCATATCGGCGCGCGCCGCCTCATCCGTGCGATTCGCGTACGACACCCCGTACAGGGGCAGGCTTCCCGCAAACTCCATGCCTGTCAGCGCGCACGTCGCCGTCACGGGCGTCAGCAAGTCATTGAAATCGACGGAATCTGCGCCGTAGTAAGCCTGAGTAGCACCCGTCGTTACCGACACGACCAGCTTTTTACCGCGCAGAGCCGTACCTGAAGACCCGTGGCTGAAACCGCGCACGAACACGTCCTCCATCCACTTCTGAAGGAGGGCCGGCCAGCCGTACCACCACAGCGGATACTGCAACACGATGACATCCGCGTTGCGAAGCTTCTCCTGCTCCGCCTCAACGTCGAACACGTACTCCGGATAGAGCTCGTCGAGATGATCGATGACGGCCCCAGGGAGCAGGACCGATAGCTCCTCCAGGATCGTCTTGTTCGCAACCGAATCATCGCTGGTATGCGGGTGTCCCGACACAATGAGAATGTTGGACATCGTTTTTTCCTTTCGTCGACGCGAGGAGTCTACGCCAGCCCGTGGGCCCATGAACAGGGCATGGATACCCGTTTCGCGCGGGGTGAAGCACCGTCCCAGAACGCAAAACGATGCGGGACTACAGTTGACGCATCGCCAACACCGACTCCCAGCCCCTCACCCTGCGCCGCATCCTCCTCGTCATCGCGACGGGTGTGGGCGCTGGATTCCTCTCCGGACTCTTCGGGGTGGGAGGCGGCCTCGTCATCGTGCCCGCCCTGATGGCGGTCCTGGGCATGGATCAGCGCCGCGCCTCGGCCACCTCGCTGGCCGCCATCATCGTCACCGCCGCCGTCGGATCGGGCACCTACGCCCTGCACGGCGAGGTTTCCTGGGCGGGAGCCGCCCTCCTCGTGGTCGGTGCGCTCGCAGGATCCCAGATTGGCGTGTGGCTCCTGCGTCGCCTCCCCGGGCCAGCGCTTCCCTGGATCCTTATCGGCTTCACGGTCTTCGTTATCGTCTCCCAATACCTGCATGTCCCCACGCGCGACGGCGTCGTTACCCTGACACCAGCCTCGTGCGCGTGGACGGTCCTCGTGGGCCTGTGCGCGGGCGTTCTCTCCGGCCTGGTCGGGGTGGGCGGCGGATCCGTCATCGTGCCCGGCATGGAACTCGCCGTTGGCGCGGAGACCTGATCGCACGCGGCACCTCCCTCCTCGTCATGATCCCCACCGGCATCGCAGGCACCGTCACCAACCTGCGCCACCGCATGGTCGACCTGCGCGTCGGCCTCATTGTCGGCGCGTCCGCCGCGGCCACGGCCCCCGCCGGACGCTTCGTCGCCACGCTCGTGTCCCCGAGCGTCGGCGCGATCCTCTTCAACATCTTCCTGCTGACCATCATCGCCTCGACGATCGTGAAGATGCGTCAGAAGGCGCGCGCTTAGGGCTGAATGATTCTAAGCGGAACAGTGGGTAGCATGCGGGTTTCCCCGAAACGTTCAGGGAGCGGGTCTGCGTAACCAGCCGCTCGTGTGTGCACCCAGAAATCTCGCATGCAATTCCCTGGCCTCGGTCATTGTGGTGATGGGAAAACCGCGTCATTCCAACGATCTGAATGCGCGATCGAAAACTCTTCACGGGAATTGCATGCGACATGTGGGGAGGGAAGAGGCACTGTCGAGAACCCCTGGCACGACAGTGCCGCCGGCGTCCATCGCAAAAGGCCCCGACCTCGTCCCACGTGGGAACGAGACCGGGGCCGAAGCGTCAGCGGCTAGCGCGACGGGCGGATCACTCGTCGGCGGCGCTGGGGTGCGTCATGTCGGCGGGAACGACCCACGCGTCGAACTCCTGCTCGGTCAGGAAGCCCAGCTCGAGGGCAGACTCGCGCAGCGACAGGCCCTTGTGATGCGCGTTCTTCGCGATCTTCGAGGCCTTGTCGTAGCCGATGTGGCGGTTCAGGGCCGTCACCTGCATGAGGTTGATGTCCAGGTTGTGCTGGATCTTCTCGTAGTTGGGCTCGATGCCGTACGCGCAGTGTGTATCGAAGGACACGCAGGCGTCGCCCAGCAGGCGGATGGACTCCAGGACGTTCCAGGCCATGACGGGCTTGAAAACGTTGAGCTGGAAATTGCCCTGCGAGCCGGCGAAGCCGACCGTCGCGTCGTTGCCGAACACCTGCGTGGCAACCATGGTCATGGCCTCGCACTGGGTCGGGTTGACCTTGCCCGGCATGATGGACGAGCCCGGCTCGTTCTCGGGGATGATCAGCTCGCCAATGCCGTTACGTGGGCCGGAGGCGTACCAGCGCACGTCGTTCGCGATCTTCATGAGGGCGTCGGCCAGGACACGCAGCGCACCCGAGACCAGCACGAGCGCGTCGTGCGCGCTCAGGGCGGCGAACAGGTTGTCGGCCTGCTTGAACTCGATGCCGGTCTCCTCGGAGATCTTCTTGGCGGTGAGTTCGCCGAACTTGGGGTGAGCGTTCAGGCCGGTACCCACGGCAGTGCCGCCAATGGCCAGCTCGCGCGCACGGGAGTCGGCGTACTCGATGCCCTCAAGGGCGAAGTCGATCTGAGCAACCCAGCCGGAAATAACCTGGCCCAGGCGGATCGGGGTGGCGTCCTGCAGGTGGGTGCGGCCCACCATGATGACGTCCTCGAAGTCCTTAGCCTTCTTGTCCAGGGTGTCACGCAGCTGGCGCACGCGCGGGTACATGTCGTGCAGCTCGGAGACGACCGCGATGTGCATGGCGGTGGGGAACGTGTCGTTCGAGGACTGGCCACGGTTCACGTGATCGTTGGGGTGCACGGGGGACTTGGTTCCCATGGTGCCGCCCGCGAGTTCGATGGCGCGGTTGGAGATGACCTCGTTGGCGTTCATGTTCGACTGCGTGCCCGAACCGGTCTGGAAGACGACGAGCGGGAAGTTGTCGTCGAGCTTGCCGGAGACGACCTCGTCGCCGGCCTGCGCGATGTAGTTCGCGATGTCGGCGGGCAGCTCGCCCAGCTCGGCGTTGGCCAGGGCCGCGGCCTTCTTTAGGATGCCAAGGGCGCGCACCATCGGGCGGCCCCACACGAAGGTGTTGCGTCCAATGTCGAAGTTGTGCAGCGAACGCTCGGTCTGAGCGCCCCAGTAGCGGTTCGCGGGGACCTCAATGGCTCCCATCGAGTCGGTTTCGGTACGGGTTTCTTGTGCCACAGGTGGCTCCTTCGCGTAGGGCTTACGTACCCCTCTAGCATAGCGCCGCGCGCGCTGTGAGGCGTGGGGCACTCGTCCTAGTCGCGTCCTAGTCGCGGGCGCGTGCCTCGACGTCTGATCGGTGCAGCAACCACCAGGCGCATGTGCACGACAGCGCGACCAGAGAGAGCGCCAGCAGGAAGGGCGACAGGGGCATCCAGCCGTACAGGGCCGTGGCGCTCACGGGGGCCACGATCCACGTGATCGCACCGGTTGCGTTGATGACGCCGGCGATGCCGCCCTGCTCGCGCGCGCTCACCGCCAGGGACGCACCCGCCGAGTAGCCGGGGGAGGCCATGCCCGAGGCGACGCCCATCACGAACGTCGAGGCTGTCAGTGCCCACAGCGACGGCGCGATCGTCAGGCACGCGAGGGCCACGAGGGCGAGCGTCATGCCCGCGCGCAGCAGAGCGCGCGGACTCCACCCCAGGCGCGGCACGACGATCAGCTGCATGAGCATGGCTCCAGCAGCGTTGGCCAGCAGCATGAGGGCGGTCATGGAAACGGCGGGCGCGGGCTCGAGCCCTCCGCGGTCCTGGACGAGGAAACCCATCGTGATCTGAACGACGCCGTTCGCGAAGTAGATGCCGAACACCGAAGCGATCCACGGGGCGATGCGCCGGTCGGTCCATCGCACGCGCGGGGGCAGTTCGGCGGTGTCCGTCGCATCGCTCGAGGCTTCTTGCTGCGTCGATTCCGTCGTTTTTGTCGACGAGGCTGGGGCCGCCTGCTTGGGGGCCGTGTCCCTGGCCGTCAGGCGAGGCAGGCGCCTCCGGGGGCGCGCGGAGCCTCCGTCGCGGGGCAGCCAGATGAGGGCGATGGCCAGGGCGATGAGGACAAAGATCGGGGTGGCGTGCACGGGGCCGAAGATCCACCAGGCGCCCAGCGCCGAGGAGACGAGGGAGCCGACCATGACGGACAGGTTGATTGCGCCGGAGAACGCGGACGTGCCGCGCACGCGCGAGGCCTCGTCGGGGGTCACCTCAGCGACGAGGGCCTGGCCCGTCGGCGGGATCGCCGCGACGGCCGCACCGAAGAAGGGGCCGCGCGCCACCATAATGGCGCCCGCAGCGAGGAAAATGCCGATGTAACCGGCCGCTCGCGCCCACACGGCCGCGGAAAAGAGCGTGCCCGCCGTGAGCGCCAAGAACAGCGCCAACAGGATGACGCGCCTGCGTCCCCAGGCGATGGAGCGGCGTCCCCAGAACTGGCTGAGGGCCGTCACCGCGGTGGCCGCCAAGGACACGGCCGCGCCCACGATCCACTCGGGCAGATCAAGGGCGCGCGACAGCGGAGCGATCGACACGTTGAGCATGTTCTGCGCCGTGTACGTAAACAGCGCGATCGCCACGAGTGCGCGCAGCGTCGGATTCGTCAGCAAAGGTGATGAGGGCACAATGCATCCTACGACGAAGGCCCCGCGCGATGCGCGGGGCCTTGCCGGACAGGTATCGAAACGGGTGAGCGTCGCTTATCGTTGCACCCAGGTGCTCACCTTCCAGCGAGCGTCCCCGGAGCGTTCACGCCACTCGGCGTCGCTGCGCTCCTCGTCCCTGTGCCACAGCGCCGGATCCAGCGGCGGCGCATACACGAAGGTCGCCCCTTCGGGAGCGCTCGAGGCCACGTCCAGCTCCAGGTCGGTCACCACGGCCTCGTCCAGGAGGGGAAGGGTCTGCGTGTAGAGCTGCGCCCCGCCCGTGATCCAGATGTAGGGAGTGCCCGTACGCGCCGTTTCCTCGCGCGCAATCTCCAGGGCCTCATCGACGGAGGAGACGACGAGAGCGCCCTCGGCCTCGTACCCGGACCTGCGGGTGATGACGATGTTCGTGCGGCCTGGCAGGGCGCGTCCGAGGGCTTCCCACGAGCGGCGGCCCATGATGATCGGGCAGCCCATCGTGGACTCCTTGAAGTGGTGAAAATCAGCGGGAACATGCCAGGACATGGCCGTGCCCGTCCCAATGATCCCGTTGCAATCCTGTGCCCAAATCGCTCCCAGTTTTGTCATACCGCGACCGGAGCCTTGATCGTGGGGTGATGCTGGTAGTTCGTCACCGAAATGTCATCGAAGGAGTACTCGAACATCGAGGGAGCGTGTCCGAGCTCCAGGCGAGGGAACGGGTACGGTTCGCGGCTCAGCTGCTCGGTCACCTGCTGAGTGTGGTTGGAGTAGATGTGGCAGTCTCCGCCCGTCCAAATGAAGTCGCCGGCTTCCAGGCCCGCCTGCTGGGCGAACATGTGGGTGAGCAGCGAGTAGGACGCGATGTTGAAGGGCACGCCCAGGAACATGTCCGCGCTGCGCTGGTAGAGCTGCAGCGACAGGCGGCCGTCAGCCACGTACAGCTGGAAGAACGCGTGGCAGGGCTCGAGCGCCATCTGCGGCAGGTCGCCGACGTTCCACGCGGACACCACCATGCGGCGCGAATCCGGGTTCGTCTTCAGCGTCTCGAGCACCTGGGAAATCTGGTCGATGTGGCGGCCGTCCCCGGCGTTCCACGAACGCCACTGGACGCCATACACCGGGCCCAGCTCGCCGTCCTCGTCCGCCCACTCGTTCCAGATGCGGATGCCGTTGTCCTGGAGCCAGGACACGTTCGATGACCCCGACAGGAACCAGAGGAGTTCGCCGACCACCGACTTGAGGTGCACGCGCTTCGTCGTGATCAGCGGGAAGCCCTTGGACAGGTCGTAGCGCAGCTGCGCGCCGAACATAGAGCGCGTGCCCGTGCCGGTGCGGTCACCCTTCGGGGTGCCCTCGCGCATAATGCGCGCCAGCAGGTCCTCGTACTGGCGGTCGACGGCGCTCACGTCAGTTGATCCGCTCGTTCGTCCATGTGTGCGAGGCCGGCAGCGCCTGGTCGACGACCGAGTGCTCGATCGTGCAGTTGCGCTTGATTGCGGCATCGGCGCGACGCTTGAGATCCTCGATCTCTTCCTCAGACAGGGCAGACATGTCCTGGACCAGCTCGACGTCCACGTGCGTAAAACGATCATTCTGCTGGTCGTAGTCGCCGGAGACGCCGACGAACTGCTCAAAATCGTCGCCCAGGCGGGCCGCCAGGCGCGCGTCTGAGCTCATCGCGTTGCAGCCCGCGATCGCGAGCTTGAGCAGGTCGCCGGGGGAGAAGAGGCCGGGGCCGTGACCGATGCGGATCTCGGCGCCGTCCTGGTTGCGGGCGACGTACTGACGCACGCCCGTACGCTGCATGTACAGAGACTTAGGGGTATCGCTCATGGCACCTATTGTGTCGCGAAAAGACCCCGTCCGCCCGACATGCAACGCCGGGCGGACGGGGTTCCTCGCAGAGCATATCGAAGGCTCAGCGATGCTCCTCCAACCACCGAGTGGCCAGCTCCTGCTCGCGCTCCACGACGCGGTCCATGTGTGCCACTGCCTCCTTCTCGATGCGTCCGCCCAGCAGCGGCACGCGCACCGACACGTTGCCGGTCACGTCGCGGGTGCAGCCCGCCTCGGCAGAAGCCAGCCTGGAGGCGGCCTCAACGGACACCGGGGCGCCGTCCACGGTCACGGAGGTGCGCGAGGTCGCCCCGGCCTCGTTCGTCGTCCACTCCTCGGTGAAGGCGATGTGCAGATTGGGCTTGACAAAGCGCGCGGCAGCCGCCGGAATCAGCTCGGGGCGCACGGTGCCCGCAAAGGACACGCGCTCGCCCTCCACCGACACGGTGGCAGAACCCTCGACCATGAACTGGCCGAAGCGTCGCTCCAGGTAGGCGGGGGTCAGGTACATGGCGACGACCTCGTCGACCGTACCGGGATACGACATGGACTGCGTGAACTGCATGGCTCTCCTTGCGAAAGAAGCGGCGCCGAAGCGTGTCCCGGCGCTCATTTACAACTAAGGTCCGCCCTCGCGGCCCCTCGCCCTTTAGAGTAGATGCATGCGTAGTCTCATGCAGTTAGCTGAAGAAGCCTCTTCGACGCCGTTGTCGGAGCAGGACATCGATTGGCTGCACCTCCTCCTCGCGGACTGGCAGGTGCTCGCTGACCTGGCGGCCGCCGACCTGGTTCTGTGGCTGCCCACCGACGACGGACGCTTCATTGCGGCCGCCCACTGCCGCCCCGCGACCTCGACGACCGTTCACGTGGACGACATCATCGGCCTCCACCTGCCCGCAGCCCGCGAAATCGACCTGCGGCGCACCCTGCAGACTGGGCAGGTCGTGCGCTCGCCCGCTGCCCGCTGGGCCGGCACCTACTCGATGATGGAAACGTGCGTGCCCGTGTGCCATGACGGGCACATCATCGCCGTCGTCACGCGCGAGGCCAATCTGTCGAGTCCGCGTCTGTCCCTCGGGTTCGAGGGGTGGACCGTTGCTGCGGCCGACACCCTGTGCCAGATGATGGCGCGCGGCGAATACCCCTACGACTCGACCCCGCAGGTCACCTCCCGCGGCGTCCCGCGAGTCCTCGACGGCGCCGTCCTACTGGATGCGGAGGGCCGCGTCCAGCACGCAACCCCCAACGCCGTGTCTTGCCTGCGCCGCCTCGGCATCCGCACGCACGTAACCGGCAAGGTCCTCGCTCAGGAGATCACCGAGGTCATCGGCGATGGCACCCTCATTGAGGAATCCATGGCGGTCGTCGTCATGGGGCGCGCCTCCTGGCGCGTCGAGATTGCCGCGCGCGCATCCACCGTCAGCATGCGTGCCTTGCCCCTCGTCAACGGGCGTAAGCGCCTGGGTGCCGTCATCCTGACGCGCGACGTCTCCGAGGTTCACCGCCACGAGCAGGAGCTCATGACGAAGGACGCGACGATCCGCGAGATCCACCATCGCGTGAAGAACAACCTACAGACGGTTTCCGCCCTGCTGCGCCTCCAGTCGCGCCGCTCCTGCGAGGACGCGGTCAAGGTGGCACTCGCGGAGGCCGAGCGCCGCGTGCAGGCCATCGCGACCGTGCACGCCGCCCTATCGCAGAACGTGGATGAGTCGGTCGACTTCGACGAGGTCGCACGCACGATCGTGCGCATGGCCGGAGCGATCGCGTCCACGGATCACAGTGTCGAGGTCATCACGACCGGCAGCTTTGGCACCATTCAAGCCGATCAGGCTCAGGCCCTGGCGACCGTCCTCAACGAGCTGGTCGCCAACTCGGTCGAGCATGGCCTCGCGGACCGTGACGGTCTCATCGAGGTGCGCGCTGAGCGCGAGGGAACCTCTATGACAGTCACTGTGGCCGACGACGGCGTGGGCTTCGTACCGGGAACGCCGATGAGTGGCCTGGGCACGCAGATCGTGCACCAGATGGTGCGCGGTGAGCTCAAGGGCTCGATCGAGTGGGCGCCGCGCGAGGGCGGCGGCACGCTCGTCACGCTCCACGCGAACTTGGACCCCGCCTGATCGGGACCCTGCGCGGGCGGCGTGAATGATCAACGATCGAGGCCGGGGATCCATCGCGGATCCTCGGCCTTGATCGTTGGCGCATCTGGTGCGGGCGTGGTGGTGTGTTAGCAGCCTGCGCGGCGTGCACGTGCGGCGCGGCGCTTGAGGGAGCGGCGTTCTTCTTCGCTCATGCCGCCCCACACTCCGGAGTCCTGGTTGTTGTCAATGGCCCACTGCAGGCATACGCCCACGACCTCGCACTCGCGGCACACGGCCTTGGCCTTGGCGACCTGCGTAATAGCCGGACCCGTGTTCCCGATGGGGAAGAAAAGTTCCGGGTCTACGGTCAGGCATGCTGCCTTACTGCGCCAATCCATGATCTGTCTTTCGCTCCTCGCGTCCTGCGCGCCTGGGTCTTTCGTGCTCTTTTTCAGTGTCCGCTAGGTCATCTTAGTCGCGCAAGGTCGTGTCAACAGTGAAATGGAGATGTCACTATGTGTCTGCTCACGACGGGCCAATAAGGTGGGACTTAGGTATTAACTGACCCTATGGTCAGTTGGACAGTGGTTACGGTATCACCCTCGCTGATCACGCCGCAGGTTGACTCCCACCGTCGTGCCGTCAGGGCGAGTGGGGGCGTGTGGCTGTGTTGAATTAATGCGCGAATAACGTTGTGTGTGGGGTTGAGCGCGAGGACCCTGTGCTTGTCCCATCTACTGATACGAGTCCACGCTTCTTCGGGAATTACGTCAGAGATCTTTGGTGTTTCCCACCCGAGATGGGCGTGGATGGCCTCGATGACCCGGGCGTCATCCCTGCGTCCGATGATGATCCACGGTAGTGCGTGTGCCCAGGAGGGGGCGCTGTAGGTGGGGCCGATCAAGATGGGGGAGCGTGCATTTCTGACCAAGGCTGCGACCTGCGACGGGGAGGGGACGTGCCAATCGTCCTCGGCGGTCAGGTAACCGCCGTCCAGGCGAACGGACTGCCGGGGGATGCAGGTGAGTCGAGGCTTCTCTCCCGGTCGCACGATGAGCGCCTGTCCCTCTGTGAGAGCGCGCAGCTCCCCGGGCGCGATCCCGGCGTGAACGGCCTCGTCCGCGTCCCTGGCGCGTACGATGCGCGTCGAGAATGCGCCCATTGCCGCGCTTGACGGGGTGAATCTGCCAGCGAAGGCGGCGACGATGACGACGCCGGCGCGCCTGGCTGTGGCCAGGAGTGAGGCCCACAGCGCCTCCGCCTGAGGTACAGCAAGCACGTGAGACAGATAGGAGCGCAGCTGCGGGGCGTCCGTGAGCGCCAGGACCGCGGGCCCGTGGTCGCAGATGCCTTCAAGCAGGTCGATGACGCTGGGCGCGTCCACTGGCAGCTGGGAGGCCGCGCATTCGACCCTCTCCTCGCCGATGACGTGGAGAGGGTGGCGCGTGCGGTGCGCGATTCGCGTCGCGAGGGACAACGCCCATTGCGCGGCGAGATGCGCCTCGTGCGCGCTGGTCTGAATCTGGATACTTCCTCCGTCCCAGACGATTGGGTCGTGACGTGTGATGCCTTCCGCCAGGCCGAGAGACACGGCGGCGCCACCAGGTAGTGCATCGCGGAACTCGTTCCACTGTGGGGGATGATCGGGAAGTTGCTGCACGGCGGCGTCGACGTCCTCCCAGCTCAGCGCCTCGGGCAGGGGCGGTGCCCACAGAGGTTCAGTGCTCGAGCGAGGCCACGTGGCGTTACAGCGCTCGACTACCGACGCGATGTCGGCGAGGTAGGTCAGCTGGATCGTGCCCACCTCCGCCAGAACAGCGCGGCCGGGGATACGCGGCAGCGAGGCAGCGCGTCCGTCCCCGAGGATGTCAGTGGAGTCCGAGGCGCTCACGCAGCGCAGACACAGCCGAATGTCCATGTTCGCGCGCATCTGTGCGCTCACCGCGCCCGAGGGGCGTTGGGTGGCCGCGATGAGATGCAAGCCGAGGCTGCGTCCCTGCGCGGCGAGGCGGAGCAAGACCTCCATCGAATCGGGATGGGCCTGGGCGAGAACGCGAAACTCGTCGATCGCAACGACAAGGCGGGGCGGGGGAGCACAGACGCCGAGCGGATCGGCCTCGTGAGCGCTCTCCCACGTGGCGAGGTCAGGGAAGCCGAGCGCCCCGAGTGTTTCCTCGCGTCGCTGGAGTATTGACGCGATCCCATCCAGCGCTCGGGTTGTGGTGCCGACGTCAAGGTCGGTGAGGAGTGCCTGGGTGTGTGGGAGTGATTCGAGGCGGGCGAAGGTCGCCCCGCCCTTGTAGTCGATGAGGATGAAGCGGACCTGTTCGGGGCTGTAGCAGTGCGCGATAGCGGCAAGCCATCCGAGGAGTGCCTCTGACTTGCCCGATCCTGTGCACCCGGCGACGAGGGCGTGCGGCCCGTCGGTGACCAGGTCCAGGTCGACAGGTCCCTCCTCTGAGAGCCCGATTCGTACGCTGAGCCCACCGCCTCGTCCCCTCGCCGAGGATGGGTCCCAGTCGAGCCGCGTCGGCAGGGCGTCGCGCGCGTCTGCCCGCGTGACGGTCCACCACCAGTGCGAGCTCACGGGCTCGTCATCGGTGACGCACACCTGCGCACACCAGGCCGGAAGGAGCGACAGCGAGGAGGCGTATCCGATGTGAAGCGTCGGGCGGGCAGCGTCGCGCGTGCAGTGCGGGCAGGAATCGCGGTCGCTGACGTGGATATCCACACCCGCCTGCCCAATCAGCACGGGAGCGGCGCTGTTCCACCACACGCGCGCCCCTCCGAGCTGAGCTGCGATCTGGCCGGCGCACCACAGCGCGCACTGGGACGCGTGGGCGCCGACAATGCCGATCGCCTCGCACTCGCCCGGCTCTCTCGCATCAGCGGAGGCCGACAGCAGTACGCGCCGACCCAGCCGCGTGGGTCGGCCCGGCCATACGGCAGCCCGCGCAGCCCGCGGGGAAGAGGACAAGGCCGGAAGCCCCGCAAGGATCAGGGCGAGCGCCCCGCCGTCCCAGCCTCGGCGACGCCGGCACACCCGCCACGACAAGGCAATCGAGGCGGCGATCGCTGCCAGTACAACGCCCGCGCAGATCGGTGCGAGCATGGAGGGGACAGAGATGGTCGAGCGCAGCCTCCACAACAGAAAACCGGCCATGACGAGCACGGAGACCAGGGGCGCTCCCCGCAGGAGAGAAGAACCCGTCAGCGATCCCCGGCCTCGTCCGAAAGCCGAGGGCCAAGCCATGCGCCGAGGCCGGGCTCGCACCTCGAAGACGTCCTCCCCCAGGCGGACGCGGGTACCCGCGGGGAGCGGCTGATCGCTCCGATATCGGTGCCACAGGGGCAGATGAGAGCGCACGCGCACGGGGGAAGCGCCAGGCGACACACGCAAGACGGCCCGACCGCCGCGCGTCGAAAAGCGGAGGTGCTCTCTGGCGACCGAGACGCACGTCAGCGGCACATCTCCCGCGCGCCCGACCGAGCCGGGCGCGACCACGACGCCGACGTCAGGGCCCGCGACGCAGGCCAGGTGAACGTCTGCTCGCAGGGCTGATCGGGCGAGGCAACTGGAATCCTTCATTCCCCAACGATCCCGCCGCGCTCGCGGCCGATCAAGCCGCGCGAGAAGCCCTGTGGATAACCCGAGACGCTCGCCTCCCCCTGTGGATAACTGCACCACGGGCCCGTGTGGCTATGACCACCTCCGTCGCCCAAGTGCACCGCCCACCGACCTGCCAGCCTCGTCAAATGCAAGAATGGTTGTCATGGCTGACTCCACGTTCGAGACGACCCGCGACCACTACAACGACCTCGTGAGGCGCATCAACGAGGCGCGCGCCGCCTACTACGACCGTGATTCGCCGACCCTCGCGGACGCGGACTACGACCGCATGTACCGCGAGGTTGAGGAGATCGAGGAACGCTACCCGCAGCTGCGCGGCGCCGACTCGCCCACGATGAGCGTGGGCGGCTCCGTCGACTCCGGGTTCTCCGAGGTGCGCCACCTCGCCCAGATGATGTCCCTCGACGACGTGTTCTCCCTCGAGGAGCTCGCCGCCTGGGAGACCCGCATGGCCGAGGCCACCGGCATCTCAGACCTCGAGATGACCACCGAGGTCAAGGTCGACGGCCTGTCCATCAACCTCCTGTACGAGAACGGCCGCCTCGTGCGCGCCGCGACTCGAGGCGACGGTTACGTCGGCGAGGACGTCACCGCCAACGCGCGCACGATCGCCTCTATCCCGCAGACCCTGACCGGCACCGTTCCCGCCCGCCTCGAGGTGCGCGGCGAGGTCTACTTCCCGGTCGCCGACTTTGCCGCCTTCAACGAGGCCCGCGTCGAGGCCGGAGAAAAAACCTTCGTCAACGCGCGCAACGCGGCCGCCGGATCCCTGCGCCAAAAGGACCCGGCCGAGACCGACAAGCGCCCCCTCGCGATGGTTGCCCACGGCATCGGTTTCGTCGAGGCCGGGGAGGACTTCACCGAGCCGACCACCCAGATGCGCTGGTACGAACAGCTGCGCGACTGGGGCCTGCCCGTCTCGCCCTACACGCGCCTGCTCACAGGCCGGAAGGCCATCGAAGAGCGGATCGCCGAGATCGGCGCGGACCGCCACGGCCTCGTCCACGAGATCGACGGCGTCGTCGTCAAGATCAACGACCTGGACCTGCAGCGTTCCCTCGGCTCAACCTCGCGCACCCCGCGCTGGGCGGCCGCCTACAAGTTCCCGCCCGAAGAGGTCCACACGCGCCTGCTTGACATCCGTGTCCAGGTGGGCCGTACGGGTCGCGTGACCCCCTACGGCGTCATGGAATCCGTGCTCGTCGCTGGCTCGAACGTTGCGCGCGCGACCCTGCACAACGCGCAGGAGGTGGCCCGCAAGGGCGTCCTCATCGGCGACCTCATCGTCCTGCGCAAGGCCGGCGACGTCATCCCCGAGATCGCCGCCCCCGTCGAGGATGCGCGCAACGGCTCCGAGCGTCCCTTCGTGATGCCCACGCAGTGCCCCTCCTGCGGGACGACGCTTGTCCAGGAGAAGGAAGGCGACGTTGACCTGCGATGCCCGAACAAGGGGGCGTGCCCCGCGCAGATCACCGAACGCCTCGCCCACGTCGGCGCCAGAAGCGCCCTGGACGTGGAGGGCCTCGGCGACGAGTCTGCGCTCGCCATGACCCAACCCGACAACGACCGCGACGAGGTGGCCGCCGCCCTGGTCGCCGGCCACAGCGTCACCCTGGAGGACGGCACCATCCTCACCCTCGAGGGCGGCCGAGAACTACCACACGGCGAGCAGATCACCCGCGCCGAGGAACTCCTGCCCGCCCCACAGGCACCCGCCCTGCGCACGGAGGCCGCGCTCTTCGACCTGCGCGCCGAGGACCTGCGCGACGTCATGGTGTGGAAGCCCGTCAAGAAGAAGGGCGAGGAAACCGGGGACTGGAAGCAGGTCCGCTACTTCTGGACCAAGGCCTACAAGCCTCGCAAGCTGCGCGGACAGACCGTCTTCGAGCCCATCGAGCCCAGCGCCTCCAAGGGCACCGAGAAGATGCTCGCCGAGCTGGACAAGGCCAAGAGCCAGCCCCTCGCGCGCGTCCTCGTCGCCCTGTCCATCCGCCACGTCGGACCCACGGCGGCCCGAGCGCTCGCAGAGAGGTTTCTATCGATGGACGCCCTGCGCGCCGCCTCGGTCGAGGAGCTCTCCGCCGTCGAAGGCGTGGGCGAAGAAATCGGCCGATCCCTGCGCGACTGGTTCACGGTCGACTGGCACCTGGAGGTGCTTCAGGCGTGGGCGCGCGCGGGCGTGCGCATGGCCGACGAGGCGCCCGAGCCGGCCTCGGACGTGCTCGCGGGCCTCACCATCGTCGTCTCGGGCGCGATGCCCGGTTACGACCGCGAAGGGGCCAAGGAAGCGATCACCTCGCGCGGAGGCAAGGCCGCGGGCTCGGTCTCGAAAAAGACCTCCCTCGTGGTCGCCGGCCCGGGCGCGGGATCGAAGGCCGCCAAGGCCGAGGCCCTGGGCGTCCCGGTCATTACCGAGCAGCAGTTCGCCGATCTCCTCGAGGGAGGCCTGGCGGCGGTCGGCCTGTAATGAGGCCGGGGCCGGGGCTTAGACGAAGGGCTCGAAGGGGCCCAGCAGCACCTCGCCGACGCGGGTGATCATCGAGCGCTTTTCCCACTCGTCGATCGTCAGGCGGCGTGCCGTCGTCAGGTCGTTTGCGAAAATCTCCTCCATGCGCGCGGCGAGCGGGCGCGAGAAGAACTGCAGGCACACCTCGTAATTGCCGCGCATCGACAGGCGATCGATGTTCGCCGTGCCGATCGTCGACCAGCGACCGTCCACCGTCATCGTCTTCGAGTGCACCATCGCGTGACGGTACAGCCATATCTCCACGCCCTCGCGCAGCAGTTCGCCGTAGTAGGGGCGCGCCACCCAGTCCGCCAGGATGTGGTTGGAATACTCGGGGATCAGCACCTGGACGCGCACGCCGCGGCGGGCAGCGGCGATCAAGGAGCCGAGGACCTCGCGGTCGGGGATGAAGTACGCCGTCGTGATGAGGACGCGGTCGGTCGCGCGCTCGATCGCGTCAATGTACATGCCGCGGATTGGGTACAGGAGGTAGTGCGGCAGGTTGAACTGCGCGGTCACGTCCGCGCTCCACGCGCGCGCACCCTGATCGGGCAGCTGCGGACAGGTCGCGGGGCGGAAATGGTTCCAGAAGTCGACGAAGCCGTTTTCCAGCTCCCACACGGCCTCGCCCGTGATGCACACGTGGGTGTCGCGCCACTCGTTGGCGAAGGGATCACCGATGTTGTAGCCGCCCACGAAGCCGACCTCGCCGTCGACCACGAGGATCTTGCGGTGATCCTGGCCCGTGCGCCGGATGTTCAGGGTGAAGAAGCCCGAGCGCAGCGTCGGAAACTTGCGCACGTGTAGGTTCGGCATCACGGGGAACTTGTAGAAGCGCGGATCCTGGTTGAGGACGCCGAAGCCGTCCCACACGCAGAACACCTCGACGCCGCGCTTCGCCGCGTCGATCAGAGCCGTCTTAAAGCGCTGGCCCCAGCAGTCCGAGCGCCAAATGAAGGTCTCGAAATAAATGTGATGCGTCGCCCCTTCGATGGCCTCCAACATGTCCGCGTACAGGGAGGTTCCCTCCGTGTACGTGCGCGCCACGGTGTCGCCGATCTGAGTGTCGGCGGGAGGCAGGGTGGGGAAACCGTGCACGCCACCGGGGATACGGGCGGTGCGCATGCGGTCGATCGCGTGCACGGTCACGACTGCCCCCGCCTGGGCGGCGAGCAGCGCGATTCCCGCTTTTTTGACGATCGACCACGTCTGCCTGGTGAGTTGGCGTCGCTGTGAAAAGGCCATACGGGTAGGATGCCACACATGTCACGCATTAGTACTGACGAGGTCGCCCGCGTTGCGGGCCTGGCCCACATCGCATTGACCGACGAGGAAATCACGCGTTTCGCGGGTGAACTCGACGCGATCGCCGACGCCGTCTCCAAGGTGTCCGAGGTCGCCACGCCCGAGGTTCCCGCCACGTCCCACCCGATTCCGCTGACCAACGTCTGGCGCGAAGACGAGATTGGGCCGACTGCGGATCGCGACGAGGTGCTTGCTCAGGCGCCCGCCGCCCAGGACGGCATGTTCCTGGTTCCGCAGATTCTGGGGGAGGAATGATGAACGAGCTGCTGAAGAAGAGCGCCCTCGAGCTGGCGGACATGCTGGCCGCCGGCCAGATCACCTCCGTCGAGCTGACCCAGGCGTGCCTGGACCGCATCGACGCCATCGAGGACCGCGTGAACGCATTCATCACCGTCGACCGCGAGGGTGCCCTGGCGACCGCGGCCGACGTGGACGCGCGCCGCGCGGCGGGGGAGACCCTACACCGCCTGGCGGGCGTGCCGATCGCCGTCAAGGACAACGTGGTGACGCGCGGCCTGCGCACCACCTGTGCCTCGAAGATCCTGGGCGACTGGAAGCCTCCCTACGATGCGACCGTCACCGCCAAGATCAAGGAAGCCGGCCTGCCCATCGTTGGCAAGACCAACATGGATGAGTTCGCCATGGGGTCCTCCACCGAGCACTCCGCCTTCGGCGCGACCAAGAACCCCTGGGATACCGAGCGCATCCCCGGTGGCTCCGGCGGCGGCTCCGCCGCTGCTGTTGCGGCCTACATGGTGCCCCTGGCCCTCGGTTCCGACACGGGCGGTTCGATCCGCCAGCCCGCGTTCGTGACCGGCACGGTCGGCGCCAAGCCCACCTACGGCGCGGTGTCGCGTTTCGGCCTGGTGGCCATGGCCTCGTCCCTGGACCAGATCGGCCCCGTCACCCGCACGGTCGCCGACGCGGCCGCCCTGACTGAGCTGATCGGCGGCTACGACCCCAACGATTCGACCTCCCTGAACGAGCCGGTTCCCGCGCTCACCGAGGCCGTCGATTCCGTCGCAGCGGAAGGCTCCATGAAGGGCCTGAAGGTCGGCGTCGTCAAGGAGCTGAGCGGCGAGGGCTACCAGAAGGACGTTATCGACGCCTTCAACGCCACCGTTGAGAAGCTGCGCGAGGCCGGCGCCGAGATCGTCGAGGTCTCCTGCCCGCACCTGGAGTACTCGCTGGGCGCCTACTACCTGATCATGCCCGCCGAGGTCTCTTCGAACCTGGCCCGCTTCGACGGCATGCGCTACGGCATCCGCGTTGAGCCCACCGAGGGCCCCGTGACCGCCGAGCGCGTCATGGCCGCCACCCGCGAGGCCGGCTTCGGCGACGAGGTCAAGCGCCGCATCATCCTGGGTACGCACGTGCTTTCGGCCGGCTACTACGACGCCTACTACGGCAGCGCGCAGAAGGTGCGCACGCTCATCCAGCGCGACTTCGACGCGGTGTTCGAGCAGGTCGACGTGCTCGTGTCGCCCACGGCCCCCGAGACGGCCTTCAAGTTCGGTGAGAAGACCTCCGACCCGCTGGCCATGTACCTCTACGACGTCGCCACGATCCCCGCGAACCTGGCGGGCATCCCCGGCGTGAACGTGCCCAACGCGGTGTCCTCCGAGGGCCTGCCCATCGGTTTCCAGGTGCTGGCCCCCGCGCGCGGCGACCTGGTCATGTACAAGGTGGCGTCCCTGGTGGAGGCGCTCAGCGACGACGTTGCGGGTCAGTGCCCCGCAGCTAACTGGGAGGAAAAGTGATGACTGAGCTCATGGATTACGACGAGGCGGCGCGCCGCTTCGACCCGGTTCTCGGCATTGAGGTGCACGTCGAGCTGGGCACCAAGACCAAGATGTTCGACGCGGCCCCCAACGCGTTTGGTGGCGACCCGAACACCTTCGTGACCCCCGTGTCGCTGGGCCTGCCTGGCTCCCTGCCGGTCGTCAACCATAAGGCCGTTGAGTACGCCATCAAGATCGGCCTGGCCCTGAACTGCGAGATCGCGGAGTACTGCCGTTTCGCGCGTAAGAACTACTTCTACCCGGACCTGACGAAGGCCTTCCAGACCTCCCAGTCCGACGAGCCGATCGCTCACGACGGCTACGTGGACGTCGAGCTCGAGGACGGCACCATGTTCCGCGTGGAGATTGAGCGCGCGCACATGGAGGAGGACGCGGGCAAGAACACGCACATCGGTGGCGCGGACGGTCGTATCCAGGGCGCGGATCACTCGCTCGTGGACTACAACCGTGCGGGCGTGCCGCTCGTGGAGATCGTGACCCGTCCTATCGAGGGCGCCGGAGCGCGCGCGCCCGAGGTGGCCGCCGCCTACGTGCAGGCCCTGCGCGACATCTTCCGCGCCCTGGACGTGTCCGAGGCCCGCATGGAGCGCGGCAACGTGCGCGCCGACATCAACGTGTCGCTGCGCCCCACGCCGGAGTCCCCGCTGGGCACGCGCACCGAGACGAAGAACGTGAACTCCTTCCGCGGCATCGCCTCGGCCGTGCGCTACGAGATGCAGCGCCAGGCCCAGATCCTGTCCGAGGGCGGCACGATCCTGCAGGAGACCCGTCACTACCACGAGGAGGACGGCTCGACGTCGTCCGGCCGTGAGAAGTCGGATTCCGAGGACTACCGCTACTTCCCCGAGCCCGACCTGGTTCCGATCCGCCCGGATCGGGCGTGGGTCGAGGAGCTGCGCGCCTCGCTGCCCGAGCTGCCCGTCGCCAAGCGCCGTCGCCTGCGCACCGAGTGGGGGTACGCGGACATGGAGATGCGCGACGTCATCAACGTCGGCGCCCTCGAGCTCATCGAGGCCACGGTCGCCGCTGGCTGCGATCCCGCCTCCGCCCGCAAGTGGTGGATGGGCGAGATCTCGCGCCGCGCCAAGGAGCGCGAGGTTTCCCTTGACGAGGCCGGGGTCAGCCCCGCTCAGGTCGCTGAGTTGCAGAGCCTCATCGATTCGGGTCGCATCAACGACAAGCTGGCACGCCAGGCCCTCGAGGGCGTCCTCGCGGGCGAAGGCGATCCGACGCAGGTCGTCGAGGCCCGAGGCCTCGAGGTCGTCTCCGACGACGGTGCCCTGACGGCGGCCGTCCAGGAAGCCCTGGACGCCAACCCCGATATCGTCGAGAAGATCAAGGGCGGCAAGGTCCAGGCGGCTGGCGCGCTCGTCGGCGCGGTCATGAAGGCCACCCGCGGGCAGGCTGACGCCGCCCGCGTGCGTGAGCTGATCATGGAGATGGTCGGCGCCTGAGGTTCGCCTGCACGAGCGCCGCGGGGGCCGGGATCAATGAGATCCCGGCCCCCGTCGTCGTCGCCGGAGTGTGCGCCCCGGCCTCGTGCGCGCTCTCCCGAGGAGGCGCCCCGGCCTCGTCCCAGATCGTTCGCACGTGTCCACGTTGTGGCCTTCCCCTTCCGGGGGGAGCGCAATGTTACCTAGGATGAGCGCTTGAGGACAGCCGGGCCGCCTGGGGCCGGGCACCCAACGAAAGGACAGACATGCGCACATCGCCGTCGTACACCGCCTCCTACCGTATCGAGGTGGACGAGAAGAAGACTTCCATCCCGTCCATTGTTGACGCAGTCTCTTCGACTGGAGCGGAGATCAAGGGCCTCGACGTAGCCGACTCCGACCGCGGGCGCATCATCATCGACCTGACGTGCGACATGCGCGACTCTGAGCACCGCCGCGAGGTCCGCGACGCCATCGCCGCGCTGCCCGGCGTCATCGCTGACTCGGTCGCCGACCAGACCTTTATGAGCCACATCGGCGGCAAGGTAGAGATCCACTCCAAGGTGCCGCTGCGTAACCGTGACGACCTCTCGCGCGCCTACACGCCCGGCGTGGCCCGTGTGTGTACCGCCATCCACGATATGCCCCAGAAGGCCCACCTGCTGACCATGAAGGCCAACACGGTCGCGGTCGTCTCTGACGGCACCGCGGTGCTCGGCCTGGGCGATATCGGCCCCGAGGCCGCCCTGCCCGTCATGGAGGGTAAGGCCGTCCTGTTCAAGGAGTTCGGCGGCGTGGATGCGTGGCCGGTCGTCCTGGACACGAAGGACACCGAGGAGATCATCTCGATCGTCAAGGCCATCGCCCCCGCCTACGGCGGCATCAACCTGGAGGACATCTCCGCGCCCCGCTGCTTCGAGATCGAAGAGCGCCTGCGCGCCGAGCTCGACATTCCCGTCTTCCACGATGACCAGCACGGCACCGCGATCGTCGTCCTCTCCGCGCTCATCAACGCGCTGAAGATCGTGAACAAGAAGATCGAAGACGTGCGCATTGTCGTCTCCGGCGTCGGCGCTGCCGGCAACGCCATCATCCGCCTGCTGCTCGCCCAGGGGGCGCGCGACATCATCGGCTGTGGCCGCGACGGCGCGCTGTCCGGCGACGCTACCGAAGGCATGCACCCCTCCCGTAAGGCCCTGGCCGAGGCGACGAACCCTCGTCACGTCCACGGCTCGCTCAAGGAGGTCCTCAAGGGTGCCGACGTCTTCATCGGTGTTTCCTCCGGCAATATCCTCGACCCTGCCGACGTCGAAACCATGGCTGACGACGCCATCGTCTTCGCGCTGGCGAACCCGACGCCCGAGGTCGACCCGATCGGCGCCGGAAAGTACGCCGCCGTCGTCGCGACGGGTCGTAGTGACTACCCGAACCAGATCAACAACGTTCTGGCCTTCCCGGGTCTGTTCCGCGGTCTCCTGGACGCCAAGGTCAAGGAGATCACGACCGAGGTTCTGCGCGTTGCCGCTGTGGCTATCGCGTCCGTAATCTCCGAGGACGAGCTCTCGCCCTCCTACATCATCCCCGGCGCCTTCGATAAGCGGGTTGCTCCCGCCGTGTCCAAGGCCGTGCGTCGTGCCGTGCGTGACCTTCCGACCGTGGATATCCCCGTTCAGCCCGATATGGATGTGAACTGAGAGTCATTTCTGCTGTTTGGCGGGCCCGATCGCGCTGGTGATGTGCGGTCGGGCCCGCCTTTTCGTTGACGCCGTGGGTTCGCGCAAGCAAAAGTGATCCGGACTTTTCGTTGTGTTTGTTGGGTTTGTGTGGTGTGTGTTGGGGGTCACGGTGTTTT
>CABKMD010000024.1 GCA_902373435.1 uncultured Actinomyces sp.
ACCTCGGACGGCGTCGTGACGACGGCGCGCGCCAGCTCGTCCTTCATGTCAGATGTCAGGGACACGGATTCTCCAGATATGTCATGTCGTTTGTCAGCAGGCAACAGGTTCTAAGGCAACCACGATTCGGGCTGTCCGACCTCACCAAGGAAGCCGTCAAATGCGTCACGCAGCGCCGCAGCCAGACGTAGCGGGTCGTGATGCGGGGCTCCATCACCCGTGCGAACCTGCCGCAAGAGCACACGCGCGCCAAGTTCTTCGGCGGCCACGATCAGGTCGTCGATATCGTCGCATGCCGTCGGATCCGCGACGACGACGTCGAGCTTGAGCATGGGTGCGTACTCGCGCAGAACGCGCACGTGGTCGGCGGTCGACATCAGGTCGGTTTCACCGCGCTGGCGCGCGAGGTTGAGCACGAGCGCGCGGTGAGCGTCGGTCGTGGCAAGCGCGCGGTTGATCTCCGGCACCAGCAGGTGCGGGATCACGGAGGTGTACCACGAGCCGGGACCCAGGACGACCCAGTCGGCCTCGGAGATCGCCTCGGTGACCGCGGAGGGCACCTCGGGGGCCTCGGGCGTGATGCGCACGTGCTCGACCGTGCCCGGAGCGACGGCGACCATGGACTGGCCGGACACGACGTAGCGGCGACCGCCGTCGTTCATGTCCGCCTCGATGTCGATCGGCGTCGATGACATGGGCAGGACGCGGCCCTGTGCGCCGAGGAGACGACCGACCCAGTCGAGACCTTCGACGGGATCGTCGAGGAGCTGCCACAGGCCGGAGATCAGCAGGTTGCCGAGCGCGTGCCCGTTGAGCGGACCGCTCGTATCCAGGCGCAGCTGCATGACGTCGCGCCAGGTCAGCCCCCACTCGGATTCCTCACAGAGAGAGGCCAGCGCCATACGCAGGTCACCGGGAGGAAGGATTGGCATCTCCTGGCGCAGTCGACCGGAGCTGCCGCCATCGTCGGCGACGGTCACAACGGCCGTCAGTGCGCGCGTGATGTGGCGCAGCGCCCGCAGGGTCGCGGACAGACCGTGTCCGCCGCCGAGGGCGACGATGTTCTGGCCGGATTCTCCACGTTGAACCCAGCCGGCTGCATCAAGGTAGGGCATCAGTCTCTCCCAATGTCACGGTGCATGACGCGAACCGTATATCCGTGTGTGCGCAGGCGTTCAGCGATAGCCTCAGAGCATGCGACCGAGCGGTGCTTTCCACCCGTGCATCCGACGGCAATCGTGACGAACGGCTTCAATTCTGCCAGATAGCCGCTGAGCATGGGTGCGAGAAGGTCGGCATATCCGAGGGTAAAATCGCGCGCACCCGGCTGAGAGAGCACGTAGTCGGCCACGGCCTGGTCCTTGCCCGTGAGGTGGCGCAGTTCGTCCACCCAGTACGGGTTCTTCAGAAAGCGCACGTCGACGACGTGATCGGCGTCGAGGGGCAGGCCGTGCTTGAAGCCGAAGGATTCGACGGTCACCTGCAGGGGGTGCTCCTCCCCCGCCACGATGTCACGGATGCGCCTCGTCAGATCGTGGACGCTCATCGTGGAGGTATCGATGACCTCGTCGGCGGCGCGACGCAGGGGCGCGAGCAGGCGCATCTCTGCCTTAATACCGTCCATGAGGGTACCGGCGCCCTGGAGGGGATGGGGGCGGCGGTTGGATTCGTAGCGACGCACCAACGTCTCGGGACTGGCCTCGAGGAAGATGATGCGGTAGGCGATACCCGCGCCCTTCAGCTGCTCAAGCGTGGCATCGAGCGTGCGGAAGAAGGTGCGCGAGCGCACGTCCACGCCGACGGCCAGGCGGTGCACGCCCGCAGCTGGATCGTTCGACATCATGCCGACGAGGGCGGGCAGCATCGTCGGCGGCAGGTTGTCGACGACGTACCAGTCGAGGTCTTCGAGCGCGCGGGCGGCGCCGGTGCGGCCTGCCCCGGAGTAACCCGTGATGATGAGGACCTCGTTGGAGGCACGCGGCTCATACTTGACGCGGACCATGTCACGCACAGCGATGCCCTCGGGGACCGTGGGAGGGTTCTCCTCGTTCATCGACGAGGGCTGGGCCTCGTCTGGGTCGTGAGCGTCCGTGGGTGTGTGGTCGGGCATGGCGTCCTCCTGACGGGTCGGATGGTCGGGTGATGGGAACTGTTACGCAGAGGGGGCGGTGGCCTCGTCGATCGTGATGCCGGCTGCGGCGCGCCTGGCGATGACTCGCGCTTCCTTCGGTGTGCTCGCGGTGGTGGCGACGACGCCGACTCTCCTGCCGGCGCGGCTCACCGGCTTGCCGAAGAGACGCACGATGTCGGCGGATTCGAGGGCGTGAGCGACACCGTTATACACGGGAGCATCGACGGCGCTCGTCGACTTGATGACCGCCGAGGCGCCCGGGGTGGACTGGGCAGTGGAGACGGGCAGTCCGAGGATCGCGCGTGCGTGCAGCTCGAACTCGGACTGCGCTTGGGTCACCATCGTGACCATGCCCGTGTCGTGAGGACGGGGCGAGAGCTCGGAGAACCAGACGTCGTCGCCACGCACGAAAAATTCGACGCCGAAGACGCCGAGGCACGGGCCGTTTCCAGCCTCGGCCAGTGCGTCGGTGACGGCCTTGGCCATGTTGCGCGCACCGTCGAGGGCGGCATCGCTCATGGCCATCGGCTGCCAGGACTCGACGTAGTCACCGTCCTCCTGGCGGTGTCCGATAGGAGCGCAGAAGCTCGTCACGACCGTGCTGGTAGCGGCGTCCCACGAGCGCACGGTCAGCAGCGTGATCTCGTAGTCGAAGTCGATGCCCTCTTCAACGATGACGACGCCGGTCGTGGCACGCGCGTCTTCCTCGGCGTGGGCCCACGCGGAGGCGGCCTGCTCGGGTCCCGTCACGCGGGACTGGCCATGCCCGGAGGAGGACATCGTGGGCTTGACGAAGGCGGGGTAGCCGACCTCGTCCAGGGCTGTGGCCAACTCGGCCTCGCTGCGCGCGAAGCGGAAGGCGGACGTGCGCACGCCGGGCAGGGACGCGGCGATGTTGCGGATGCGCTGACGGTCCATCGTCGCTTGGACGGCGAAGGCGTTGGGGATGACGCGCAGGCCCCGCTCCTCATAGGCACTCAGCGCATCTGTCGCGATTGCCTCGACCTCGGGGACGATCATGTCGACATGGACGCTGTCGAGCGCCTCACGCAGAGCCTGCGGGTCACTCATGTCACAGACGCTGGATTCGTCGGCCACCTGCATGGCGGGAGCATTGGCGTAGGACTCGCAGGCGATCACCGTGCATCCGTAGCGTTGCAGAGCGATCACGACTTCCTTACCGAGTTCCCCCGATCCGAGCAGCAGCACGCGTGCCGGCAGTGGCACGGGAAGCGTCGTTGTCATGGTGCATCCTCCCTCGACGATGTCGCTAGCCTATCGCGGATCGTCCGCGCAAGGCCGAGTCCCACGCCCTTGACCTCGGCGATCTGCTCGGGCGTGGCCTGGCGAATCCGCTTGACGGAGCCGAAATGCTTGAGCAGCGCTGCCTGGCGCGCGGGTCCAAGCCCTGGGATGGAATCGAGAATCGAGCGGCGCTGGGCCTTCGACCGACGCTTGCGATGCTTCGTGACCGCGAAACGGTGGGACTCGTCGCGCAGGTACTGCAGGAGGTAAAGAGCCTCCGACGTGCGGGGAAGGATGAGCGGGAAGTCGTCCCCGGGAATCCACACCTCTTCGAGGCGCTTCGCCAGGCCCACGACGGGCACGTCCGCGCCCACCGCGTCCAAGGCGGCGCGAGCAGCGTTTACCTGAGGCAGGCCGCCGTCCACGACAACCAGGTCGGGCCGGTAGGAGAAACGCTTGGGTCGTCCAGTCACCGCGTCGATCGGGCCGGAGGTATAGGCGACGCCGTCCTCGTCCTCACCTTCAACGCCGGCCTCCTCGGCGAGGAGCCGCGAGAAACGGCGCGTGAGAACCTCGTTCATCGCGCTCGTGTCGTCGGGAGTGCCGTTGCCGTCCACGCCGCGGATGTTGTAGGTGCGGTATGCGTCCTTGCGCGGCATACCGTCCTCGAAGACCACCATCGAGGCAACCTGGTTCTCCCCACCCGTGTGCGAGACGTCGTAGCACTCGATGCGCAGGGGAGCGCCGGGCAGGTCGAGGTTCTCGGCCAGTTGCTCGAGCGCCTTCGAGCGCGCCGTAATATCTCCCGCGCGCTTCGTGCGGTGCAGCGCGAGCGCCTGTCGGCCATTCTCCGTGACCGTCTCCATGATCTGGGCCTTCGGGCCACGCTTGGGCACGCGCACCGACACGGACGCGCCGCGGATCTCGGCCAGCCAGCGCGCGATGGTCTCCTTCTCCTCAGGTTCGACGGAGACAAGCACTTCGCGCGGGATCGCCGATGTCGGCGCGTGCGCGACGTCGTCCACGCTCACGGCCGCCACCTTAGCTGTCTTCCCAGCACCGGCCTCGCCCGGCGACGCCGACGAATACACCTGCTCGAGGAGACGAGCCATGAGCGCGGCATCGTCCGCACCGTCCACGCGCTCGATGACCCAGCCGCGCGTGCCTCGGATACGTCCGCCGCGCACGTGGAAGACGTGGACCGCGGCATCCAGGTCGTCACTGACGAGCGAGAACACGTCCGCGTCCGACCCATCGTCGAACACGACCGCATTGCGCTCCAGCACGGTACGCAGCGCCCTGACGTCGTCGCGCAGCTTCGCCGCGCGTTCAAAGTTGAGCTCCATGGAGGCCTGGCGCATCTGCTCTTCCAGGTCACGGATCACCGGACCCGTGCGCCCCTCCATGAACTGACACAGCCCCTCGGCGAGCTCGCGATGTTCCTCCATGGAAATGCGCCCCACGCACGGGGCCGCACACTTGTCGATGTAGCCGAGCAAGCAGGGCCGCCCCTGCGCCTTCGCGCGCTGGAACACACCCGACGAACATGAGCGCATCGGAAAGACACGCAGCAGCTGATCGATCGTCTCGCGAATCGCCCACACCTGCGTGTATGGACCGAAGTAGCGCGACCCCGCCCGCTTGCGCTCGCGCGTCACCTGCACGCGAGGGAAACGCTCCCCCATCGATACCGCCAGATAGGGGTAGGACTTATCGTCCTTAAACATGACGTTGAAGCGCGGATTGAATTCCTTAATCCACATGAACTCCAACGTCAGGGCTTCGACCTCGGAACGCACGACGGTCCACTGCACGGCGCTCGCGGTCGTCACCATCTGCTGCGTGCGAGGGTGCAGGTTCGCCAGGTCCTGGAAGTAGTTGGTGAGCCGATTGCGCAGGTTTTTGGCTTTGCCGACGTAAATGACTCGACCCTGCGGGTCTGAGAATCGGTAGACGCCCGGCGAGGTCGGGATGTCGCCCGTGCGGGGTCGGTACGTCGAAGGATCTGCCACGCTCCCAGGGTAGGAGGCCGCGGCTGGCAGTGCCCGGCATCCACCTCTGGCGTGCTCTATGTCATGAAACATTTGAATCATGAAACCAATAGGCGCAGGCACCACCTGTGGGCATATACTGGAGTTGGTTACGAATTGACCGATTCTTGACCTTTGAGTACAGCTCTCCCACAAAGAAGGACGTTCATGTTCACCTCCACCCAAGAGGTCGCAGACTTTATCTCCGAGCAGAACATTGAACTCGTCGACGTGCGCTTCTGCGACGTCCCCGGGGTTCAGCAGCACTTTACGATCCCCGTGAACGAGTTCTTGGACGCCGCTTTGTCGGACGGCCTCATGTTCGACGGCTCCTCGGTGCGCGGCTTCACCGCCATCCATGAGTCCGACATGAAGCTCATCCCGGACATCTCCTCCGCGTTCGTGGACCCTTTCCGCGATCGCAAGACCCTCGTCGTGAACTTCTCGATCGTCGACCCCTTCACCGACGAACCCTTCTCGCGCGACCCGCGCCAGGTGGCCGCCAAGGCCGAGGCGTACCTGCGCTCGACCGGCATCGCAGATGAGTGCTTCATTGGAGCCGAGGCCGAGTTCTACCTCTTCGACGACGTGCGCTACCAGGTCACCCCGCACAACACCTTCTTCTCCGTCGACTCGCCCGAAGCGTACTGGAACACCGGCCGCGTCGAAGAGGGCGGCAACATGGGCTACAAGGTGCCCGTCAAGGGCGGCTACTTCCCCGTCTCCCCCACAGACAAGTACGCGGACGTCCGTGACGAGATGAGCCGCCTCCTCGAGGAGGTCGGCCTGACGATCGAGCGCGCCCACCACGAGGTCGGCTCGGGTGGCCAGCAGGAGATCAACTACCGCTTCGCGACGCTGCAGACCGCGGCCGACGACATGATGAAGTTCAAGTACGTCGTCAAGAACTCCGCTCTCGAGTTTGGCCACTCCGCGACCTTCATGCCCAAGCCCCTGTTCGGCGACAACGGTTCGGGCATGCACACGCACATGTCGCTGTGGAAGAACGGCGAGCCCCTGTTCTACGACGAGCGCGGCTACGGCTCCCTGTCCGACACCGCTCGCTGGTTCATCGGCGGCCTGCTCGAGCATGCGCCCGCGCTCCTTGCTTTCACGAACCCGTCGGTGAACTCCTTCCGACGCCTGGTTCCCGGCTTCGAAGCTCCGATCAACCTCGTGTACTCCGCGCGCAACCGCTCCGCGTGCATCCGCATTCCCGTGACGGGTACGTCGCCCAAGGCCAAGCGCGTGGAGTACCGCGTGCCGGACCCGAGCGCGAACCCCTACCTGGCGTTCTCCGCGTGCCTCATGGCGGGCATCGACGGGATCAAGCGCCGCATCGAACCGGCCGCGCCCATCGACAAAGACCTGTACGAGCTGCCCCCTGCGGAGTACCAGGACATCGCGAAGCTGCCCAGTTCGCTCGAGGCAGCCCTCGATGCGCTGCGCGAGGACCACGAGTTCCTCACCGAGGGCGACGTCTTCACGCAGGACCTCATCGACACATGGCTCGACTACAAGGAGACCAACGAGGTCGCCCCGATGCGCGCATACCCGCATCCCTACGAGTACCAGATGTACTATGATTTGTAGGCCAGTTTCCCGCACGGTTCCAACAGTTTAACCTACTCGCTTGACGGCGCATTGCCTGTTTGGTGCCTGTTTTCCCGTTCGCCACGGTTGAGCAGGTCAACGGGGCCGTCCGGCATTGCGCCGTCGAGCTTCACATAGTAGGCGATAGTGGTCTGAACGTTCGCGTGTGCGAGCCATGCAGCTGCGGCCCTTGCCCCGTAAGTGTCAAAGACGATGCTGCCTACGGATTTGCGGATGCCGTGGATTGACAGGTCCGAGTGGCCTAGCTTGTTGAGGAGGAGTCGGCACTCGCGGTACATGGCTGCTTGTGCCCGGTCGAACAGGCGCACGTCCTTGCCCGTGTGGGTGGCTTTCTTGGCTCTGGCGCGTAGCCTGTCGGCCTGCCATTCGGGCAGGGTCTTGTCTGGGTACATGCGGTGGGTCTTGCGGGACTCAACGCCGCGCACGATGCCCTCGTTGAGGTCGATGTTCCCCCACGTGAGAGAGAACAGCTCCCCCGCACGTAGGCCAAGGTGGGCTTGAAGAATGAGGGCGTCTACTGCGTCTTGTTCGGGGATTCGTTTCGCGTCGTACTGCTCAAGCGTGGTGACAAGGGTGCGCATTTCGTCGGGTTGGAGGATGCGGTCACTGTCCAGCCTTGCGCGTACAGGGTTGACGATAGGGGTCTCAGTGGGGCGCGTGGAGTGGAACGAGGAGAGGTTGACGGCGTCGGATGCGAGCTTGAGGGCGACGCCTAGTGCGGCTCGCAGGCTGGTTCTCGCTCGCCCACTCCCGTGCCTGGCGGCGTACCCGTCGTAGAGTGCGGTTAGTGCTGACACGGTGATGGCCTCGTCGAGGGGGAGGTGCCACCAGTGCGGGTTTTCGTATTGACTGTCGGCTATGGCGGTCTCGTAGTTGCGCCTGGTGGCTGGCGCGAGGGCTTGGTGGCGTTGTGACTGCACGTATGCGTCCCAGACTTCCATTGGGGTGCTTTGTGGGGTGATAACGCCGGACGCGCGTTTGGCGTCGTCAATGTACTGTTTGGCTTGTTCCTCGCACTGGCGCACGGCTTGGCGTTTGCTGGTTGCGATGGTGCGGATGCGTTTGGGCGTGTTGCCCCTTCGTCCGACGAGGACGCTTGCCCTCCAGTGGGTGCCGTTGTCCGGGTTGACGACCCAGGCTTTGCCTTGCTTAGAGACTTTGGTGGTGGTGATGTTGCCGAGTTCGCCTGGTTGGAGCGCGCGCCTTGCCATGGTCGGGGGCCTTCCTGCGTGAGGTGTGGGTGGTGGCAGTACTGTAGCACGTGTTGCCTGTTTTGAGGGTAAAAAGAAAGCGGCCCCCTCACGGGGGGACGCCGCTACTCGCTGCCACCCGCGTGTGGGGTGGGTTTGAGTGCGGGGTCTCCCTGTGAGGGGGCCGCGTGGTGTCGGGTTAGAAGCTGCCCGAGTAGGCAAAATCTACGTCTTGCGCCGCGTCTTGGATGAGGCTGTTCCACAGGCTGTTGTGGCTGTATGTTCGACCTGTGTCGCTTACCCAGTCTCCCGCCTGGCCGGGGCCGATTCGGTAGTAGCGCCAACCGTCTGTCGCTTCGATGATGGTACCTTCCGGGCAGTCGAGGTCGGCCGGGCGATGCAGCTCCCAGTTGTGGCCGGGGCGGACAATGGACTCAATGGTCAGGACGGGCTTGGGGTTGAGCATGTCCTGTAGGACTTCCAGTTTGGCCCTAATTACGCCACACGCGACGATAGCCTCGGTGAGGGCCGTGTTGGTTTCTATCATGTTTTCTCCTGTGGGGGTTAGTTGCGTTCTGTGTCGGGCATGTATGTGATGCGGGGCATGGCCTCGGGACGGTCCTCGGGCAGGTAGGCGAAAAGCTCAACCAGCGTGTCCCAAAACTCGTCGAACGTAAAATCGATTTCCTCGCTGTACTTCCAGGCCACGCCGTACGAGGTGATGCGAACCTCGTCCCAGCACAGGCTGATCCGCGTCCCGTGGGGGAGGCGTTCAAGGCTGTGTGGACTACGAATGCGCACGGTCTCCCCGCCGTCGTCTCGCGGGAGGGGGATGGTGATGCTGCGGCTGTACCTGGCCTCGTGCAGGAGGTTCTGGTGTAGCTTGATAATGCTGTTCAGGTGTCGGGCTTGCTGCTGCAGGTTCACGATTCCCCTCCGTTCAGTTGCCCTCGTGGATGATCTCGCACTTGTCTGCATCTTCAAGCATTTGGCGGAACATCCTGTGGTGCGAGTATTTGTAGCCGAGGTAGGCTGTCCACGGTCCATGCGAGTAGCCTGTCCGCATGTACTCGACGCCATCCACGCTGATTACGGTCCCGAGAGGTAGGCGTTCGAGTTCGTCGGGGGTTGTGAACGTGCGGCCCCCGACGTTGTCTGTGGCTACTCTGATTGGCTCCGTGTTGCGGTTGAGGATATGGCAGGCTTCCAGTTCGAGTTGTTCGACCAGTTTCTGCGCCTCGCATAGCGCGTCGTAAACGTTGTGGTAGAGGTTGATGGTTTCGATTATGGTTTGCATGACCGCTTCCTTTTGTCTTTCATTCGATACCGATGTGGAGGATGTGGATGGGCAACCCTTCCTCATGCCAGTAGGTGAGGCAGGCCCAGAACTGGTCGGCTGTGAATACTCGCCCGTCCACGTGTGCCCATCCTGTTTCGAGGCGCATGTATTCCCACGCGTTCATGAGGATGACGGTGCCGAGTGGGAGCGCGTTCAGATCCGCTGGCCCTTGGAGTGTTTCTCGTGGGGGCTGTGGGGATTGTTCACTGTATGGGGTTATGTGGATCATGTTGTCTCCTGTGTTTATGCTGCGCCCACATGGATGAGGCTGATGGGCCACCCGTCCTGCTTGCGGGCGACGATCAGATTCCACATCGTCTGGTGGGGTAGGATATTGCCGTCAATGTGCGCCCATCCCACATGGCCTACCAGGCGCATGTACTCCCACCCGTTCATGAGGATGATCGTGCCGGGCATGAGCCGGGCCAGGTGTTCGGGGCCGTCCAGTTGCGTGATGTGGTGACTGGCCGTGCAGTCATAGTGGGGATCGAGCTGGACTGCTGCTGTCACTTGTACACGTCTCCGTTGTGCAGGAGGACAACATTCTCTGGGGTGGAATCGCGGATCCATTGCGCGAGGTTCAGTTGACTTACCCCACTCCCGTGAGTTGTCCACAAGTTGCTGGCTTCCTTGAAGCAACTATCTCCGTCCAGGAGGATGATTGCGCCGTAAGACAGGTCTGCCAGGTCAACCTTTACTGGGACGCCAAGCGCGATTAGCTCGACGACGCTTCCGCTGGTCTCGCCTGCCTCAATGTTGGCGTACATGTTCTCAACATGTTTGATGAGGTCTTCCTTTGTGATTTCCAAGGCTTACCCTTCCTTTCATTGTGGGTCTAGGCCGTATGCCAGTAGCGTGATTGTGCCGTCGCACCGTACGGCGTCGAGGATTGACGCGAATACGTCTATCCCCGTAACTCGCACTCCGTCTTGTCGCATCCAGCGGTGTGGGCGGCTAGACGTTGATCGGATGTACACTGCGCCGAGCGCTGGCGCGGGCATGGCGACGCGGATTGTCGTGCCTGGTGGGAGGCTTTGGAGACTCCGCTCCCCTGTGATCGGCCTGTTGAGTCCGGGGATGGTGATGCTGAATGGCTGGCCCGGGGGGTTTGCGGCGTCGGACAGTGCCGCGCGGGCTGCGCCGATGCGCCTTAACGTCTCGTCGCACGCCCTTTTCAGGGAGTCTTCGCCCATGCGCGCCCCCATAGGCCGGTCTCGTTGAGGAAGCTGTGCGTGTATCCTTGCTCCGCTTCCATGTGCAGTTTCTCGAATAGGGCTTCGTTTGTGTAGTTGCCCCTCATTCCCGTTGACGCCTTCCAGTGCTCGTCGCCCGGGTAGGCCGCGCAGAGGTAGACGACGCCTGTGCTGCTGGCGATAACTGTCCCCCACCGGAAGTCGAGGTCATGGGCGCACTCGACTTTGTGCCGGGTGCCGTCCATTTTTTCGATGAAGAAATGTTCGCCGCCGCCGCCCTTAAGTGCTTCAATCTGGGCTTTGAGGCGGTTAATGTCCGCAAGGTACGTTTCGATGCTTGTCATGAGTGTTTGCTTCCCTCCCCTTTTTAGAGGGCCATGTGGCAACAGGTCAGGTTGTTCGGTTCCTTAAGGGCACGGATGTATAGTTCCGCGCTCGTTGCAATCTTGCTGGCCCTAAAGCCCTGCCAGTATCGGCCTTCTTCTAGGGAGTGACTGATGGCCATCCATTCACCATTGCCGATGGCGAGGACTGTTCCGCTGATAAGATGTTCCAGCTCCTGTGGGCTGGTGATGATCAGGTCTTCGAGGCCGTCCAGGCCCTTGAATGTGAGCTCGCCGTGGTCGGGGTCGTTGAGTAGTTCTGAGAGGAGGCCCTTAGCCTCGATGATTGCGTTCAGGTAGTTGTCGTTGGTCATTGTTGTTCTCCTTACGATAGGAGGGGCGCGCCCAGGATGTGCCCGTTAAGGCCCCTAGACGCGCCCCTAACGCCCGAACAGGGCTTACAGGTAGTCGGGTGCAGGCTGGTCGTCGGGAGCGCCCGTGCGGCCTTCCTCAAGGATTTCCCAGAGGGCTTCCGTCCCCACCTTGTAGACGCCAGCCTTCGTCACGCCCAGCTCGTGCTCACGCAGGCGCTCAATCGGCTTGCCGTCAGCGATGGCCGCGTTCAGGAGGGCGAGGGTTTCGGGGTGCTTGCACTTGATTTCCCACTCGTCGGTCATGACGTCGCGGACTATCGTCGTACCCATCTTCGGGTTGTTGACGATGAAACTGTGCTTGCCGCCCATGATCGCTTCCAGCGCCGCTCCGAGGCTCGCGGTCTGCTGCTCACTCACGCGACCACCTCCCATTCGCGGGTGCCTTCACGGTGGACGATGACTCCGCCCTCGTCCGTGTTTCCGATGAGGTCTCCGATGTTGACCGTGTTGTCGCGGTGTCCGAAAACGATTCGGGGCACGACGCCTCCGGGGGTGACCTGGTTGACGACGTCTCCGCCGTGCTTGTTTGCCAGGAGGATGATGTTGTTTGCGGTGACGCGTTCAATCACAGTCCCACCCCCGTAATGTGGGTGAACGTGAGCCATGCGCCGGGGTAGCCGACGAGGATCAGGCAGACGATGTTGAACAGGTTACCGACCGAAAGCGCGCATCTAGTGTCGATCCATTCGTCGATTTCCTTGACAATGAGGGCGGTCGTCAGTCCTGCGATGAAGATTGCGACGCCAATTCCGAGTAGTATCCATGCCATGTGTGTTGTTTCCTTCCAGTTGAACTGATCTGTGTGTGTTGTGCGCTGCGGTTCCGCCAGAAAAGTGCGCACAAAGTGGGGGGCTATTCGCCCATGTGAATGAGGTGGAAGTCGGATTCTTGCAGGTAGCCGTCCCATCCGAGGTTCACCTGGGTTGCGACGTCCGCGTCCGTGTAGTGCGCGTCAGGACAGCCGGTTGTCGCCCAATGGTCGGGGGCAACCTTGAAAAACTCCCCTGTCACGTAACTGTTAATGAGTGTGCCGGACGGGAGGGCCGAGAGGTCTACCTGTGTGACGATGCCCGCGCAGTTAATGTGCACCTTGTTTGAGGGCGCGCTTGCGGGATGGGCTTGATCGCATTGCCGGTTGATGTAGTCAACGGCCTCGCCAAGGTCGAACGGTTCTGCCATTATGAACCCCCGTCCCTGGTTAGCCGTTGTGGACGATGCGGGGAGGCTCGTTGGCGTTGCGCATTTTTTCCGCGAACTCCTCGTGATTGTACGACTCACCGCTATACCTGACCCACGGGCCAGTCTCCCCGTCCGGGTAGCAGCGGAAGTACTCTACCACCCCGCGTACCACCACTGAGCCGGGGACGAGATTTACGGCGTCCACATCCTCCGCAATGCCACCAGTGTTGAACGCCTTGAAGCGAGTGCCGGACAGTTCCGGCTCAGTCGTCTCCCCGTCTGCGACGGTGGCTCCGAGGGCGTCCATGATCTTGTCTGCGAACTGGTTGATGGCCTCGTTGAGCTGTTCGCGGGTGAGTGATGTAGCTCCCATGTTGTTGGTTTTCCTTTCATTTTCGGGAGAGTTGAGGGCGGTCGCTCCTTGTTTCAACGTTTGAGGTATTGCGCATGGCCTGCGCGAACTGCTACACTCAACCCTGTTACAACAAGGCACTGACACGCCCCCTGGTTTGTCCGTTTTCTCTGTTGAACGTTCTGTGTAGGGGAAGCCCGCACCGGACAGGCCAATTACAAGCGCATCTGACAGGTTTGCCCCGCCAGGCGAACCGTTGGACGGTCTCTCACACTCGCCGCAAAGCGCTTAGGCCAGTCTGGGGCGGGCTTCCCTGTTTGCTAGGCGACCGTCTGCTGATTCGCCTGCATCCAATCCGTGAGCGCGTCGTGCGGGTAACGGACAACGCTCCCCACCTTCACAAACGCGGGACCGGCCCCGGTAAACCTCCACTCGCCTAGCGTGCGGGCAGACACGCCTAGCATGGCCGCAACCTCGGCGGGCGAGTGCATGAGTCTGGGTTTTTCGGCGGCTTCCGCCCACGTGATAAACATGTTGGCCGCGTCTGCGAGCTGGTCGCCCTGCGCGGCCTTGACGTTGACGATGCTCCCGTTCGGGGCGGGGACTCTCCCGCCGATGTTGACTTGTGCGCCCGTGCGGCGAGCCTCGTCAATCACTGCTGCGAGGATCAAGTTCGCGGCGGCGGGGTCAGTCGTGTGTGCGGTGACTGTGTAGGTGCTGGACTCCTGTGTCATGTTTGATGCTGCTTTCATTGACGTTCAGTGTGTGGCGTTGCCGGTAAGGTCTGCCTGACAACGTGAAAAATTGTAGCGATAGAACATGTGTTCTACCACTTGACCAGGCGTTAAGCTGCGCAGTCTCGCGGCTCCAAACGCGCCCAACCACGATGGACACCTTCAGGCGTGACAGCCTCCACAACACCTGTCGGCTCAGACAGGATACCGACCGGGAACCGTCTGGTAATTTTGTGACAATCGTCCGTCCTCCACTTGGTGCCCTCCACGAGGACCACGCGCCCCTGTTGCATCTCTGCCAGGAAGTATGCGGGCCTATCAGGCATAATGCCCCCGCCCAGCCATAGTCCAGCGGCCAAAGCCACTAGTATCATGAGCCATGCGATTGCGCGCATACTCAACGTGCCATTGGAACCCTTCATAGGGGGTTGCCCCTTCCGTTTGGTTACGACAAGGCCCCCACGCTGCCATGCGTTAGGGGCCTCAAGGTTGAATGTTCTGCGTGCCGCGCGGCTTGGGGAGGTGAGCGCACCCGCCAGGGTGGAAACCAGGGAGGGAGAGAGAGGTAGAGAACCCCCCTAGCCGTCACCCCGGCGAGAATGCTTACCCCACCAAACCGTGCGGCGGGGGTGGTTAGGCTGCAGGCACTAGCGCGTACTGTGGCGTGCATGCCTTGTTTTGCCAGAGAATGTCGAGCGTCAGCCCCCAGTCGCCGTCAGGGGCGCTGCGCAGGTGGTCGCGCCAGTTGGGGCGCGTCATGTCCGGCAGTTCGTGCGACGTCGCAGGGGCACGCCTGTTCAACCACATGAGCGCCCCCAGCCGCGTCTCCACAGGCACAGGCCACTCACGCGACAGCTCCCACTTGCCCGACACGCGCATCTCGCGAGCGAGGGCCATGGGCTTATCGGCATGCAGCAGCACATGTTCACCAATCTGCCACGTGTCCTGCGGCTCACTGCCATTCGTGCGGACCAGGCGCATCGTATGCCACCTGTGATGCTTGGTAGGAGCCTCGTACACGACGCTCCACCCTGCAGCCTTAGCCGCGCTGCTGAGCATGTCGTGTAATAGCGTTCCCAGTCCTCCATGACGCGGACGGCCACCGCCGCAACGTCGCTTTCGTCGTACCAAACCATTGTTCACACTGCCTTTCAGTCTACCTTGCTTGTTAGCTCGCCTGTACATCGAGCCTGTACGCGCATGCCGACACCACCGTCAGCATGCTCGCAATGTCGTTGATTCGAGCGGCCAGGATACGCGCGTCAGGATCATCAATCGCCCCCACGCCCGACTCTCTGACCAGTTCCGTCAGCCAGTCGCCCATACGAGGCGCGGCGACTGCCATTTCCCCGAGGGGGGTTGTCGCGTGCCCCACGTGTCCCTCCCTTAGTCCTCGCCCGTGCCGCGCTTGGTCACGTCGGCCAGGGTGTTAAGCGAGGCGGACAGGTGTTCGAGCGCCCCGAGGGCGGCGCGCGCGTGTACGCGCACCATGCTCGCCTCGGGCGAGTCTCCTAGCCGGTCGCCGTGTGCGTCGTGATTGCCGCGCACACCCACCTCATGCAATAAAGCATTGAGCCTTTCTTCCTTGTACTGAATCTCCCCTGCCAAAGCCGCCCATTTCGCGGCCATAACATGGTTCCTGCGCAAAGTAGCGTCACTCATTGTTCACCCTATCTGTCTTGTTGATTGTTCTGTCACGCGGCGAGGCCCCACAGGCCCCCGTCGCACACCGCCAACGCCAGGACGCGGCGGGCTGCAGTCTTGAAGCCCTCACGCGTCACCGGCACGCCCTCAAGGCGCGCCCACCGGCCCGGCGCATCCAGGTCAGGGGCAGTCATCCAGCCCCCGGCGTCGGCCCACACTCCGTCTCGCAGGGGGATGCACGGCTGGTAGGGGGCGGGCGGAACCCACCCGCGCGTCATATTCGTGTCCATTTGTGTCGTCTCACTCTCTTTTCAATTCACCCCCTAGCCCGCTTTGGCTAGGGTGGTTCGCTCCCAGGGCAGGACTCGAACCTGCCTAAACACTCACCGATCAAGCCTGGGATAAGCCGGTCACTCCCAATCGTCAGGGGAGTCCACGACGGCGCGCAGCTCGCCCGCCTCTATACGTTCATTGATGTCGCCCATAATCATGTGCGCCGTGAGTTGTGGGGACAGTCCAAGCATTACCTCACGCTCCCCCAGCTCACCTTCCTCCACCCCCTCACGCAGCCATTCCTCCGCGAGGGCTTCAACCGAGTAAGCCGTACCGTCACGGTCAACGAACATGGCCCAGTCGGGCGCGTTAACCTCGCTACGGATCACGTACACCTCGGCATCCCATCCGTCATGAAGCGCCTGCGCCTGGCCGGGCGTCATGTACTCATCAGCCTTAACCGTCTTGCACTTGCTTGTATCACGCTGCATCATTGTTTCTCACTTTCCTTGCCGCGTTGTCACCCCGCCCCCTTTGGGCAGGATGCTCGTTCTCAGGGCCGGACTCGAACCGGCATCACGCTCACCAATCAAGCCCCTGAGAAAACCAGTCACATGCGAACCACGACCGGCCCGCCCACGATAGGCGTATCGCCCTTGAAGTCATGCACAACCACAGTCGGCACGCCGTCAACGCTCGGCCTATCCGCAAACTTCCCCACGTACACGGTCACATTCTCGTGCGCGTACACCTCGCCACCCTCACAGCGGACAACCGCCTGGCCGTACGCGGTCACGTCAACGTCGCCGCTCATCTCAACGGTCGCTTGGTCGCGGGCAGTCACAGACGCGTCACCCTGTGCAACCACATGGGCGTTGCCACGCACCGTCACCGTAGACCTATCGAGCGCGAACAGTGGACCCGGCGAAACCGTTTCCACAGACGCCCTATCATGCGCCTGGCCGCGCGCATAGTGACCACACCTCCCGCAGGCAGTGTCATACCAGTTAACCTGCGCAAAGTCCGTCGCAATCACGGTCGCCGCGTCCCGCGCCTCAACGTGACTGTATCCCCCAGCGATCAAGCGAGAGGTTCCCGCCGCTACGACGTGCGACTCGCCGCACGCCCTAACGATGTGCTCACGCGAGTCAAGCACAACCAGAACATGCTCCACAAACCTGCCAGGGTCCGAATGAATCTCAATCACCCTGTCATCACACGGCTCAGCTTCCAGCGCCGCGTCCAACTCAACCTGGTTCGTCACGCGAACCACCTTGGTCTCATCAACCATTCTCATCTCTCCCATTCCATGTATTCAGGCAACCGCCTTGGTTGCCCGTCGCTCCCTGTGCCAGGATCGAACTGGCCCTATTTCACCCCCACCATTGGGGACAGGGATAACCAGCGCGTCACGCGCTAAGTCAGTCGCCGCTCACCTCCGCTTCAAGCTCCTCAGCCTCCCTGAAAGCCTCCTCCCAGTCAGCCGCAGCCTCGGCGACAGCCTTGAGGACAGCTTCATCCGGCGTGCGCTCAGCCGGGCCACGCACGCCCGCGTAAATCTCCTCGGGCCACTCGGCACGCGGGATGAACCGCTCAACCTCGGGCCAATCCTGGCTGTTGTCCGTGGACGCGTGCCTGCCCATCACGCCGCGCACGCCCTCGCCGCTGACCATCAGCGTCACGCGCACGCCGTCCTGGTAGTGGACGAACAGCTCAGCCGTCACGCCCTCGGCGACGTCCGCCGCCAAGACCGCCTCGCCCCAGTTCGGCTTAAACCAGTTGTAGTGTGTCATTGTTGTTCTCTCCCTTGTTCTCTGTTTTCGCGCCCCCGCATTGGGGCGCGTCGCTCGCGGGACTGGAATCGAACCAGCCTAGACACTCACCCTTAAGCCCGCGAAAACCCCGCGTGTCACACGTCACGCAACCAGGATACCAAGTATCCACCCCCGCTAGTCCGCGTAATACAGCGGGAACAGCGTCTCCAAACCGATCAGTTTGTCAATGTAGGCGTCAACTTCCTCAGCAAACCGCCTCCGATCAAACGCGCGCATCTCCGAACCCAGGTCAGCTTCCTCGCCCGCGATCCACCCCTGTTCATTCAGGTCAGACTCATAATCATCTTCAAGATCAGAGCGCCTACGCAGACAACCGCGCCAATCAAGCCACCCATACTCGGACCTCACGCCCCTAATACCAACCTGACAAAGCAGGAAGTAACCGGGAAACTCCTCATCCTCACGCGCCCGCTCAACCAGCGCAAACAGCGCGTCCCTATCCATCTCGCACATGGTCACGCCTCATCCTCGCCAACAAGGCGAACCAGCTCACCCGCGAACACCCGGCCATCAATCCACCCGTCAAGCATCTCGATCATGCCATCGGTGCCGAGCTCCTTAATCGTCGCATCAACATGCGCCTCGCCAAACAAGTCGATACCGTCAAGGATCAACCGCGTTAGCAGACCCTCACGGGACCAAGCATTCCCGTCCCTGTCCACATATTCAGCCCAATCAGGCGCGCCCACGCTCTCACGAACAAGGCGCGAACTGCTACCCCACCAATCCCGCAAAGCGTCATGCTGCCAATCATTCAGCCACTCCCACGCGGGCGAATACCCATTGCTAGGGAGCATAACCCGAATTGCCATCGTAAAAACCTCATCTCACATTCTCAGAATAGGCAACCACGGTGGTTGCCCAGCTCCCTAGACAGGGGTCGAACCTGCATTGCACCTACCGTCAGGCTAGGGAAACCCACACGCCCTATGCGACCGCCATCGCAACCGGGGGCACCAACACTGGGACGCAGCCATCCGCCAACGCGTACGCCATGCCGCCGCTACTCATCGCCACCGCCCCATCCGGGAAGTCGCCATCCCAGCGCACGGACCAACCCAACTGTTCCGCCGCCCGGATAATCGCCCCCGGAAACGCTTCCATGAGCGCCACACCGCACTCATCGAGACGCGCCTCATCCTGCGCAAACCTGCGCCGATCAGGGTCCGCCCCGCCGCCCCCGTAGTCAAGGAAGAAGTCAGAGTTCACGTAATCGGGCCTTCCCAGGTCATCCCACATGTGGAAGATGCCAGCCGACGAATCAACATCCCACCGCTGACCCAAGACAAGCCAGTTCCACTCGTCACTATTAGGCACAGTCGATTCGTCGTAGAACCATTCCACAATCTGCGGGACCGTCATACGGGTCAGCATGTAGGCAACCGCCTTGTCCGCACACTCGCAAGCCGCGTCCCACGGCTCAATCATCGTAGTCATTTGTAGAAACCTCACTCTCGTTTCAATAAGGCCACCGCCTTGGTAGCCCGGCCCCTCACCTGGGAATCGAACCCAGGACGCCCACTCAGGGGCGCGCAACCGTCTTGCCAAGGGTGAGGACCTAATCAGTCCTCAATGCGACGCAAATCGCCATTCTGTACGCGCATATCAACCCAATCCAACATTCCGCAACGGAACGCAATCGGGTCCATCTCACGAACCACCGCGCCCGCGTCGAACTCATGCCCAGCAACAAGCACAGTCCCGTACACGTCGGTAAGCATCTCGCAATACTCATCCTCAAAGCCGTCCGAAAACAGCTCGCCGTCTGCGTCCACGTAATCCGCCCAATCCGGCGCGCCCCCAAGCTCCTCACGCGTGAATGATTCGCGCTCATCCCACATGTCTTGCATCGCTTCCAGCGCATCGCCCGTGACCTCAATCATGAAACCCATCGTCTTGCCTCTTTCTCAATTGCTCTGTGATAGGACACGCACACGCCATGCGCGCCCCCGTACGCGGGCCGGGAATCGAACCCGGCTTGCACTCACCCTTAAGCCCGCGCCGCCCCTATGCAGGGGGCCAAAAACTCGCCTAAGCGACAGCCGAAACAGTCGGGGGAACAAGCACCATCGTGTACGGGCTATCCTGCTCCCACTCCCAACTATCGCCACTCATCAACACCGCGCCCCCAGGAAGCTCATCCCCAAGGTCAGACGCAACCACAACCGACCAACCCAACTCACGCGCCGCCCGCTCAATAGCCCCGGGAAACGCTTCAAAAACCGTTTGCCCGACCGCATCCAAGCGAGCATTGCCCTGCGCAGCGCGGCGCAAATCAGGGTCACGCTCATCGCCGCACCAAGCAGACGGATCAAACTTAGGACGCCCACACTCATCCCACGCCAGGAACACGCCGCGCCACGTGTACGTGTCCCAACACGCCCGTAGAACGCAATCGTCCCAATCATCAGTGCCCGGCAAAGTCGCATCGTCATAGAACCAATGCACCAACTCAGCAAGCGTCCCGTACCGCAACGCCCACCCAATCGCCGCATCAGCACAACGCGCCGCAGCCGCCAATCCCTCAACATAAGTAGCCAACGTAAACACCTCTCACATTCTCAATAGGCCACCGCCTTGGTAGCCAGCTCCCGGCGCGGGAATTGAACCCACCTGAAACCCACCACTAGGGCCGGGAAACCAAGGGACTAGAATCAATCCCCAATGAAACGCTTAGCCGCCTCGGCAAGCTCACGCTTCCACGCGCGGCGACCGCCCAAAATCGCGTCCAAGCCGCCCCAATGAGCCGGACAATCGGAGTCATACCCGCGCCCCGCGCATGGGCCCCACAAGCAATCGCCCATCTCGGGGACATCCGTCACAACCAACGACGCGCCCGCGTCTGTATGGAACAGGGCAACGTGATAAACACCTCCGCCACAGCGCGCCCAACGCTCCGCAACAAGCCCACCTGCAGTAACGGCGACCTCACGCCAGCGAGTCCAATCGCACGCGCTAATCGCCGCCTCGCACACACTAGGGCGCTCATAGAACCGCGTCTCGCCCGAGGTGTACACGTGGGCAAACAATGCGCCCGCAAGGGCCGTGAGGTCATAATCTTCCCAATCACTGCCCGCGAAGTCCCTAGCCGCGCTCTCGCACGCATCCCAAGACGTAAAGTAGCGACGGCCCTCAGAATCGACCAGCATCATAATAATCGCCTCTCAATCTCAATCGGCCCCCACCGTGGGGACCATGTGTAGCGCTGCCCATCTTTGGGCGCGCCCGTAGGCGGTAGAAGAATCGGACTCCCTGTCCGCGCCACGTCTGCTAAACGCCCGCGCGGGCACTCACCAAAGCCGCCCTAGACCAAAGACGTGCGCCCTAAGAACCGGGTCTCAAGGATTCCCACACGCAGCGACGCAAAAACGATGCACGGCCCCCGCCCCAATCAGACGGGGCACCGCCGCTAGAAATCGTGGAATCGCCGCGCCATGGTGGGCGCGCGCCAATAGGCGAAAAAATTAACCACTCTGTAATTCACAAAAAACAACCAGCGCACACCCAATCCAACGAACAGCCAAGGCCGGGGGCCTCTCGCTCGCTCTTTCAGGGGCGATGGCATCAGTCTAGACACAACGCCGCCCCAATGCAAGCCCGATGCCCAAACGCAACCATATGCTGAGACGTAAAACAGCCACACTCCGAGACAGCCGCAGAATATCACCCCAAACCATGCGCCGGCATAACGCGCCGGCCGCACACTGTCAAACGCTGATTAGGGCCTATCGTGGGGACAGCCAATCAAATGAGACGCTAATCACACCAGCTATTGATTAGCGCCAATCCCAAACGCACGCGCGCGCGAATAGCACACCCACACCATCGCGCCAAATGCGCATCCCACAATACGGACACTACGCATGTCCACACCCGCATACCATACCCACACTAATAATGCAAGCGACACGCTGGATAAATGACTATCGCAATTCAATAACAAATTAAACGCAATTACAAAAACAATTCTTTGTGCAATTCAGCGACGTTATCAGAGGCTAATCATCTGCAAATAAACCAGGCAATTAAATAACGCCCCAGCAGGGGCCAATAGTCAAACTTACCGACTGCCAAAATAGGGGGCTATAACCCGCCCGAATACGCGCCTGAATACCACACGGTCATAGCAAAAAATATCCGCGACGGGTCACAAGCTTTCCATGTGAACCAATTCGCTACGCCGCACATTGCTTGACGGCCCATGCTAGCACACTCCTCCCCAGGCTCGCAACCCCGGTCGCAGCCTGTGCCCCCAGCTCTCGGCGAGGTGGTTTGAGGCGATTGGCCTGTTTCTGCGGTT
>CABKMD010000025.1 GCA_902373435.1 uncultured Actinomyces sp.
TCCTCGAGGTGTACCGCGCTAAGCCGAACTTCGTGCTCGGCCTGGCCACCGGCTCCTCGCCGCTCAAGCTCTACGCAGAGCTCGTGCGCCGCTACGAGGCAGGTCAGATCTCCTTTGCCCAGGTTCGTTCCTACAACCTCGACGAGTACGTGGGCCTGCCCCGCGACCACTACGAGGGGTACGCGAACTTCATCCACCGCAACCTCGTCGACCTCGTCGACATGCCCGAGGGTGCGGCACACGGCCCCGACGGCTGGTGCGATGACCTCGAGGCCGGCGCAGCCGCCTACGACGAGGCCATCAAGGCCGACGGCGGCATCGATATCCAGGTCCTCGGCATCGGCTCGGACGGTCACATCGGCTTCAACGAGCCCGGCGGCACCCTCGCATCGCGCACCCACGTGGGCGTCCTGACCGAGCAGACCCGCCGCGACAACGCCCGCTTCTTCGATGGTGACATCGACCAGGTTCCCACGCACTGCGTGACCCAGGGCCTGGGCACGATCATGGACTCGCGCGCCCACATCTTCATCGCCACGGGTGAAGGTAAGGCCGACGCGGTCAAGGCCATGATCGAGGGCGGCGTCACCCAGCGCTGGCCCGCGTCCATCCTCCAGCACCACCCCGACGTCACCGTGCTCCTCGACGAGGCCGCCGCCTCCAAGCTTGAGCTCGCGGACTTCTACAAGGAGGTCTGGGAGAAGGAACACCTGTGAGATAGGTTCCCCATCCGACTGGGCCCCGGCCTCGTGAATGCGAGGTCGGGGCCAAATTGTGAGCGTCGCTTCTTCGCTGTCGGCGCATGCGTGCCACCCGTTGGAAGCACCCCCAGGCACGTACAATGGTCCCTATGCGTAATGCCCTCGACGAACCCACCGGCCCCTCCGCGCCCTCCGGTCCCTCCACCGCGTCCTCGACCGGTCTGCTGGAGCGTACTGAGACCCGCAAAGAGCGCACCGGCGGGGACGGCGACCGCTTCGCCCACTTTGTGCGCAAGGACAAGGCGAACTCGTCCATGGTGACGGGACAGCCCGTCGTCGCCCTGTGTGGCAAGGTGTGGATCCCCACCCGCGACGCCTCGCAGTACCCGGTGTGCCCCACCTGCAAGGAACTGCGCGACTCGATGGGAAAGAACGGGCGTAACTGGCCCTTCTCCGACGGTGGAAAGGGCTCCGACAAGTGAGCGAGACGACCCGGCGCGCACCCGTTGGCAGGCTGCGCGCCTGGCAGGCCGCTGCCTTGGATCGCTACATGGCGACCTCCCCGCGCGACTTCTTGGCGGTCGCGACCCCGGGCGCGGGTAAGACGACCTTCGCCCTGACGCTTGCGACCGAGCTGATCGCCCGCGGCATCGTCGACAAGCTCGCTGTCGTGTGCCCCACCGAGCACCTCAAGGGCCAGTGGGCCTCGAGCGCCGCGCGCTTTGGCATCCACATCGACCCCGACTTTACGAACTCGCAGGGCGTTGCTGGCTCGCACTTCGACGGCGTGGCCGTCACCTATGCGCAGATCGGCTCCAATCCGGCCGTTCACGCGGCGCGCACCCGCGCCTACCGGACCCTCGTCATCCTCGACGAGATCCACCACGCCGGCGACTCCCTGTCCTGGGGCGACGGCGTACGCGAGGCCTTCACGGACGCGACGCGCCGCCTGGCCCTGACCGGTACGCCGTTCCGTTCCGACACCTCTCCGATCCCCTTCGTCACCTACGAGGAGGACGAGGAGGGTATCCGCCGTTCGCGCGCCGACTACACCTACGGCTACGGTGACGCCCTCAAGGATGGTGTCGTGCGTCCCGTCCTGTTCATGTCCTACTCGGGACAGATGGCCTGGCGTACAAACGCGGGCGACGAGGTCAGCGCCCGCCTGGGCGAGCCCCTCACCAAGGACATGATGAAGCAGGCCTGGCGTACCGCGCTGGACCCCAAGGGCGAGTGGATCCCCGCCGTCCTGCGCGCCGCTGACCTGCGTCTCGAAGAGGTGCGGCGTGCCGTGCCCGACGCGGGCGGCCTCGTGATTGCCTCGAACCAGGAGCACGCGCGCGCCTACGCCCGCCACCTGCGCCTCATCACCGGCAAGGCCCCCACGATCGTCCTGTCCGACGACGCGGACGCCTCCGACCGTATTTCCGAGTTCGCCGACTCCACCGACAGGTGGATGGTCGCCGTGCGCATGGTGTCCGAGGGTGTCGACGTCCCCCGCCTCGCGGTCGGCGTCTACGCGACCAACGCCTCCACGCCCCTCTTTTTCGCCCAGGCGATCGGCCGCTACGTGCGAGCCCGACGCCGCGGCGAGACAGCCACCGTCTTCATCCCCTCCGTCGTGCCCCTGCTGACCCTCGCTGGCGGCATGGAGATCGAACGCGACCATGCGCTCGACCGCCCCAAGCGCGACGAGGCCAGCGAAGACGACATGTGGAATCCCGAGGACGCCCTCGTCGCGGCCGCCAACCGCGAGGAGAAAGCATCCTCCGACCTGCTCTCCCAATTCGAGGTCCTGGGCGCGGACGCCGAGTTCGACGGCGTCCTGTTTGACGGAGCCGCGTGGGGCGCGGGCGCCGAGGTCGGCTCCGAAGAAGAACAGGAATACCTGGGCATTCCCGGCCTGCTGGACGCCGATCAGGTGACGACCCTGCTGCGCGCTCGCCAGGCCGACCAGGTTGCCGCGCAGAAGAAGACTCGCGCCGCGCAGAAGATGCGCGAGGAGAACGCTGGCATCCCCGCCCACAAGCTGCGTGCCGCCAAGCGCAAGGAGCTCCAGCACCTGGTCTCCACGTGGTCTAGCCGCTCCGGAGAAACCCACGCGACCATCCATTCGCGCCTTCGCTCGCGATGCGGAGGACCCGAGGTAGCCCAGGCAACGACCGAGCAGATCGAGGCCCGTATCGCCCTGCTGCGTGAGTGGTTCGTCGGCCGTCACTGAGCCTCCCCCGCGTCCCGCCGAGCTGCCAGGCGAAACGAGCCTCGGCCTCGTCCCTCTCATCGAGGGAAACGAGGCCGGGGCTTCGTTGAACGGGAGGTGAGGGTCAGTCGACCTGCTCGTAGCGCGTCGGAATCGCAACCTCGCCCTCGGACAGACGCCACGCCTGGTAGGGCAGTTCGTTGCGGGCGCGCAGGTGGCGCTCCTGGGCGCGAGACAGCGCCTCGGGGCCCCAGGCGGCGGCGTCGATGACGCCGCCACGGACCAACTGGACCTGTAGCGGACGGGCACCGCGCTCGGCCAGCAGAGCCTGGCCCTCCTCGAAGGACGTGCCGACGAGCAGGAGCTCCTCGGTCGCGTAGCCGTCCTCGCCCATGACGCGGCCGGCGACCTTGCGCCCGCCGACCGTGGACTTCGACTCGGCCTTCTTGGCCACCGACACGATGGCCCCATTGCCATCCTCGCGCTGGACGACCTTGTAGACCAGGGCGGCCGTCGGCACACCCGAGCCCGTCACGAGCCTGGTACCCACGCCGTAGGAATCCACGGGGGCCGCACCCAGGGCGGCGATCGCGTACTCGTCCAGATCGGAGGTCACCGTGATCTTCGTGGTGGTGGCACCCATTGCGTCGAGCTGTCCGCGCACCTTGAAAGCCTCAGCGACCAGGTCACCCGAATCCAGGCGCACCGCGCCCAGCTCGCCACCCGCGGCGCGCGCGGCCTCGACCGCGTTGATGACGCCCTGCCTGATGTCGTAGGTGTCCACGAGCAGCGTCGTGGCCGGGCCGAGCTTGGCGACCTGGGAATCAAAAGCGTCACGCTCGGTGTCGTGCAGGAGCGTGAACGCGTGGGCGGCCGTACCGATGCAACGGATCCCGTAGCGCTTGGCGGCCTCAAGGTCGGAGGTGCCCTGGAAACCGCCGATGATGGCGGCGCGGGCGGCAGAGATGGCCGCGCGCTCGTGGGCGCGGCGAGCACCCATGTCCATACAGGGGCGACCGTGGGCGGCGATCGTCATACGCGAGGCGGCCGAAGCCACCGCGCAATCGTGGTTGAGGATCGATAGGAGCAGCGTCTCCAGGAGCGTACAGTCCGCGAACGTGCCCTCGACGGTCAGCAGGGGCGAGCCGGGGAAGTAGCACTCGCCCTCGGCGTAACCCCAGATGTCGCCCGTGAAGCGCCAGGAGGCCAGGAACTGTGCGGCCTCCTCGGAGATGATTCCCTGGTCTTTCAACCAATCGATCTGCTCCGCGTCGAACTCGAAGCGTTCCAGGGCCTCGAGAATACGACCGGTGCCGGCGACAACGCCGAAGCGGCGCGTGGCGGGCAGACGGCGCCCAAACAGCTCGAACGTGCAGCGACGATGCGCGGTGCCATCCTTCAGGGCGGCGTCGAGCATCGTGAGCTCGTACATATCAGTCAGCAATGAAGTAGATGTCGATGCAGGCATAGTGTGAGCCTACCCTGAGAAGCGTGTCACCGGGGTGCGAATTTCCTTCCCTGGTACACAAATACGTCTTAGTGTTGATGTATGACAACGATCTTCCAACCAGCGTCCCGCGCGCAAGAAGCACCCACTGCGGTGCCGCGTTGGCGTGCCGTCGTGTGGGACGATCCTGTCAACCTGATGAGCTACGTGAGCGCTGTTTTTCGCCAGTATTTCGGCTATTCCACCGCTCGTGCTGAGGAGCTCATGATGGCCGTTCATACGCGCGGGCGCGCCACCGTCTCCTCGGGCGTGCGCGAACGTATCGAGGCGGACGTCATGGCCATGCACTCCTACGGTCTGCGCGCCACCATCGAAGAAGATCGAGACTGAGCGATGGATGGTTTCGCTCCTCGAGACGGCGGCTTTGCTTCGTCGATGAGTAGCGGCGAAGCGCTGCTCCTGCGTCAGTTGGCCACCGAGGTTCTCGTCGTCCTTGACGATCCCGGCGACTTCGGAGTGACCTCGTCGATGCTCAGCGCGCTGACGGAAACCGAACAGCGCAGGGATGCGCCGCGCGAACGTACCCTGCGTATGCTGCTGCCCTCGATGAGCGAGGACGACGAAGACGCTGGCCGCCTGCGAGCCCTGACCGAGGATTCTCTGCGCACAGACAAGTCCGTCCGTTTGCGCGCCATCGTCGGCGATCTTGACCACATCGTCCACGGAGAGAGCGACACCCTGAGGATCCAACCTGAGGCCGTGTGGTCCTGGCTGGGTGCTCTCAATGACATTAGGCTCGGCTTAGCCGGTGAGCTGGGACTATCGGATCAACAAGACGCGCAGCGCATCGAAGAATTGGCGCTCAGTGAGCCGACGGGGGAGCGCTCGCAAACCGTCGCCGCCATCTATATGCTCATCACATGGTGGCAGGACTCACTCCTGGAAGCCGTCAATAATCCTCAGTAGCGCATAAGGTCGAGACATGAACAACGCCCCGATCGGACTTTTCGACTCGGGCCTAGGTGGGCTGACGGTGGCGCGCGCAGTCATCGACAAACTGCCCGACGAAGAGATCATCTACCTGGGCGACACCGAGCACACGCCTTACGGTCCGCGACCTATCGCGCAGGTACGCTCGCTGACGCTGTCCGCCCTCGACGAGCTGGCCTCGCGCGGCGTGAAGGCGCTCGTCATCGCGTGCAACACGGCGACGGCCGCCGCGCTCGCTGACGCTCGGGAACGCTACTGGATTGATGCAGGAATCCCCGTTATCGAGGTCATTACCCCTGCCGCGCGCCAGAGCGTCATCGCCACGCGTAACCACCACGTGGGTGTCATCGGTACGAAGGCAACCATCCAGTCCGAGGCATACCTGCGCGCGCTCGCAGCCGTCCCCGGGCTAACGGTCAGTCAGCAGGCGTGTCCCGCTTTCGTCGAGTTCGTCGAGGCCGGGGTGACTACTGGCGAGGAGATCGAGTCCGTGGCGCGCGAGTATCTGACGCCGCTGAAGGAAGCGGGCGTGGACACGCTGATCCTGGGGTGCACGCACTACCCGCTGCTCACTGGCGTTATCGGTCGCATCATGGGCGAGGGAGTCACGCTCGTGACCTCCTCGGAGGCGACCGCGAACGTCACCTATAACGAGCTTGTGGACCGCGGGCTTCTTCATGATCCGTGGCCCGCAGGCGAGGGGCCGCAGCACCAGTTCCTGGCCACGGGCGCTTCCGACGTGTTCCCGCGCCTGGCTCGCCGTTTCCTCGGCCCTGAGGTGGGGTCCGTTGTCCGTGTGACTACCGGTGGTGGTATCGCGTGAAGCTGACTGTCATCGGTGCTACCGGTTCGATGTCTGGCCCGGAATCGCCGGCATCGTCCTACCTTGTTCAGGCACGAGGCCTGGACCCGCGATCGGGGGAAGAGCGGACGTTCTCGCTCGTGTGCGACATGGGCCCCGGTTCCTTCGGTGCGCTGTGGGCGCACGTATGCCCGTGCGAGCTCGACGCCCTGGCGCTGTCCCACTGCCACGCCGACCACATGGGCGACATTATTTCCCTGCAGGTGTACCGCAAGTGGGGGCCCGGAGCGGCTACATCTGCGCTGCCCCTGTACGGTCCCGCCGAGACGATGCGACGCGTGCGCCAGATCGAAGACGCCCCGGATGAAGAGGCGTACGAGGTTGAATTCGCCTTTACCCACATGCAGCTGGGCGAGGCCTACCGGGTCGGTCCCATGACGATCCGCCCCTACCGAGCTCTGCATCCGATCGAGGCCTTTGGCCTGCGCATCGAGGGGCCCTCCGAGGAGGATCCCGAGCACATGGTGTCCCTGTTCTACACGGGAGATACCGACCTGTGCGACACGATCATCGAGGGGGCGCGCGGCGTTGACGTGCTCCTCAGCGAGGTCGGCTTCACGAGCGACGAGACCGAGCGCGACATGCACATGGACGGCGTGCGCGCGGGCGAGGTCGCCACGCGAGCCGGAGTGGGCCGCATGATCGCGACGCACATCCAGCCGTGGACACCCCGTGATCGGGTGGCCTCCGAAGTGCGACAGACCTGGTCGGGTCCCCTCGACTTCGCGACCTCCGGGATGCGGGTGAGCCTCTGAGCCATCCCGCGCCCCGCCGATGGGCGGGGTGCGGTGCCTCCTCAGTCAGTCGCCAGGCGCCGAGTACGAGGCGTTGTGGCGCTTCCACTCCGCCAGGTAGGTGGCGACGCGCGCTGGGCCTGAAGCCTCGGACCAGCCGTGATTCTTGTGGCGCAGCAGGATCTTGCGTGTGCCCAGCGAGGGAAGAGGCGTGATACGCATGCCCTCGGTGTGCGCGCCGGCTAGCGCCATGGCCGGAAGGATCGTCGAGCCCGTGCGGGCGCGCACGAGGGCACGCGCGGCCTCGTAGGTTGTGTAGAGGTGGGGTGCCCATCGCGTGTCTGGGAACGCCTTCGTAATGCGGCGCATGACGTGGTCGCCGCTGGTACCCGGATTGACGCGCAGCCAGGTGAGGTCCGCGAGGTCTTCGATCGACCCGATGGGGGGAGCCGAGTCCGGGGTGACGAGCATCCAGGGTTCGTCGAGGAATGGGACGTCCGTGTAGCCGCGAGGTGGCAGGCCGGGATTCTCGTCGCGTTCGATGACGAGGATGTCGTACTGGCCGGTGCGCAGCGCGGCCATGCCGGGGGTCTCTTCGGTTTCCTCGATGTGCAGGTCGATGCCGGGCAGGGCGTCCGAGAGTTCGGGGAGTGCGGGAATGAGAGTGGAGCGGCAAATCGTCAGGAACGCCCCGATAGTGACCGTTCCCGTGACCTGGCCCGTGAGGGGGCGCAGCGCCTTCAGGGCTTCTTCGATGTCGGCATTGATACGCTCGCCGGCCTCGGCGACGATCGTGCCTGCCGGGGTGAGAATCGCGCCGGACGTGGTGCGCTCGACGAGCTTGAGGCCAACTTCCTCCTCAAGTTTCTGGATCTGCTGGGACACTGCCGAGGGCGAGACCATGAGGATGTCGGCGGCAGCAACGATGCCGCCTTCACGCGCGACGGACAGAAGGAAAGGCAGGCGGCGGGGGTCGATATCCACGCGAACTCCTTCGTTAAGCGAAACTGTAAGATAACTATAGAACCATTCAATTGTGCTTGACTAGCTGAGGGTGCATCATATGAGTCATGACGATCCTTTCTCTGGCAATTCCGGTCCTCGGTTGGGCGGGTGCCGCCGCCTCTATCGCCGCCTACTACCTGGTCTCCTCCAAGCGCTTCGCTCCTGACTCTCTGCGCTACCACTCTCTCAATGTCTCCAGCTGCATCCTGCTGGCCATTGCATGTGCGTCCACCGGCGCGTGGCCATCCTTCCTGACGAACGCCATCTTCATCGGCGTCGGCGCCACCATGATCTGGCGCGTGCGCGACCGCCTCGCGCGCCGCATGATGCAGGTCGTTCGCTTCTTCGATGTGCGCCGTTATCTGCCGCGCCGTGCGCGATTGGCGCGAGCGCGCTGACTCTTCGTTGAATTGGGGACGTGAGGGGGCAGGCCGTGGGCCTGCCCCCTCACTGTATCCAGCGTCTGATTAATTAAGAGAAGCGACCCTCTTTGGTCAAGCGTTTTTCAAGGTGTGCCAAGGAAAAGTCCGTAAGAAATGCTTCACTGAAAAATAAGAGAATATCGATGGAAAGAATGAAGAATGAGGCGCACCATGTCGGTATGGCGCGGTGACAGATCCATCGCACTGTACTCAAAGAGGAGCACACAATGTCTCGTTTCGTCGCATCACTCCTTCATCGCCTCAGCCATCAGCGCAGGTGGTGCCAACAGCGCAACCCCCTGCAGTTCTCGATGGACCGCCCCATCTTCGGCAACCTCGTCGCCCGTTGATGGTACGCCTGCGGGCGCAACACACAAGTGCCGGACACCCTCGGGTGCCCGGCACATGTGTGTCTGCGGCGCTCTCAGCCGCGCAGGTACTCCATGATGTGGGGCATGAGGGTGCGGAAAGCAATGCCGCGGTGACTGATCGCGTTCTTCTGGTCCGCGCTCATCTGAGCGGTCGTAATCTCGAAACCCTCGGGGATGAAAATCGGGTCGTAGCCGAACCCGCCCTCGCCGCGCGGGGAGCGCGTCAAGGTGCCGCGCACCTCGCCGCGCTCGACGAACTCGCGACCGTCCGGGGTGACGAGGACAGCGGCCGACACGAAGGCCGCCCCGCGGTGTCGGTCGGGAACGTCGGAGAGCTGATTGATGAGCAGACGAAGATTCGCCGCGTCATCCCCGTGGGAGCCGGCCCAGCGCGCGGAGAAGATGCCGGGTGCCCCGCCCAGCACGTCCACCGTGATACCGGAGTCGTCCGCGATGGCAGCCAGTCCGGTGGCGCGGGCCAGCGCGCGTGCCTTGATCAGGGAATTCTCCTCGAAGGTCACACCGTCCTCGACGGGGGAAGCGACGTCGAAATCGCTCATGCGCGCCACGCAGCCGGCCTCGAAGCCCTCCCACGCGGGGGCCAGAATGGCCTCGAGCTCGCGGACCTTGTGCGCGTTGGAGGTCGCGAAGACCAGGCGCGCGCTCACGGGGCCACCTCGATGCGCTCCATGAGGGGAGCCTCGAGCGCCATCTTCTGCGCCTGCGCGAGCCGAGCGTTACCCAGCGTCGCCAGGTCCAGCAGCTCGCTGAGCTCATCGCGGCTGAAGGGGGCGTGCTCGGCGGTGCCCTGCACCTCGATGAAACGGCCATGGCCCGTCTGTACGACGTTCATATCAGTCTCGGCGCGCACGTCCTCGACGTAGGGCAGGTCCAGCATGGGGGTGCCGTCGATGACGCCCACGGAGATCGCGGAGATCGAGTCGGTGAGGACCTTGGCGGAGGGCTTGAGGATGCCCTGTTCCTTCGCCCAGGTCACCGCGTCAGCGAGGGCCACGTAAGCGCCCGTGATCGCCGCGGTACGGGTGCCGCCGTCGGCGCGCAGAACGTCGCAGTCCAGGACGATGGTGTTCTCGCCGAGCGCAGACACGTCGACGATGCCGCGCAGGGAGCGGCCAATGAGGCGCGAGATCTCCTGAGTGCGGCCGCCCACCTTGCCCTTGACGGACTCGCGGGACGAACGCTGCTCGGTGGCGCGCGGGAGCATCGAGTACTCGCCGGTCACCCAGCCCTCGCCCGAGTCACGCTTCCAACGCGGCACGCCCTCAGTGAAAGAGGCGACACACAGGACGCGGGTATTACCGAACTCGATGAGGACGGAGCCCTCACCGGTACCCGACCAACCGCGGGTAATGGAGACGGGACGGAGCTGGGACGGGGTGCGCCCATCGGCGCGCAGGGGAGTATTTGTCATACTGCCTAGGGTAGCCCACCGCGTTACCGTGGAGTTATGAGTCTTGATCTACCTCTCGTCCGCGGTCACGTCGATCCGGCTGTTGCGTTGCGCGAATCCGTGGCTCCTGCGGCTCTGGTGCGCGCCGGTGAGGCCGATGTCATCCTCGTAGACGATGCCGGTTTCGTTCTTCTCGACGAGGCCGAGGCGTCGTCTTCGGGCGCCCCTGTCCTGCGACGGATGGTTGGGGACGAGGCCATGCGCGCGCTTGAGGGGGCCACGGCCTCGTTCATTGGGGTCGCGCGCGGACGCTCCGTCGTTGCGATCGAGACGAGCCGGGACGAGTCGTGGGGCCGCTGGGAGCAACTGCGCGCGGTCGGGTGGCAGCTTGACGGTGACGACGCGGCCCTGGCGCTGACCGCGTTCGCGCTCGCGGGTTGGCATGCCAACTATCGCTTCTGCCCGCGCTGCGGGGCGCGGGTGCAGCTGGCGAGCGGCGGATGGGCCGCGCGATGCGAGACATGCGACCGTCTTGAATATCCGCGCCAGGACCCGGCCATCATCGTCCTCGTCCAGGATCATGACGGGCGCGTGCTCCTGGCACACAACGTGCTGTGGCGGCCCGGCTTCGTGTCGATCATCGCCGGCTACGTCGAGGCTGGGGAATCCCCTGACGTCGCGGTTGCCCGCGAGGTCGCCGAGGAAGTCGGCGTCGAGATTGAGACGCCCACCTACGCCGCGACGCAGCCGTGGCCCTTCGGGCGTTCGCAGATGATGGGCTACTGGGCTCGCACCGCACCTGCGCGCCCGACTCCGCAGGCGGACGGCGTGGAGATCGAGTGGGCGCGCTTCTACAGCCGTGGTGAGCTGACGCGCGCGCTTGAATCAGGGGAGATTAGTGCCCCCGGACGCGCCTCGATCGCCTATGCGCTGCTTCGGGAATGGTACGGCGGCGACCTACCGAGCGGCACGGACGGCGCGGGACGCAACTGAGGGCGGGCGATGGAACAATGGGGACCATGAACCCCGAGGAACTGCTGGACGCCCTGGACCCCGATCAGCGCGCCGTCGCCACGCAGGTGGCGGGCCCGCTCGCCGTCCTGGCGGGCGCGGGTACCGGCAAGACCCGCGCGATCACGTACCGCATCGCATACGGGGCGGCCGTCGGTGCCTTCGACCCGTCCAACGTGCTCGCCGTGACGTTCACGCAGCGTGCAGCCTTCGAAATGCGCCACCGCCTGGCCCAGCTGGGTGTTCCCAAGGCTCAGGCACGCACCTTCCACTCCGCCGCGCTGCGCCAGCTGCGCCATTTTTGGCCCACCGTCGTGGGCGGCCCATTGCCCGACGTCATCCCACACAAGGCATCCCTCGTCGCGGCCTCCGCCGCGCGGCTCGGGATCACGATCGACCGAACGAATGTGCGCGACATTGCGGCCGAGGTCGAATGGGCGAAGGTGTCGATGATCGACGCCGCCCACTACCCCTCGCGCGTGGTGCGCCTGCACCGCGATGTACCCGCGGGCCTGGACGCGGGGGACATGGCACGCCTCCTGGACGTGTACGAGGACGCAAAGAATGAGCGCGGCGTCATCGACTTTGAGGACATCCTCATCTACCTGTGCGGCATGCTGCAGGAGCGTGCCGACGTCGCCTCCATCGTGCGCAAGCAGTACCGCTCCTTCGTGGTCGATGAGTTCCAGGACGTCAACCTCCTGCAGGCGCGCTTGCTCGATCTGTGGCTGGGTGGGCGCCACGACGTGTGCGTCGTCGGCGACGTCGCGCAGACCATTTACTCCTTCACGGGCGCGTCCCCGGATTACTTGACCGGTTTTGGGCGCAAGCATCCGGGGGCACGCATCGTCGAGCTGACCCGCGACTACCGTTCGACCCCGCAGATCGTGAGTCTGGCGAATAACGTCCTGGCGCGCTCCAGCCAGCGCGAGGGCACGGTGCGTCTGTCCAGCCAGCGCGACGGCGGTGCTCAGGTCACCTACTGCACCTATGACGACGATCGGGCTGAGGCCGAGGGCGTCGCAGCGTCGATCGCCGACCTCATCGCGGGTGGCATGGCACCTCATTCGATCGCTGTCCTCATGCGGACGAACGGCCAGTCCCAGGCCTTCGAGGAGGCCTTGGGGGCGCGCGGTATTCCCGTGGCCGTCGCCGGAGGAAAGCCTTTCTTCGCTCGAGACGACGTGCGTACCGCGATCTCGCGCCTGCGGGCCGCGGCCGCAGCCGCCACCGACGAAGGCGGCGTCGGCGAGATCGTGCGCGACGTCCTGTCGGGCGTCGGATGGGCGCCCGAAGCTCCGTCCGGACAGGCCGGTTCCGAACGCTGGTCGAACATGAACGCGATCATCGGATGGGCGGATGACAGCAAGGCAGAGACGCTGGCCGCCTTCGTCGCCGAACTGGACGAGAGAATCGCTTACCAGGTCGAACCGGATAAGTCCGGCGTCGAGCTCGCCACGATTCACGCGGCCAAGGGCCTCGAGTGGGACGCCGTCTTCCTCGTCGGCGTCGCCGAGGGCCTCCTGCCGATCTCGTACGCGAAGACCGCAGCCGCGCGCGAGGAGGAGCGTCGCCTGCTGTACGTGGCCGTCACCCGTGCCCGGGATCTGCTGAGCCTGTCCTGGGCGCGCTCGCGGGGCGCGGACGGGCGCGGCAAGCGCAAGCGCAGTCGCCTGCTCGACGGTATCTGGCCCGAGGAAGTAGGAGTGGGCGCGCCGAAAAAGAAGGCGCGTGCCTCCACCCGCGCTCTCAACCAGGCGTTCGAGGAGGAGGCGTCGCCCCAGGCAATCGAGCTCTTCGTGCACCTCAAGGCGTGGCGTCTCGCGGTCTCACGTCAGGCGGGCGTGCCGCCTTTCGCCGTGTTTACCGACCAGACCCTGCGCGACATCGCCCAGGCCATGCCAAAGAACACGACGCAGCTGCGTGTGATTCGAGGCATCGGTGACGTGAAGGTGCAGCGCTTTGCCGCCCCGGTGCTCGCACTGGTGCGTGGCGAAGAGGTCATCGTCGACGAAGGGGCCTGAGCTAGCAGGCCACGCCGTCGATGCCGCAGACGCATTCGTGGGCGCCGATCGCGCGTTCGACGCTGATGGTTCCGTCCTCGTCGACCGTGGCGATTTCGGCGCACAGGGATGGGGTGAGTGACCCCGAGGCGAAGTCGCGCAGCAGGCGCGCAATCCGCAGGGCGGCCGCGAAGTGTGCCAGCTGGGGGAGTGGCCCGAGTGGCCACTGGGCGAGTTCTCGCAGGTGGGTGAGGTGGTAGGGGTCCTGCTCGGCGCGCGCGTGCTCGATGCAGTGGAAGCACGGTGTGGAGCCAGGAATGACGAACGGCCCGATTTCGTAGGAGTGTTCCCCGCGCGTGATGAGTAGATGAGGTGTGTCTGCGGCCATCAGCTCGAAGGGAATACCGGGGTCGAGCGCACGATCCGCCGACACGAGGGCAACGTCCGGTGCATCCTGGGCATGCAGGTCGGGTAGCGGAATCAATGAGGCGAGCTCTCGGCGCACCGCGCGCGAGCGTGTCGTGCCCGTGTACACGCCGCCGAACACGTGATCCCAGTCGCCGTCCACCAGGGTGGGTGCGTCGATGCGAAGCCTCAGCGCGAGGGTGTCGACCAGCGAGCGCAGCGCGAGGACGGTGGCTGGAACCGCGCCGAGGACCCCTACGGAGAGAAGCGGGCGGCAGTCGGGATGATCCACGAGGTCCGCCTCGGCCAGAGCCGCGAGGAGGTCGGGGGAAGCCTCGGGAGCGTCGGAAACGTGAGCGGGGTGGGCCTGGCTGGCGAGCCAGAGCTGGTCGCTTGCATGCAGGTCGTCGAGGCGCACGTGTCGGGCGCGGTCGCCACCAATTTGGACGCTGCCCGGACCGCGCCATAGGATTGCCGTGTGATGCATCAGGTTCATGATGTTCTCCTTCAGTTCGTGACTGTTAGAGACATCATGAGCCGAGATGGATCATCGTTGTGGCATTTTGAAAAATCTGTGGATAACTTGTCAGATCACTTCGGTATGTATCAGTCTGTCTCGTCCTGGGGGTTGGGTGTTTCAGGGCCCTCGGGTTCGTCATCCGAGCCGGCCGAGGCCTCGTCCCCGGGCTCCAGCCCATCCGCCCAGCCGAGCGTTCCATCCAGGAGTGAGTTCAGTGCGGCGTCGATATCCGCGTCCTCTTCGGCAGCAGCACGGCGCAGCGTGAGGAAGGTATCCGGCGTCGCCAGCTCCGTCTCGGAGGGGACCATGTCCGGGTGCGACCACAGGGCCTCACGCGCGTCGCGCCCGCCGTCGGCCTCCACCAGCGCAAAGATCGAGGCCGCGCCGCGCGCCTGACGCGGGCGCATCTTCAGGCCCATGAGGGTCCCCAGGATCTCCTCCGCAGGGCCGCCCGACGCGCGGCGACGGCGCATCATCTCGCGCAGCGCGTCCGCGTGGGGCAGGTAGGGCAGGGTCGCGCGGGCCGTCACGACCTCGACCCAGCCCTCGATGAGGGCCAACATCGTCTCCAAGTGCGTGAGCGCGCGGCGCTGATCGGGCGTCGTCGACAGCGCAAACACGCCGCCGCTGAGAGCCGACTCCACCGAGTGCGGATCCGAGGGGTCCACTGAGCGTGCCACCTCGGAGATGGCCTCCGTGTCGATCGCAATCTCGGATGCGTAGCGCTCGACCGCGCGCACCAGGTCGCCCTCCAGCCACGGGACCGAGGCGAAGAGCCGGCGATGCGCAGCCTCGCGCACGGCGAGGAACTGACGGACCTCGTCGAAGGGAATGTCGAGCCCTTCAGAGAACTGCGCGACGTTGTGCGGCAGCAGGGCGGCGTGCGATGTGTCCGACAGGGGGATGCCCGTGTCGAAGGTGCCGAAAGACTCGCCTGCCAGAGCAGCTAGCGCGCGTGCGAGCTGGGCGGAGAACATCATCGCCGACAGGCGCGGCATCATCTCCTGCGTCTTACCGAGCATCGCAGCCATGCCGTCCGGCAGGGAGGCCGCGTCCCCCAGGCCCTCGGGTCCGAACTGCTCTGACAGGGCTGCGGACAGGGCGCGCGACACGTTCAAGGCCACGGGCTCGCAGATGCGCTTCCACGTCGGAATCGTGTGATCGACCCACGCGACCTTGCTCCACACGTCGCGGGTGACCGGGCCGGAGGCGAAATCGGTGACCGCGTCGAGCCACAGGTCAGCGACCGTCATCGCCTGGCGGGCGGCCTCGGCCTCCGTGGCCGTGGGGGCGGGGTCGCCGCTTGCGTACGCCGCCTGCTTCGCGCTGTCCTCCACCATGCGCCAATTGACGGGGCCAGCCGTCGTGTTCATGAGGAACTGGAACTGGCCCATCGCCGCGCGCATGCGTGCGGGATCGGAAAACTCCGGGGGAAGATTCGCGGGATCGAACCCCTGAGCCTGCAGGGCGCGGGCGGCCTCAGCTGCCGCCTCCTCGCCCAGGATCGAGCGCAGGAAGTCCTCAAAGGGGGTGCCGGAGTCAAACTCGTTCATGACATCAGACTAGCCACCCGTTGTTCGCAGGTGCTGACAATCCGCTGCAAAAACGCTGAGAGCTGAAGGGATGGTGCGCGGCGCGCGTGCGCAGGGGGAGCGGGTGGGACACAATGACACGGTGAATGATGCGCAGATGACCTCGGAGAACATCGAGCTGGTGCCGCTACAGGAGGACGACTCTACCCGGCGTATCCCCACCGTCAGCTGGCGACTCATCACGGCGGTCCTCGCCGCGCTCGCGATGGTGGCGATCCTCTTCTGGATTCCCGTCCCCTTCGTGGTCAATAGCCCGGGTCCGACCTTCAACGTGTTGGGATCCGACAAGGGCGTTCCTATGCTTCAGATCGAGGGAACAGACCCCGCGACGGGGGAACCGATCCAGCAGGACGAGCCTCAATCCAGCTCGTACGACGCACCCGCGAAGCCGGGGCAGGGGCAGCTGCGCATGGTGACGGTGTCCGAATCGGGAAACCCCACGTCTCGCCTGAACCTCGAGCAGCTCATCGCCGCGTACTTCGACTCTCACAGCAAGATCTTGGACTACGAGTCGGTCTATCCCGCGGGAACGACACGTCAGCAGGTGAGCGATGCTCAGCTGGCGATGATGCGTAACTCGCAAACGACCTCCCAGGTTGCTGCCCTTGAATACCTCGGGTGGGACGTTCCTGCAACGATCACGATTGAGGGCGCGGTCGAAGGCTCCAACGCGGAAGGAAACGTCGAGCAGGGAGACATTCTCCGCGCGATCACCACCCCCGACGGCGTCCGTCACGAGATCACCAGCGCCGCAACTCCCTTCGCTCTCATGCGCTCGGTGCCGGCCGGTTCCACGATGACGCTGACGGTCGAGCGCGGAGGCGCCACGCGGGACATCTCCTTCGACTCGGTCGCCGCATCCGCCACCGAGACCGGCTCCAAGCTCGGCGTCTACCTCTCCGCTGCCCCCGTCCTGCCCGTCGACATCACCGTCAACATCGACGGCGTGGGTGGTCCCAGCGCCGGCATGATGTTCTCGCTGAGCATCATCGATCGTCTCACTCCCGGCGATATGACCGGCGGCAACGTCATCGCGGGCACCGGAACCATGTCCTACGACAGGCAAGTCGGTGCGATCGGTGGCATCCAGCAGAAGCTGTGGGGTGCGCGCCGCGATGGCGCCCAGTGGTTCCTCGCACCCTCCGACAACTGCGACGAGGTCGTCGGACACGTCCCCGATGGTCTGCGTGTCGTCTCGGTGTCCACACTCGACGAGGCAGTGAGTGCCGTGCGCTCCATCGCCGACGGTACCGGAGACGCTGTGCTGACCTGCCAGTAGCGCGGGGGCGCTCTCAGGCCCGCCCACCGCTTCACGTCAGGTGGGCGACAAAGGGCCCCGGCCTCGTCTATCTGGTCCGGACGAGGCCGGGGCCTCTCTTCCGCTCTCAGGCTTGCTCGTCCGTCACTGGCTCGAGGGAAGCGCGCAGGGCGTCCACCAGTGCCGGGACGAGCGCTGAGCCCTGCCCGACCTTGTCGTCGGAGTCGAAGGCGCGGGTGCGCAGCGCACACCACGACTCGCCCGTACGCATGACGCCAACGGCCAGACGCACATCCGTGCGCAGGGGGTGATTCGAGATGAAGGCAAGGGCCTCGTCGGGGTCCTCGGGGGCCTCATCCTCGACTTCCGGAGGAACGACGATGCGCTCGACCGTGATCGCCGCACCCGGCACCGTTTCCGGCCAAGCCAGGTGGGCCAGGACCGCCTCGATGTCGTCGTCAGCCAGGTCCTCCTGGATGATCGCGCTCAGGTGTTCCTCGCTACCGTCCCAGCCCGCGCGCAGCTGCTCGGCGATGTCAGCAGGCAGATTCGGGTCGGCCAGCAGCATCGCGGTCGGCACCAGCGCGTAGATGGACGGGGCGTGATCCCAGCCCACGCGGGCCGCGCCCTTCTCAATATCGACAACCACGTTGGCCAGCGCGATCTCGCGCGCACTCGGCATCATCTCAACAGTCATAACCCCATAATCTCACGGAGAGCGAATAAGACAGAGACGAAGAAGTGCATGTGCGCGGCTACACTGGATCGAAGCCGATCGGTTTTACAGAGAGGACTGCCGTGAGCTTCAATTTTTCGCTTTTCCCCCCGGCGGGAGCGCGTGCACCGCGAGACCCCGATAGCCCACCCGTCGAGCTGAAGATGCGCAAGCCCGGCCCCGGAGCGATCACTCTGGGCGTCCTGATCGCGATCGGCGCGATCGTCTACGGCGCATCGATCGTGTGGACCGAGATCCTGTGGTTCCGCCAGATGAGCGCCACCCGCGTCATCCTCACCCATTGGGGAGCGCACATCGGCCTGTTCGTCGTCGGGTTCATCGTGGCCACGGCACTTATTTTCTTCTCGATGTCCTACGCGTACCGGCATCGCGCGTCCTCGGCGCGCGGGCAGGCCTCGGCCTCCCTACGCGCCTACCAGACGGCTCTCGAGCCCGTACGCCGATTCGCCTTCTGGGGTGTCGCTCTGTTCTTCGGTTTCACAAACGGCGCTCGCCTGGCCACCGAATGGCAGACGCTCCTGCAATTCCTCAACCGCTCCTCCTTCGGTCAGGTTGATCCCCAGTTCGGCCTGGACATCTCGTTCTTCGTGTTCGTCCTGCCCGCGCTGAAGGTTCTCGTGTCCTTCCTGCTGACCGTTACCGCCATCGCCCTCATCGCAGCCCTCATCGTGTCCTACCTGTACGGAACGATCCGCCTGACGCCGCGCCCCCACGCCTCGAAGCAGGCGCGCCTGCAGTCCGGCATGATGGCCGCCTGCCTGTCGCTCTTCATCGGCGTGAACTACTGGCTGGGCCGCTACGAGCTGCTCACCTCGGACTCCGGCTCCATTCACGGCGCCATGTACTCCGATATCAAAGCGACACTGCCCGCGCACTCCATCCTGGCGGTCATCTCCGGACTCGTCGCGGTCCTCTTCGTCGTCGCGGCTTTCAAGGGCACGTGGCGCCTGCCGGTCACCGGTGTCGCGGTTACCGTGATCGCCGCCCTCGTCCTGGCAGGCGCCTACCCGGCCCTCGTCGAGCAGTTCCGCGTGCGCCCCAACCAGCGCAGCCTCGAATCTCCCTACATTCAGCGCAACATCGACGCCACGCTGGCCGCCTACGGCCTGCAGGACGTCGACTATCAGACGAACTACGACGCGGCCACCACGGCCTCGGCCGGTCAGTTCGAGACCGAGTCCCTCACCTCCCAGGTGCGTCTGCTCGACCCTCAGGTCATCACGAAGACCGTCCAGCAGCTCCAGCAGTCGCGCCTGTACTACGGCTTCAACTCAGGCATGAAGGTCGACCGCTACAACGTCGGCGGGGAGCGCCGTGACACCGTGATCTCCGTGCGCGAGCTCAACCTGTCGGGTCTGTCCGCCGAGCAGCAGACCTGGGTCAACCAGCACACCGTCTACACCCACGGCTTCGGCGCGGTTGCCGCATACGGCAACCAGGTGACCAGCGACGGCCTGCCCTCCTACTGGGAGCAGTCCGTGCCCTCCGTCGGCGAGATGGGCGACTACGAGGAGCGCGTCTACTTCAGCCCCGGCTCGCCCGACTACTCGATCGTCGGTGCCCCCGAGGGCTCCGAGCCCCAGGAACTCGACTACCCGGACGACACCGCGGTTGGTGGCCAGGTCTCCACGACCTTCGTTGGCAACGGCGGGCCCTCCGTGGGCAACGTGTGGAACAAGCTCCTGTACGCGATCAAGTTCGGATCCACGGACCTGTTCTTCTCCTCGCAGACGAACGAGGCCTCGCAGATCCTCTACGATCGCGATCCCCTCCAGCGCGTCGCGAAGGTCGCGCCCTACCTGACGCTCGAACAGTCCGCCTACCCGGCGGTCGTCGACATGGACGGCGACGCCTCGACCCCCAAGCGCCTGGTGTGGGTCGTCGACGCGTACACGACCACGAACAACTACCCGTACGCGCAGCACGAGACCCTCTCGAATGCCACCGTGGACTCTCGCTCTACTGAGGTCGGCCAATACGTCCAGGCGAACAAGATCAACTACATGCGTAACTCCGTCAAGGCCATCGTCGACGCCTACGACGGCTCCGTGCGTCTATTCCGCTGGGATGACGCCGATCCGATCTTGCGCACCTGGGAAAAGATTTACCCCGGCAGCGTCGAGCCTGCGTCGGCGATCTCGGGCGATCTTATGAGCCACCTGCGCTACCCGGAGGACATGTTCAAGGTCCAGCGCAACCTGCTCGCCACGTACCACGTGACTGACGCTGCCGGCTTCTACTCCGGCGGTGACCGTTGGCGCCTGGCTGAGGAGACCTCCACCCAGGGTGCGGCCTCCAGCTCCGATTCCTCCACGCGCGTGGACGCGGCGGGCAACCCCCTGCCCGCTCCGACTGCACTGCAGCCGCCGTATTACCTGACCATGCAGATGCCCGGCCAGGACAGCGCTGAGTTCTCTCTGACCTCGGTCTTCGTGCCCGGTGGCGGCGGCGAGGGCCGGCGCGAGGCGATGGCGGGCTTCCTCGCCGTCGACTCCGAGACCGGTAACACCCCCGGCCAGGTGCGCGAGGGATACGGCAAGCTTCGTCTCCTCGCCCTCCCCTCCTCGACGACCGTTCCCGGCCCCGGCCAGGTGCAGAACAAGTACGACTCGGATGAGAAGATCGCGACCCAGCTCAATCTGCTCAACCAGGCTGACTCCACGGTCATCCGCGGTAATCTTCTGACCCTGCCCGTGGGCGGTGGCCTGCTCTACGTGCAGCCCGTCTACGTGCAGGGCACGGGCTCGGCCTCCTACCCGGTGCTGCGTTCGGTCCTGACGGCCTTCGGCGACAAGGTGGGCTTCGCGCCGACCCTCGAGGAATCGCTGCGCCAGCTCGTCTCCGACGACAGTAGTTCCGCCACGCCGCCGCAGACGCCGCCCGCGAGCAATGACGGCAGCCAGTCGGGTGCGACCCCGCCGGCTGCCTCGGGCGACGCGAACGCCCGCCTGACGCAGGCCATCAACGATGCCGCTGCGGCCATGCGCGACGCCGATTCGGCCATGAGCAAGTCCGATTGGACCGCCTACGGTCAGGCTCAGACGCGTCTGCGTGACGCCCTCGCCCGCGCCGAGGCCGCTCAGCAGGAGCTCGGCTCTGCGACGCCCACGCCGACGCCCAGCCCGAGTTCGACCATGAGCGGTGCACAAAGCGGCTCATAACCGCTGACGCAAGCCGCCGCGCGCCCGGTCCCGCCGATCACACGTCGTGAGGGGGCCGGGCGCGTAGCCGTCTGTGGGGAGCCGACACACAGCGATGGGGGAGTGCTTCCATGATGAGCTATCGATCCCCGTGCCCCGGCGCGCCGTTGCTACGATGAGGTCGTCTGTCCCTGGGATCCATTTATATCGTGGAAGGAAGACGATGACTCTCCCCAATAAT
>CABKMD010000026.1 GCA_902373435.1 uncultured Actinomyces sp.
GGTTTTGCGCTCGGTTACGCGGATCCCGAGGCTCCGATCAACGCGATGCAGGCGCCGCGCCCTCCGATCCAGCTCCTCGACGGCAAGTAGAGTACAGGCTCGTTTACCTTTTCGTGAACAATGCCGCATAGCGTAGTGTGCTCCCAGCCGAGCGTCTACCGTGGAACGAGGCCCCGGCCTCGTGAAACGTTCGCAATTGGAAGGACCCTATGTCCAGAAGTACCTCTCTGTCGCCTTCGCCTACGTGGGAGTCATCATCGGCGCGGGCCTGGCGAGTGGCCAAGACCTGCTCCAGTACTTCCTCTCCTTTGGCGCGAAGGGCCTGAGCGGCATCGCGGTCCTGGGCGTCCTCAACGTCGTCTTCGGCGTCGTCGCGCTCCAGCTGGGCTCCTACTACCGATCCGGCCACCACGACGAGGTCTTCGAACGCATCACCCACCCGGCACTGCGCCGCGTCATCGACGTCGTGCTCGTCTTTTCGGGCTTCGCTATGGGCTTCGTGATGCTCGCGGGCGCGGGCGCGAACTTCGAGCAGCAGTTCGGCCTGCCCGTGTGGGCGGGTAGCGCCCTGTGCGCGGTGTTGGTTATTCTCACAGCCTTCCTGGACTTCGACCGGATCATGAAGGTGATCGGCGTCTTCACGCCCATGATTATCGTCGCCATCACCATCCTCACCATCTATTCGCTGGCCACCCCGCACCCCGGCGCTGCCCAACCTGTGGCTCTCCACGATCAACTACTTCGCGCTGTGCGTCGTCAACGGCATCGCGATGGCCTTTGTGCTCGGCGGCTCGGTGCTGCGCATCGGCGAGGCCCGCCGCGCCGGGCGCATCGGCGGCACCATCATCGCCCTCGTCTATCGGCGCGGACGCCCTGTGCCTGTACCTGAACGTGGATCGCGTCTGGGACGTGAACGTTCCCGCCCTCGAGATCGCGCGTTCGATCCACCCGGCCTTCGCCTTCGTCTATACGCTCATCATTTTCGCGCTCATCTACAACACGGTCTTTTCGCTGTTCTACTCGACGGCGCGCCGCTTCTCGGGCGGGCAGACCACCCGCATGCGCATCGTCCTCGTCGGCGTCGTCGCCGTGGGCTACGTGGCCTCGCTCATGGGCTTCAAGAAGCTCATCGGCGGCATGTACCCGATCATCGGCTGGCTGGGCGTTGCCCTCCTCGTTGTCCTCGCGGTCGGCTGGATGCGCGAGCGTTCCGCCGTCCTGCGTGAGGAGAACCGGCGTCGCAAGCTCATCCGCGTCCTCGTGCGCAAGCACGCCGACGACCTGGAGTACACGGATGAGCACCGCGCTCAGGCATGCACCCTCGCTCAGGCCTCGGTCGTTGACGGCACCGAGCTGCGCCGTGAGGCCGACTCGATCGCCGAGCAGATCGCCGACACCCAGGACGACGCCGCCGCGTACGCGCGCGAGGCTCTGCCCGTCGACGAGGCCCTGGTGGCCCAGGCGATCGAGGCCGACCGGGCGAACGGCTGAGTCAGTTGGCTGGCGAGGCCGTGGCCGCCTCGTGCGCCAGCAGCCACGCTTTCGCGTCCATCCCGGCCGCGTATCCGCCGGTGCCGCTGGCCGCCACGACCCGGTGGCAGGGGCGGAAGAGGAGCAGCGGATTACGCCCCACCGCCCCGCCGACCGCCTGGGCCGACACGGGTACGCCTGCGCTCCGCAGCATGGCCGCGAGATGCCCGTACGTGCGCGTCGCGCCGTAGGGGATAGCATCCATTGCCTCCCACACGCGCCTCTGAAAGTCCGTGCCCACGGGTGCGAGGGGGACGCAAGCGGGGGAGAGGGCCTCGCCCGCGAAGTATCCGTCGAGCCACGACGCCGCCGCGCCCACAGCGTGCGCGTCGGCCTCGTACCACTCCGCCGCGCGGACAGACTCCCGAGAATCGGGGGAGGTCAGGTCGAGCGCGGAGCGCGCCACGGCCTCGTCGATGTCATAGGGAGAGCCGAAGAAGCGTTGCCCGGCCACCCACAAGCCGACGAGCGCACCGCCCCGCGCGGCCAGCGTGAGGCTACCGATGGGGGAGTCGTACGTGGCGAGCGCCGGATCAGAACTGCTCGGGGTGATCTCGGTAGGCATACGCCCACACTGTCACGGCGACAGTCACAGCGCGAGTCCAGGCATCACGGACGGCGCTCAGTTCTTCGCCCTCGAAGCCCTCCGCGAGGAGACGGTGTCCGACCTCCACAGTCGGCGCGATGAAGGCGAGCACGTAGCGCAGGGGCACGAATGGAGTCGAGTCCGCCCCATCCGCCGCGTTCTTCGCTGCGGACATGTGCCGTGCGCCGATCAGGTACTGGTAGTCCAACCATGCCTGGTCGCGCTCGCGCGTGCACATGTCGATGATCCACTGGGCGAAGCGGGGCTTTGACGCCTGCGCGTACTCGGGGTTTGGCTGCCCGTCCGGGTGCGCGGAATGGGCTGCCAAATACGTCTTTTGAGCCAAAATTCCACGCCACGTGTCGACCATTTCCATGGCATGCGGCGCCAGGATGGGTTCTGCTCGTGAGAGCAGTTCAGTGTCACCGGGCTGGACGTGAGCGGCGGCCTCGATCTGGCGTAGATCCTCAAGTGTGAGCGGGGACGTGGGGACGGCATCGGTGCCGTAGGTGTACCCCGACGAGTGGTCGTAAGCGGTCATGCGAACCTCCTTGAACCTATGCGTCAATGGTAGCACGTGCTCCGCTCGTGTGGATCTGTTTGATATCCGAGGCTGGTGTCGAGGCCAGGCGGGTGGGGCGTGGTACGCCGCGTGAGTTCGCGGCGCGCGTAGCCTGTGGTGAGATGGTGACTGCGCTGGTGGGGTTGCTCGCAATACAATGAACGTGTGGATCCCCTTCTTATCGCCGTGGCCGGAATGCTCATCATCGTGGCATGCCAGTTCATCGCGCCCAAGGTGCGCGTGGCATCCCCCCTGATCCTGCTGGCTGTCGGCCTGGTGATCGGCTTCCTGCCGCAGGTGGGGGTCATCGAGATCGAGCCGCACATCATCCTCGAGATGGTGCTGCCGCCGCTGCTCTACTCGGCGGCCGTGCGTATGCCGACCATGGACTTCCGGCGCGAGATGCAGGCCGTCGCGATGCTCGCGATTCCCCTGGTGTTCCTCTCTGCCTTCACGGTCGGCTTCGCCATCAACTGGCTGGTCCCCGCGATCTCCCTGCCCTGGGGCGTCGCCCTGGGCGCGGTCCTGTCGCCGACCGACGCGGTCGCGGTCTCGATCGCGAAACGCTCGGGCGTCTCCCACCGCATCATCACGGTCCTCGAGGGCGAGGGACTCTTTAACGACGCGACCTCGCTGGTCCTGCTCTCCGCAGCGATGAGCGCTGGTCTGGCCGCCGACGAACACGCCCTCAACCCGGGCCTGCTCATCGGCAAGGTGGCCATCGCCCTTGGTATCGCCGCGGGCATCGGATGGGTCGTCGGCGAGGTCGGCATGCGCCTGTTTGCCTTTATCAAGGAGCCTTCAACCGACACGGTGTTCTCCTTCGCGATGCCCTTCATTGCCTCGATCCCCGCCGAGCACCTGGGAGGCTCCGGCCTGGTCGCGGCCGTCGTCGCCGGCCTGGCCGTCTCGCGCCGACACGTCGCCACCATCTCCGCGACGAACAGGCGATTCTCCCAGCATAACTGGCACACCATGACGCTCGTCTTGGAGAGCGGAATCTTCCTGACGATGGGCCTCCAGGCCTTCGGCATCGTCGAAGAGACAAGCAAATACACGGGCGGTCTGGCCTTCGCAGCATTCCTCGCCGTCATCCTCGGCGCGCTCATCATGGTCATGCGAGCCATCTTCATCGCCATCTTGCTCGCCTGGCTGAACCACCGGCACAAGCGCCGTCAGCGGCGCTACGAGGTCGAGACCGCGCGCATCGAGCGCTTCGAGAAGCGCATGCACAAGGCGAGCAAGGTCGACGCGGACTTGCTTGAGGCACGCGACCTGAGTCCCGAACAATGGGAAGATGCGCTTAACCACTATCGTCGCCGCCTCAAGCGGCGCGCGCGCCGCAACGCCATGCGCGGATCCGACCTGGATTACTTTGAGAACGAGCCGGTGGGTCCACGCGAGAGCAGTGTCATCGTCTGGGCGGGCATGCGCGGAGCGATCACCCTGGCCGCCGCGCAGACCATCTCGGCGCACGCGCCGATGCGCGCGCTGCTCCTCACGATCGCTCTGTTCATCGCGGCGGGTGCCCTCGTTATCCAGGGGCTGACACTGCCCGGATTCATTCGCCTCGTCAAGCCCCAGATGGCCACGGGCGACATCTCTGAGGAGGAGCGCGCCAAGCTCCTGAAGGTTATGGGCTCCGCGCTGGTGGACACTGCCCTTGCCCAGGCGATTCACGAGGTCGACGGGCACACGCTGCTGTCTGCCGGCGTCTCGCGCACCCTCTCACGTATCGGTCACGCGGTCGCCGCCGACGACGAGGCCGCAGGTGCTCGTATTGCCCGTACGGCCGACCGTGTCCTCACCGACATCCTCCAGGACGCCTCCATGCAGTTGGGAGCGACCCGCGACGGGCTGCGCCCCGATTGCGCGGATGGCGATCTCGAGGACGCCCCCACTCAGGCCGCAGCTTCCGCGAGCGAGACGGACGACGACGGTCGCGCCACCGTCGACATGAGCGAGGAGGAGGTTGAGCGCTCCTTCACGCGCGACCAGATCCGTGAACTCGCTTTGGAGGCTATCCACGCCCAGCGCGACGCCCTCCTACAGGCGCGCGACGAGGGCATCTTCTCGTCGGCGGCCCTGGAAGGCGCCCTCGCCCGACTCGACAACGAGGAGATCCTCCTGGTCTCCAGCCACGGCGTCGACCACTGATCATCGCTGCGGCGTCAACCGAGCGAGGTGCGCGCGTCAGTCCGTCGTCACTCGCGAGGCGTACGCCGGATCGTCCGTCATCGAATTCAGTGCCTCCTCCAGGCGCTGCGGGCTGACGATCCCGTCGCGAGCCAGGACCCGGTAGGTCTGGTCGGCCTCGTGCGTGAGCATGTTCGTCACCGTGAAACCGTTGCGCTCGTAGAACGTCAGGCGGCGCACACGCTGCTGGTAGTTCCCGGCCTCGCGTACGACCGGCTCGATCTCGAGCAGCTGCGGCACGTTCCCGTAGCGCTCGCGGAAGTGCGTGAGGATGCGCGTGCCGTAGCCGGTGCTGCGCGTACGCCCGTCCACGGCGAGGAAGCCCAGGTAGAACAGGTCGGGACAGACGAGGGAGAAGGTCAGGGCGACCACGTTGCCGGCCCCGTCCTCGCCCGCGGGCAGGGCGGGATCGATCCACGCGACGAAGGAGACCTCGTCCATCTGGGCGCTTGCCAGCAGCTCGGGAAGGGGGATCTGCTCCTCGGGCGGGAAGGAACGCTCGTAGATTTCCTTGATTTTGTCGGTGATTGGCCCCTCGTTGGGCACGGGAATATGGGTGAGGTCGGTCATGGGATCAGTCTAGCCGCTCTGTCTCGCGCACCCTGGTAGGCAGTTGATGGACGAGGCCGGGGCAAGGTTTCGGGCCCGTCATGTGACGTGGGAGATGTGGGTTCAGGGGCGCATCAGGGAGTGATCAGGGGTTAATCAGCGAGAGCGGGTCTCTGGAGGAGATACCTCTACTCCGCTTGTAAGGGACAGCTGATAGGATTGTGCGGAAAAACTGTGAGTGGGAAGGACGGGCATGCTAGAGCTCAAGGAGATCGTCAAGGCCTACCAGACCGGCAGTCTTGTGCAGGTGGCGCTCAACAAGGTCTCCGTGGCGTTCCGCGACAACGAGTTCGTGGCCGTTTTAGGCCAGTCCGGCTCCGGCAAGACGACGATGCTCAACGTCATCGGAGGCCTCGACCGCTTCCAGAGCGGCGACCTCGTTATCGACGGCATTTCGACGAAGGACTACAAGGCCCGCGACTGGGACGCCTACCGCAACAACCGCATCGGCTTCGTCTTCCAGGCTTACAACCTGATCCCACACCAGTCCGTCCTGGCGAACGTCGAGCTGGCCCTGACCCTGTCGGGCGTCTCGCGCTCCGAGCGCCGCAAGCGCGCTCTCGATGCTCTGACGCGCGTGGGCCTGAAGGACCACGTCCACAAGAAGCCCTCGCAGATGTCGGGCGGCCAGATGCAGCGCGTCGCCATCGCGCGTGCCCTCATCAACGACCCCGAGATCCTGCTGGCCGACGAGCCCACCGGCGCCCTCGACTCCAAGACGAGCGTGCAGGTCATGGACCTGCTGCGCGACGTGGCCCGCGACCGCCTCGTCATCATGGTGACGCACAACCCCGAGCTGGCCCACCAGTACGCGACCCGTATCGTCGAGCTGGCCGACGGCTGCGTCGTCGCCGACTCCGATCCTTTCGTGCCCGCCGCCGACGACCGCCGCGAAGCCAAGCCCGCGCGCCGCACGTCGATGGGTTTCCTGACGGCCCTGTCCCTGTCGGCGAACAACCTGATGACGAAGAAGGGCCGTACCCTCATGACCTCCTTCGCGGGGTCCATCGGCATTATCGGCATCGCCGCGATCCTCGCGCTGGCCAACGGGACCAACGCCTATATCGCCAAAACCGAAGAGGAGACGCTGGGCGCCTACCCGCTGACGATCCAAAAGACCGGCGTCGACATGACAGCCGCGCTGTCCGTGTCGGCCTCGGACTCGAAGGACTCCCAGCCCGCGCCCGACGGCAAGGTCGGAGTCTCTAAGCTGCGCACCTTCGCCGACATGATCCGCGACGCGAAGACCAACGACCTGGCCTCCCTCAAGACCTACCTGGACAATAACGGCGGCGACATCAATGCGATGGTCAACGCGATCGAGTACGACTACGACATCGTCCCGCAGATCTACCAGTCCGACACCTCCAAGGCGACCGTGCAGGTCAGCCCCGACCAGTCGATGAAGCAGATGGAAGCCGGTTTCGGCGCTGGGGCCTTCGGCTCGATGGTGCAGACGAACGCCTTCTATCAGATGCCTGCCACGTCCTCGCTGTACACCTCCGTGTACGATGTGGTCGCCGGATCCTGGCCGAGCGGTGCGAACCAGGTTGTCCTGGTCTTGGACGAGGACGGCAACATCCCCAACCTCTTCGAATACACCCTGGGCATTAAAGACCACAAGGAATTCGACGACCTGATGCGGCAGTACTACCAGGGTGCCCTGGGAGGTAAGGGCCAGTCCGGTACGCAGTCAGGCGCGCAGTCCGGGGCCAGTACCGCGACCTATGACTACTCCGCGATCCTGGGCACCACCTTCCGCCGCGTCAACGCCTTCGACAAGTACACGTGGGACGACACCTACAAGGTCTGGACGGACCGCTCCTCCGACGCGGACTACATGAAGAAGCTCGTGGACGGCGGCCAACAGCTGACGATTTCCGGCATCGTCAAGCCCAACTCCGACAAGGGCGGCGCCTTGCGCCAGGGCATCGCCTACACGCCCGCCCTGACCTACCAGACCATCGAGGCGGCGGCGGCCAGCCCGATCGTCAAGGCCCAGCGCGCCAAGCCCGACGTCGATGTGTTCACCGGCAAGACCTTCAAGGAACTGGCCGACAACCAGAAGAGTCAGTCCGGCGGCTTCGACATGTCCTCCCTGTTCACCGTGGACGAGTCCAAGCTCTCCGCCGCCTTCCAGATTGACCCCAGCAAAATGCAGATGGACCTGTCTGGCCTGGACTTTTCCGGCATGGACCTGTCCGGCCTCGATTTTTCCAACCTCGACATGTCAGGCATGGACCTGTCGACCATCGACCTGTCGGCCCTCGCCGCCCAGTCGGGCGCCCAATCGGGCATGGCCTTCGACCTGTCCGGCCTCGACTTCGGGGAGCTGAGCAAGGACTTGCCGCAGCTGGCCAACGTCGACTTCCCGACGATCATCCGCTCGGCCCTGGCCGACGGTGCCGTCAAGGACGGTGCGGCCGACTACCTGAGCACACAGGCTTCGCAGATCGCACAGGGATTCCAGGACTACGCCCGCGAGCAGATCGAAGCGGGCGGGCCGACCGACTTCGCGACCCTGGCCTCGGCGTACTTCTCTCAGCCCCAGGTGCTTGAGCAGTTGCGAGCGGTCGTCTCCTCCGACCAGGTCGTCGACTCCGACAAGCTCACCGCGAACCTGATGAAGGCGCTCGGTGAGGACCCGGCCCTGGCCAAGATCGGTACCGACGTGTCCACGCAGGTCATGAACGCAATCTCGACGCAGATCGCCGCCCAGCTGGGCTCCACCCTCACCCAGGGCGTGAGCGCCGTTATCGGCCAGGTCATGCAGGAAGCCATGACGAACGCGATGACCTCGATGATGACGCAGCTGTCGACCGCGATCGGCGACCAGATCGGCGCGACCATGGAGCAGTTCGCCACCAACATGTCGAGCGCTTTCTCTATGGATCCGCAGGCCTTCGCCGAGGCGTTCCAGTCCAACATGGACGAAAAGTCCCTCGCGGCCCTCATGGCGACCATGTTCTCCACGAACGTGCCGACTCTCGAGACGAACCTGCGGAACCTGGGATGGGCGGACATCGCCTCCCCGTCGAACATCTCGATCTACCCCAAGTCCTTCGCGGACAAGGACAAGGTGAAGGCCGTGCTGGACGCTTACAACGCTGATAACACGGCGGCGGGCGCGGCCGATAAGGTCATCACCTACTCCGACGTCATGGGCGCGCTTATGAGCTCGGTGACCAAGATCGTCGACATCATCTCCTGGCTGCTCGTCGCCTTCGTGTCGATCTCTCTCGTGGTCTCCTCGATCATGATCGCGATCATCACCTATATCTCGGTCCTCGAGCGTCGCAAGGAGATCGGCATCCTGCGCTCGATCGGTGCCTCGAAGGGCGACGTGTCGCGCGTCTTTAACGCCGAGACCGTCATCGAGGGCCTCTTGGCGGGCCTGATGGGCGTCGGCGTGACCTACGGGCTGTGCGCGATCGCGAATGGCATCGCCTACTCCTCGTTCAATGTGGAGAACATCGCCCAGCTCTCGCCCCTCACGGCCCTGACCCTCATCGCGGTGTCCGTCGGCCTGACCGTCATCGCGGGCATCATCCCGGCCTCACGCGCCTCGCGCCAGGACCCGGTCGAAGCCCTGCGCGCCGAGTGACGCACGCGGCCTCGTCCCTAAAGGGGCGAGGCCGTGGCTCGCTTCCGAGGAGTGCATCGCTGCGCTAACCTGGACGTAACGCTCGTTTCACTAGCCGCGAGGAAAGATGAATCATGCCCACTCCCGAGAAGCTTGCCACTGACGCCACCGTCGCCATCATGCTGGCCGACGGCTTCGAAGAGGTCGAGGCCCTGGCCGTCGCCGACGTCCTGTACCGCGCCGGCGTGCGCTCCGACCTGATCTCCGTGACCGACGCGCGTCAAGTGACCAGCTCCCACGGCATCCGCGTCGTCGCCGACCTCATGCTCGAGGACGTAGACCTGTCCACCTACACCGTCCTCTTCCTGCCCGGCGGCATGCCCGGCACCCTGGGCCTGAAGGCTACGCCCGCGATCCAGGCCGAGGTGCTGCGCCGCTTCGACGCGTCCCTGCCCATCGCAGCGATCTGCGCGGCCCCCTCGATCCTGTCCGAGCTGGGTGTCCTCGACGGCCGCCACGCGACCGCGAACCCCGCGTTCGTCAAGGCCATCGCCGAGGGTGGCGCGATCGTCCACGAGAACCCTGTGGTTGCCGACGAATTCATCACGACCAGCCGAGGTGCCGGAACCGCCCTTGAGCTCGGCCTCGAGCTTGTGCGCCAGCTCCTGGGCGACCAGGCCGCTGACGAGGTCTCCCGCGGCGTCGTGCTCGCCCGCTGACGCCGCTTTCGCAACCCCGAAAGGACACTCCCTCCGCATGAGCCCGCGTAAGCCTCGTCCCTGGCCCGACGCACCCGCGCCCCTGGCGGCACCCGTGGTGGACAACCACACCCACCTGCCCACCCACGTCGGCGAGATCCCCCGGCGCGAGGGCGTGGCGCTCAGCCTCGAGGAGCAGCTGGATCGTGCCCGCGAGGTCGGCGTGACCCGGATGATCTCGAGCGCCTGCGAGCTGCCCGATTTTGATCCGATGATCGAGCTGGCGCGCGCCCACGAGGGCGTGCGCGTCGCGATCGCGATCCACCCCAACGACGCGGCGCTGCACGCGGGCTGCGCAGAGCCCTCGCCCGACGGCCTGACCCCGAAGGTACGCGACTATCACGTGCCCCTCGACGAGGCCATGGCCGCCGTCGAAGCTCGCCTGGGCGATCCGATGGTCGTCGCGGTGGGGGAGAGCGGCCTGGATTATTTCCGCACCGCCGAGCCCGGCCGCGAGGCGCAGAAGGAATCCTTCCGCGCGCACATCGACATGGCGCAGCGCTCCGGCCTACCCCTGCAGATCCACGACCGCGACGCCCACGAGGACACCCTGGCGATCCTTGACGAGCGCGCGAACGCGGACCAGCGCATCGTCTTCCACTGCTACTCGGGGGACGCGGTGATGGCACAGCGCCTCGCTGAGCGCGGATGGTACGCCTCCTTCGCCGGCCCCATCACCTACCCCGCGAACTCAGACCTGCGGGCCGCGCTCGCGGTCTTGCCGCGCGAGCTCGTCCTGGTCGAGACCGATGCACCCTACCTGACGCCCGTGCCGTGGCGCGGCTGCCCCAATGCCTCGTACGTCATGGCGCACACGGTGCGTTTCATCGCGGATCAGTGGGGCGTCAGTGAGGCGGCGGCGTGCGACCAGCTGCGGGCGAACACCGAGGCGGTCTACGGCACCTGGTGAGGGTTTCTCTCCCGTGAGGGGCGCGGGTTATCGGGCCCTGCGTGGCCGTTGTGCGTGCGTTCTCTGGCTGGTGAATTGCGTCAAAGTGGTCGCGCGACGGTAACAAATTGGTTACGGTGGGAGTGTCAGTCCGAATCGGTCTGCCCGTCTGATGCGCCGTAGTGAGCGGAGGATGCGTCGGCGCGGCCCCGACACGGAACCTACAACGTCTGGAGACACGTGAGCTTTCAGCCCTCTCGTACAACCGTCATTTCCGTCGCAGCCGCGACGGCCCTGCTGGTTGCTGGCACCGCGGCCACTGCCATCGGCACCTCCTATCGCCACGTCACCGTCGAAGTTGACGGCGTGACCCGCGATATCTCAGGCTTCTTCACGACCGCCGGCGACGCACTGCACAGCGCCGGCGTGACCGTCGGGGATCACGACCTCGTCGCCCCCGCCTCCAACCAGACCATCGCGAGCGGTGACACCGTCGTCGTACGCACCGCGACCGAGTACGACGTGACGGTCGACGGCAACCAGACCACCGCGTGGTCCACGGCCTCGTCGATTTCCGGCGTGCTCTCCGCCCTGCCGGCCTCCGCCGCGTCCATGGCGGCCGACCGCTCCTACACCCGCGCCGAGATGCCCGTCGCCGAGGCCGGCCAGACCGTCCACGTCGTCGCCGACGGTGCCACGACGGACGTCGTCGTCTCCTCCGACGAGGGCGCGATCGCGATCCTCGAGAAGGCTGGCGTCACCGCCGGTCCGATCGACCGCGTCACCATGGAACACAACGGCGGAGAAGCCACCCTGCGCGTCGCACGCGTCGTGCGCGGCACCGTGTCCACCACGACCGAGATTCCGTACGAGACCGAAGAGCGTGAGGACGCCGAGGTCGAAGAGGGCACCGAGAAGACCGTGCAGGAAGGCACCGTCGGCTCCGAGGTGACCCAGACCTACCAGGAGACCATCGACGGCAACGCCACCGTCTCCGCCGTCCTGTCCACGACCCGCACCGAGCCCACCAAGCGCATCGTCTCCAAGGGAACGAAGGCGAAGAAGGCTGAGGATACGTCGTCCAACTCGTCCTCCTCGTCCGGTTCGTCTGCCTCCGCTCCCGCCGCCGTCTCCGGCGACGACGCTGCGATCTGGGCGGCCATCGCCCAGTGCGAGTCCGGCGGCAACCCGTCGATCAACACGGGCAACGGCTACTACGGCATGTACCAGTTCTCTCTGCCCACGTGGCGTTCCGTCGGCGGCTCCGGCCTACCTTCCGACGCCTCCGCGGAGGAACAGACCATGCGCGCGCGCATGCTTCAGCAGCGCTCCGGTTGGGGCCAGTGGGGCTGCGCCTACAAGTTGGGCCTCGTCTGACGTGACATTGCACGCGGGTGCGGCCAGAGTCTGGCGCGCCCGCGTGCGTGCGCGTTAAGCTGACCGGCAGTACCAATAGCGAGTAACTGGAGAATCGTGAACCACCACCTGAGCACCTCCCTCAGTGCGTCCACCGCAAGCGCCCTGCACGTCCTGGGCGCCCACGTGCGTTCCTTCGCGCCTTCCCCGCGCATCGTCCTCGGCGTCGCCGCCCTCGCCTCGGCGGGTATCCTCGGCGTCGCCGGTGTCGGTGTCGCCGCCTCGCACACGTCCGTCATGCTCGAGGTCAACGGCGTCTCGCGCCCTGTGACCTCCTGGGGTAACACCGTCGGCGACGCGCTGCGCGCCGCAGGCGTCAGCGTTGGCAGCAACGACCTCGTTCAGCCCGGCACCGGCGAGGCCGTGCGCGACGGCGACACGATCGTCGTGCGCACCTCCAAGGCGTACACGGTCACCGTCGACGGTCAGACTCGTACCCTGTGGACCACGGCCTCGTCGGCTGATGCGATTCTCGCTGACGCCGCTCCGCTGGGATCGGCCGTCAGCCTCGCCGCAGACCGTTCCTCGTCGCGTGACGAGCTCACCCCGCTCGTGTCCCGCGCTCGCAACGTCGTCGTCACGGTGGATGGCACGACGCGCGAGGTCGCCGCACGTCCCGGACAGGACGCTCGCGCGATCCTCGAGACCTCCGGCGTCTCCGTGCACCCCCTCGACCGCGTGAACGTCACGACGGGCGAGGCCGGCGAGCTGTCGATCAACGTTAGCCGCGTGACTCGCGGTGAGGCCACCGAGACCGTCGAGATCCCCTTCAGCGAGACGACGACGACCAGCTCCGACCTCTTCGTCGGCGAGTCCCAGGTGACGACGGCCGGCGTCAACGGCGCGACCACGTGGACCGTGTGGCAGGAGAAGAAGGGGGACGAGGTCCTGACCTCAGTGCCGATCACCGAGCACTCCACGTCCCAGCCCGTGACCCAGGTGCGCAGCGAAGGAACGAAAGAGGCCACGCCGGCCGCCCTCGTCGCCGCCGGCATTGACCCGAAGGCCACCCTCGAGGAAAAGGTCGAGGCGGACGGCACGACCTCCGTGCGCTACCGCGCGAAGCTCGGCACGATCTCCACGAAGGAAGAGATCGCCGCGATCGCAGCCGACACGAAGAACACTGACTCCGCCACGGCTGCTGCTGCCGCAGCCGCAGCTGCCGCCGCCGGTGCGGTTCCCACGACCTACTCCGGTGAGGATCCGCGTTCTCTGGCGAAGCCCCTCGTTGCGGCTCAGGGCTGGGGTGACAACGAGTACCAGTGCTTGGTCCTTCTGTGGAATCGCGAGTCCCAGTGGAACCCCTACGCCGAGAACTCCTCGTCGGGTGCCTATGGCATCCCGCAGGCGCTGCCGGGGTCCAAGATGGCATCGGTCGGTGCTGACTGGCGCACTAACCCGATCACCCAGATCAACTGGGGCATCGGCTATATCAAGGGTCGCTACGGCACACCCTGCTCAGCCTGGGCGCACTCCAACGCCGTGGGCTGGTACTAAAACGCGCTACCCTGACGCCATTCACGTAACCAGAAAATGAGGAGAGGTGCTGCCATGGCTAAGGGGCATAAGTGTCCTTCTTGCGGGCAATATACGCTTCAGCCGTACACCACGAATCAGCTGCGGTGCTCCCAGTGTGACACGATTGTTCAGAAGTGACTTGGTGATCGTCGTGCGATAACGGCAATGTTCGGACCCCTACCGTGTAGGGGTCCGAACTTCTTTTTGAATCGTGTCGTGCCGGGATGAATGCTTGGATGGGAATGATACGTGGATAGGTTGTGAAGATACGGATACGTTATGCGCATGCGGATAGGAAAATAAGCTATCCGCACTCCGATAACCTATCCGCGTGCTGCCACCACATGCCTGTTGCGTGGGCGAATTCTTGGGCCGGTACGGTTACTTAGGTTTAGGGGGGGGCAGCTCGCCGAGGCATGCTAGCTGCCTGCGCTTCTCAGGGGCTAGCGTATGTGTGCCGCGGTGCCTTGCCGGGTCCGAGGCGCACCGCCTGCGCTTGATGTGGGGTCTGGCGCTGGGGCCGAAGTGCCTCTTCGATGCTGTGTCGAGGCGCTGCTCCGCGACGCGGCTTGTTGCTAAGTGGTGTAACACCACTTAGCGGGGTCTTACACCAGTTAGGAGCTGGTGTAATGCTCCCCAACTGGTGTAATGCTCCCTAACTAGTGCAGCGCTGTCCGGCGAGGCGCAGTGTAACGTCGGTGAGGCGTCGTCGGTCCAATGGCAAGGGATGTTGCGGGTGGCCGGCTCCGCGAGGACGCTTGTTGTCGATGAGGTGTTACACCCGATCGGGAAGATTCAACACCTTCTGATCGGGTGGAACCTTCCCTAACGGGTTGAATGCTCCCGATCAGGTGTCATCCTCCCTATGGGGTTGATCCTGTTTGAGGCGCAGCGGCATGAGAGCTCTAGTCCAACGACGTCGCTCTCGACGTCGTTGGGGGCCGAGCCGCGAGCAACACGTTTTGTCCTTAGATCCGCTTGTTGGCAGTCAATGAGATGTGGGTGTCCGGCTGTCCGTGGCACCGCTGTTGTGGCACCTTGACACTTACCATTCAATTCCCATGAAGGTTACCTAATATTCATCATGCTTGTGTCAGTGAAGTCATCATGGGTTTTTCGCCGTTTGCTAAGTTGGCTGCGTCTGTGGTGATCGCAGGTGCAGGATTCGCCGGTGGCATGAAGGCTGCCCCGGTACTCGGGTTGGGGCCCGGGTATGACCAAGGTGCGGAACCTGTCGTTACCGTTGACACGACTCTTGTGAAAAACTCCTTCGCCGACATTGGTGAACTTGCCACCGAATCCTACAACTTCACCCAGGTGGGGAAATACTCTGAGGAGGGAACCAAGGTGTTCGGCATGGAAGTGCCGGGCACGAGCGCCCATTACCTCATCACCTATTCGGGAGAGGTGAAGGCCGGAGTGGCCGATGTCAGCCAGATTCAGGTCGAGGCGGACGAGGCGGGGCATGTCGTGACGGTGACCGTGCCTGCCGTCGAGGTCCTCTCCGCCTCCATCGATCCCGCCTCGGTCGAGACCTACGACCAGTCGTTCTCGATTGTTAACCAGATCGAGGTCGCAGAGGTCACCACGTTCCTGGCGGATCGCGAAGCCGCCGCAGCACAGGAGGCTGTCTCCAAGGGTCTGCTTGACAAGGCGCAGGGGCGTCTGGAAGATATCGTGAAGAAGCAGGTCAACGCTGTTCTTGGCGAGCGGGCCAGCAACTATGAGGTGCGAGTCGTCCTGCCACCTGCGCCCGCCCCGTGACGCTCCGAGCCTCACAGCGCCGCTTGCCCCGGCCTCGTCGGCCCCGTGCACTAGACTTGCCAGCGTGAGCCGATCCTCCAGCCCCCGTAACCAGCGCGAGACGCGCCGCCGCATCGACCCGACCCTGCCCGCGGGTGCCGTCCCCTCCGAGACGGGTCTGCTCGGCCCCCTTGAGGTGCGCGCCATCTCCGAGGCGCTCGGCATCCGCCCCACCAAGGTGCTGGGCCAGAACTTCGTTCACGACGCGGGCACGGTGCGCAAGATCGTTGCCGCGGGAGGCGTCGAAGAAGGCGACGAGGTCGTCGAGGTCGGCCCCGGCCTCGGCTCCCTGACGCTCGCCCTGCTTGAGGTCGGCGCGCGCGTGCGAGCCGTCGAGATCGACCCGCCCCTGGCCGCCGCACTGCCCGAGACCGTGCGCGCCCGCATGAGCGAGGCCGCCGACCGCTTCCACGTCGTCACCATGGACGCCACCGAAATCAGCGGTGTCGATGACTTCGGCGTGGACTGGCCAGCCCCCACGAAGCTCGTCGCGAACCTGCCGTACAACGTGGCCGTGCCGGTTCTGCTCAACATGCTCGAGGCATTCCCGTCCATCCAGGGCGTCGTCGTCATGGTCCAGGCCGAGGTCGCGGACCGCCTGGCTGCCGGCCCCGGATCGCGCACCTACGGCGTGCCCTCGGTGAAGGCTTCCTGGTACGGCTCAGTCGAGCGCGCCGGGACGATCGGTCGCTCCGTGTTCTGGCCCGTGCCCGGCGTCGACAGCGCGCTCGTGCGCCTGACTCGCCTTGAGGCCCCGCGTGGCGACGACTGCCTGCGCCGCGCCACCTTCGAGGTCACAGATGTGGCCTTCGGACAGCGCCGCAAGACCCTGCGTGCAGCCCTCAAGAACTGGGCGGGCGGCCCTGAGGTCTCCGAGGCCCTCCTATCCGCTGCCGGCATCGACCCGACGCGCCGCGGCGAGACCCTCTCGATCGACGAGTTCGTTGAGCTGGGCCGCGCCGTCATTGAGGCCCGCGCAAACGGCACCCTCGCGGCGTCGACCGCGGCCCGCTGACGGCCGGTCAGACAATCGGCAGGAAGAAGGAACGTCATGCGTGAAGTGCGCGCCAGTGCGCCCGGAAAAGTCAACCTGACCCTGCGCGTCGGCGCGCCCACGCCCGACGGCTACCACCCCCTCGTCACGGTCTTCGAGGCCCTGAACCTGCGTGAAACCGTCACCGTTCGCACCTCCAAGACGCCCGGCGTGCGCGTGGAGACGATCGCGTACCTGCCCGACGGCAGCGTCGACGAGGCCACGACCCGCGCCATGGCTGACCTCGACCCGGCCACGCACCTGGCCGTGCGCGCCGCGCGCGTCCTCCAGCGCCTCGCCGCCGCCGGTCCCTGGGCGTCCACCGCCGCGGGCCTGAATATCCGCGTCGACAAGCGCGTCCCCGTCGCTGGCGGCATGGCCGGTGGATCCGCCGACGCGGCCGCCGCCCTTGTGGCCTGCAACGAACTGTGGGAGCTGGGCCTGGGTTCCGAGCAGCTGCAGGCGATCGGCCGCTCGCTCGGCGCCGACGTGCCCGCCTGCCTGGCCGGCGGCATCGCCCTGGGAACCGGGCGCGGAGACCACATGAGCGTCCTGCGCGAGGGGGACGAGGCCTCGGCGCAGCATCACTGGGTCATGCTCCTGTCCCACGAGGGTCTGTCCACCCCCGAGGTGTTCCGCGAGTTCGACCGTCTCGACGCGGTTGGCGTGCCTGCCCTGGCCGAACCCACGCCCGAGGAGGTCGCCGCCCTGTGCGGGGAACCCGAGGAACTGCGCCACTGCCTCATCAATGACCTACAGGCGCCCGCCCTGCGCCTGCGCGCCGAGCTGGCCGAGACTATCGCCGCCGCGCGCGACGCGGGTTCCCTGGCCGTCACGCTGTCCGGGTCCGGTCCGACCGTCGCGGCCCTCGCGCGCGACGCCGAGCACGCCCGCACGCTCGCGGCCACTTTGAGCGAGACGCCCACGGTCGCGCGCGCGATCCCCACCCACGGGCCCGTATGCGGCACCCACATCGAATCGACGGAGGCCATCTGATGGCGCACCTGCTCGGAACCCAAAACGTCGGAGCCCTCGCGGGCTCGCGCAAGCTCCTCGAAGGGGTGACGGTCGGCCTCGACGATGGCAGCCGCGTCGGCATCCTCGGCCCCAACGGCGCCGGAAAGTCCACGCTCCTGCGCATCGTCGCCGGCACGCAGGAACCCGACGGGGGAGTGGTCACCCGCCGCGACGGCGTGCGCGTCGCCGTCCTCACCCAGGCGGACACGCTCAACCCCGAGGACACCGTCATCCAGGCCGTCCACCCCGGCATGGAGGAGTACGAGTGGGCCTCCGACCCGGCCGTGCGTGACATCCACGCCGGCCTCCTCGCCGACATCAACCCCGCCGCCCTCGTCGGCACGCTGTCCGGCGGGCAGCGCCGCCGCGTCGCCCTGGCCCGAGTCCTCGCGGCCACGGCCGACATCGTGTGCCTGGACGAGCCCACCAACCACCTCGACGTCGAGGGCGTGGCCTGGCTGGCCTCCCACCTCAACGCCCGCTTCGCCCGCCCCGGCGCGTCCGGTGCGCTCCTGGCCGTCACCCACGACCGCTGGTTCCTCGACGCCGTGTGCGAGCACATCTGGGAGGTCGTTCCCGGCGTCGACCCGGGCGGCGACCGCGCCCAGATCGCCGGGCACGTCGAAATCTACGACGGCTCCTACGCCGCCTACATCCTCGCCCGCGCCGAGCGCATGCGCCAGGCGGACGTGGCCGCCGCCAAGCGCGCCAACCTGCTCACCAAGGAGCTCGCCTGGCTGCGCCGCGGGGCGCCCGCCCGCACCTCGAAGCCCAAGTTCCACATCGCCGCCGCCGAGGCCCTCATCGCCGACGTGCCGCCCCCGCGCGACACCGTCGAGCTGGTGACAATGGCGACCGCGCGCCTGGGCAAGGACGTCATCGACCTCGAGGACGTCTCCGTGTCCTTCACGCGCCCCGACGGATCGCGCCTGGACATCCTCGAGGGGGTCACCTGGCGCCTGGCGCCCGCCGAGCGCGTCGGCATCATCGGCGTTAACGGCGCGGGCAAGACGACGATCCTCAACCTGCTGCGCGGCGACCTCGAGCCCACCTCGGGGCGCGTCAAGCGCGGCAAGACCGTCCAGGTCGCCACCCTCTCCCAGGACACGCACGAGCTCGACGCCCTGGCCGACATGCGCGTCGTCGAGGCCGTCGCCGACGTCGCCCAGACCGTCGTCGTGGACGGCAAGGAGGTCAGCGCCTCCCAGATGACCGAGCGCATGGGATTCACGCGCACCCGCGCCTACACGCGCATCAGCGAGATCTCGGGCGGCGAGCGCCGCCGCCTCCAGCTCATGCGCCTACTGATGAGCCAGCCGAACGTGCTGCTCCTCGACGAGCCCACGAACGACCTCGATACCGACACCCTGGCGTCCATGGAGGACCTGCTCGACACCTTCCCGGGCACCCTCGTCATCGTCTCCCACGACCGCTACCTCCTTGAGCGCGTCACCGACCACCAGGTCGCCCTCCTCGGCGACGGTCAGGTCCGTGCGCTGCCCGGCGGTGTCGAGCAGTACCTGCAGATGCGTGCCTCCGGCGACTTCGGTGCTTTTGGGCCGTCTTCTCGCGCCGACGAGGCCGGCTCCGCCTCCCGCTCCGCCGCGCAGCCCGCGGACGCCTCCTCGGGTGAGGAGAGTGCGGGGCAGGGGAGCGCTCGCGGCGGCGTGAGTGACGCTGCGGCGCGGCGTGCCACCAAAAAGGAGCTGGCCCGCATCGAACGCAAGCTGGATCGCCTGCGCGCTGAGGCCACACAGCTGGAGGCGAAGCTGGAGAAGCTGTCGATCAAGGTGGCCACCGATGCCTCGGCCGTCTCAGAATTGACGAAGGTGTCCGCGCAGCATCAGGACATCCTGGGGGAGATTGACAGGCTGGAGGAGGCCTGGTTGGAAGCTGCCGAGGCGGCTGAGTAAAACGGGTGTGGTGGGCGCCGTGTCCCATTGTGGGGCGCGGGGTCGCAGATTCATCGCTCTCGCCGAATGTCTGTAAATTATTTTGGCATTCATAATGTCGCACGCCATAAAAGAGCTTGAAGATGGCTGTAAGGCTGCCGCGAAAGTTCCTTAGCAACTTTTTGGCACTCTTGACAATCCTCTACTATGCGACTGCGCCTCGGCTTGTATTGAGGTGTAGGAACAAGGCGACGCAACGCGCTGCCTTCAGGCATGGATTGAGGATTGAGTAAGAAGAGATGAAACGTGGTCCTTTCATTGTCGGCGTGAGCGCTCTCGGCGTTATCGCGCTGGTTCCCGCCCTGATTCCCTCCGCAGTGGCGGCTGATGACCACTACGGTGCGAATCTTCCCTCATACCCGCTATGAGGCGGAGGAAGCGAGCTACTCGGAGGGGGCCAGCCTCGAGCGATCGGACGACCTCGAGTCAACTGGGATTGAAGCCTCTGGGCAGGCATACGTCGCCCTGACAAGCAAGGAATCCGCTGTAGACTTCACGGCGTCGGCGCCGGGTAACGCTCTGGACCTGCGCTTCACCCTGCCGGATCACACCTCCGGACGCGTCGACGTGCGTGTCAACGGGGAAATGACTGCGACCCTCGACCTGTCCTCCGAGACAGCCTGGTAGTACGTCGGCGGTGATCATGTTTACGACGAACCCGGTCAGGCCCCCTCCTCCACGAGCGCACGCTTCCGTTTCGACGAGACTCACACCCTGCTCAACCGCCAGGTTCAGAAGGGCGACCACATTCAGATCGTCAAGGTGGGGGACGATCAGAACGCCTACGGCATTGACTTCATTGAGCTTGAGGAGGCGCTGCCTGAGATTCAGCGTCCGGCTGGCGCTGTCAGCATCGCCGACTACCAGGGTGCGCAGCCCGGCGACGGCGTGGATGATTCTGATGCGCTCATCTGGGCGATGAACCAAGCTGTGAACACCTCCTCCAAGACGGTCTACATCCCTGCAAGGACCTGGGAGCTGGGACGAAAGATCGGCCTCGATCATTCCGATCTGACGATTCAGGGCGCGGGCATGTGGTACACGAATCTGCGCTTCATGTCCAACCAGGCTGGTGGCGGCGGCTTCGTCTTCAACCGTGGCGTGGGCGGTGTGACCATGACTGACTTCTACATGTCTTCTTCCCTGACTTCCCGTTCCGGTGAGAAGGCGCAGTACCAAGGGCTTCGCTGGATCGGCCGGGGCGAACACCCGCGTCGCCAACGTGTGGGTCGAGCACTTTGAGTGTGGCTTCTGGATGGGTGACTACGTGGACGCCAGCCAGATGACCTACACGGACGGCATGGTCATCGAGAACGCCCGCATTCGCAACAACTTCGCGGACGGCGTGAACGTCGCGCAGGGTACCGCGAACTCGACGGTGCGTAACTCCTCCGTGCGCGGTAATGGTGACGACGGCCTCGCCTCCTGGTCGAGTATTGACGCCTCGACGAACAGCCAGGCGCGTGTCGCTGAGGCCAACTCCTTTGTCGACAACACTGTCGAGTTGGGC
>CABKMD010000027.1 GCA_902373435.1 uncultured Actinomyces sp.
GCGGGGGCGGGCATAGCCTCGGGAACGGCCTCGCCGCCCTCACCGAAGGTAAAGCTCTTCCACTCAGGCATTGGTGCCCTCCTTGGTCCACTGGTCGGGGAACATGATGTCGAGCTGGTTCATCATGGCGACGGCGGCCATGATGAACTGGGAGACCTCGGCGGTGACCTGGTCGTCGGTCGCGCCCACGACCCAGTTGAAGGTGTGCTGCAGGTGCAGGGCGATCGCGCCGGTCTCGGTCGTGCCGGAGGTGACCTTCGGCAGGTAGGTGGAGGCGTTGAGACGACGCACCACGGAGGCGATCTGATCGGCGTGCGAGGGATCGAAGAAACGCGGGTAGTCGGCGACGCCCTGGGCGGGGTGGCCCTCGGGGACAGCGATGCGGACGGTGCGGTTCGGCAGGATGGCCGCGACCTGGCCGGTGTTGGACACGAAGGGGATGAGCCCCACGGCCTCGACCGCTTGTGTGATCCGGTCGAGGGTGACCGGGAGAGTGTCAGTTGTGCTCATGGTCTTAAGCCTAGCCGTTGTTGGATGGTATCTGCGGAAGGCCCACGTACACTGGTGGCCATGGAGACATCGGTGAGGCGCGCGTCGGACGTCGTGTGCGCGGTTGTGGGGCCGACGGCCTCGGGCAAGTCGGACCTGGCCCTGGAGCTGGCCTGCGTGCTTCCGGGTGCGCTGGGTGCGAGCGGTGCGGGCGAGATCATCTCTGCGGACGCCCTGCAGCTCTACCGCGGCATGGACGTGGGGACGGCTAAGACTCCGGTGGAGGAGCGCCGTGGGATTCCCCATCACCAGATTGACGTGCTTGACGTGCGCGACGAGGCTTCGGTGGCCGCCTACCAGAAGCACGCGCGAGCCGACGTGGCGGGTATCCATGAGCGCGAAGGCGTTGCGGTGGTCGCGGGAGGCTCCGGCCTGTACCAGCGCGCCCTCCTGGACATCATCGAGTTCCCGGGCACGGACCGGGCCGTGCGCGCCCGCCTCGAAGAGGAAGCCGAAGGGCCGCTCGGCTCGCGCGGCCTGCATGATCGCCTCACCCAGCTGGATCCGGTCTCGGCCAAGCGCATCGATGCGCATAACGCCCGCCGGATCATCCGTGCCCTCGAGGTCATCGAGCTGACGGGGAGCCCCTATTCGGCGTCCATGCCCCGCCACGAGTTCGTGGCGCCCTCGCTCATGGTGGCGCTACGCCGCCCGATGGAGGAGCTCGACGAGCGCATCGCGGTGCGTACACGCGCCATGATGGACGGCGGACTCATCGAGGAGGTGCGCGCCCTCATCGACGTGGGCCTGCGCGAGGCGAAGACCGCGTCCCGTGCGACGGGATATGCCCAGGCGCTCGCCGTCATCGACGGGCAGATGAACGAGGACGAGGCCGTGGAATCCATCGCGCTGGCCACGCGTCAGCTGGCGCGCCGCCAGGTCAAGTGGCTGCGGCCGGATCCGCGTGTGCACTGGCTGGACGTGGAGGACTTCGACTCGAACGAGGCCGTGGTGCGCCACGTCGTCGAGTTGACGCAGCGCGAGGCTGCGGCCGCCCTGGGACGCTCGTAACACGGGCGGGGGCTGCGCGCGCGGGAGCCGGGGGCTACGGTGGAGCCATGATGAACACGCAGCTGCCCGCCCACGCCCGCGTCGTCAAGGCCCACGGCGCTGGCAATTCCTTCGTCGTCGCCACGGACCAATACGACGACTACGACCCCAGCGAGGTCGAGGTCGCGACGCTGTGTTCACCGGCCTTCGGGATTGGCGCGGATGGCTTCATCCGGGCCGTCGAACGCGACGGCCTGTGGTTTATGGACTACCGCAACGCGGACGGCTCGAAGGCAGAGATGTGCGGCAACGGCGTACGCGTCTTTGTCGATCACCTGCGCCGCGAGGGGCTCGTGGATCTGCCGGTCGGGCAGACTCTGGACGTGGCTACGCGCGGCGGCATCAAGCGCGTCACCCCCGAGTCCGAGGACGAGGGGCAGGGGGCCAGCTACCGCGTCGACATGGGGCCGGCGGCCTCTCCCGCCCGCGAGACGATCGAGGTGCGTGTCCCGGGCATCGACGGCATGCTGGGCGGTATCTGGGTGGACATGCCCAACCCGCACACTGTCGTAGAGCTTGCCAACGAGGAGACCTTGCGCGGAGTGTTCCTGCCGACCGTTGACGTCTCCCAGATTCCCCAGGCCCAGCGTCCCTCTTACGATCCGGCGCCCCAGGCGGGAACCAACCTCGAGCTGGTCGTCAACCTGACCGAACCCGGGGATGAGCGCGGGCACATCGCGATGCGCGTGCTCGAACGAGGCGTGGGGGAGACCCAGGCGTGCGGCACCGGGTGCTGCGCGGCGGCGCTCGCCACCGCCCTGCGACGCGGCCCTGGTGCACCTACCCAGTGGGTCGTCGATATTCCGGGCGGAACGGTCATTGTCGGCCTCGATGGCGTCATCGACTGGACGGGGGAGAAGCCCCGCATCACGGACGCGTCGGTGTTCCTCACCGGACCCGCGACCCGAGTCGCCGAGATACGCCTCCCCTGAGCCCGGCCCCCAGAAAAGGCGCCGGAGAGCGCGACGAGGCCCCGGCCTCGTCGATGACGACGAGCGCGTCAGGCGGGGCGCACCTCGATGATGCGGAAGCCCTTCTTGGACGCGTACTTCGAGGCCCGCAGACCCTGGCCGTTCAGCCACGTGATGAGGGAATCCGCGCCCAGGTTGCGCTGGACGACGAGATAGGCGACGCCGGTGGGGACGAGCATGCCCAGCCATGCCAGGAGCATCTCGTGCATCGCGTCCTTGCCGATGCGCACGGGCGGGTTGGACCAGATGACGTCGAAGCGGGTGTCCGACTCCTGCGAGGCGGCCAGCGCCTCATCGGCCTTGAGTGCGCGCACGCCGCTCGCGCCGTTGGACTGGGCGTTGCGCTGCGTGAGATCCAGCGCGCGAGAGTTCACGTCCACGGCCCACACGGCGGCGCTGGGGGACTCCAACGACATAATCGTCGCGATTGGACCCCACCCGCAGCCCAGGTCCAGGAAGGTCCCGTCCTCGGGCAGGTCCGGGGCGATCTCCAGGAGCTGACGCGTGCCCAGGTCGAGCTGAGAGGCCGAAAACACGCGCGATGACACGCGCATCGACAGGTCGAAGCCGCGCACGCTCACCTCGATCGTGCGGGTCTCCTCCGCGCTCGCAGGAGAAGAGTCGGTGAAATACTGTTCGTCCACGGAAGAAAGCCTATCGCGCCCGCGCGCGCAGGCGCAGAGGGGGGCGGTGCGTGCGACACTAGAAGTCCCCAGGAAAAGGATGGTTATGGACACGACCCACACAGGTGCGGACTCTTCAACTAAGGAGCGCGATCAGCGCGTCAACGACGTTGTCGCGCGCATCCTCGCGCGCTCGGGAACAGCGCTCGCATCGACGACGGGTCAGGACACTTCCCAGGACGCCGGTGCCCTCGAACGTGAGGCCCGCGCGGGCACGCGCCGCGTCGACACGGGTGCCTCCGACCGTGAGGACATCTCCGAGGTTGAATACCGCCAGGTGCGACTCGAAAAGGTCGTACTTGTGGGCCTGCGCACTACGCAGAGTGAGGAAGAAGCAGAGAACTCGCTGCGTGAGCTGGCCGCGCTCGCAGAAACCGCCGGTTCGCGCGTGCTTGACGGCATCATCCAGCGCCGCATGAAGCCCGATCCTGCGACCTACCTGGGGTCCGGCAAGGCTCGCGAACTGGCCGACATCGTGCGCAGCGTCGAGGCCGACACTGTCATCGTTGACGAGGAGCTGGCTCCCTCCCAGCGCCGTGGGCTCGAGGATGTCGTCGACGCCAAGGTCGTTGACCGCACGGCCCTCATTCTCGATATTTTTGCCCAGCACGCCAAGTCCCGTGAGGGCAAGGCCCAGGTCGAGCTCGCGCAGCTCGAGTACCTGCTGCCGCGTCTGCGCGGCTGGGGTGAGTCGATGTCCCGTCAGGCCGGTGGTCGCGTCGCGGGCGGCGCGGGTATCGGTTCCAGGGGCCCCGGTGAGACCAAGATCGAGCTGGATCGTCGCCGCATCCGCACGCGCATGGCGAAGCTGCGCGCGGACATCGCGCGCATGGAACCCGCCCGTCGCACCCAGCGCAATTCGCGCCGCCGCGGGGCAGTGCCCTCGGTGGCTATCGCCGGGTACACGAACGCGGGTAAATCGACGCTGCTCAATCGCCTGACAGACGCGGGTGTTCTCGTCCAGGACGCGCTATTCGCGACGTTGGACCCGACGGTGCGCCGTGCGCGCGCCGCGGACGGTCGCGAGTACACGCTCACCGACACGGTCGGCTTCGTGCGCAACCTGCCCACGCAGCTGGTCGAGGCATTCCGCTCGACCCTGGAGGAGGTCGGCCAGGCCGACGTCATCTTGCACGTCGTGGACGCCGCCCACCCCGACCCGGTCTCCCAGGTGCAGGCTGTGCGCTCGGTCATCGACACGATCGAGGGAGCCTCGGACATCCCGGAGCTGATCGCGCTGAACAAGGCCGATCTGGCCTCGCCCGAGCAGATCGCCCTGCTGCGGACCGTCTTTCCGAACGCTGTGCCGCTCAGCGCCCACACGGGCTGGGGCGTGGAGGCGCTGCGCGCCGCCCTCGAAGACATGCTGCCCCGGCCTCGCGTGGCCGTAGACGCGATCCTGCCGTACTCGGCCGGCTCCCTCGTGCACCGCATCCACGAGGAGGGTGACGTCGAGCGCGAGGAATACGTCGAGACGGGCACGAGGATCGTCGCGCGCGTCGACGAGGCCCTGGCCGCCGTCATCGCCCGCGAGGCGGTGGGCGGCACCGTGGGTGACGCGGCGGTGAGCGGAGCGTGAGCGCGGACCTGGTCGAGGCCTCGGGTCGCGTCCTCGACGCGGTCGTCGCCCAGATGGGCGGGGCCCCGCGCGAGGGGCAGGCCTCGATGGTCGCCGAAGGCGCTGCGGCCCTGGAGGACCGCGAGCACCTCCTCGTGCAGGCGGGCACGGGCACGGGTAAGTCTGTGGGCTACCTGGTCCCGCTGCTGACGCACTGCGCGACGAACGGCGTACGCGGGGTTGTCTCGACGGCGACGCTCGCGCTTCAGCGCCAGATTCTCGTCAAGGACTCGCCGGTGGTCGTTGACGCGGTCGCCTCGGCGACGGGCGCGCGCCTGAAGGTCGCAGTACTCAAGGGCTGGTCGAACTACGCGTGCCTGCACAAGCTGGACGGCGGGTACCCCACCGAGGGCACACTGTTTGAGGATCGGGACATGAGCGTCGGCCCAACTGGCGAGCTCGGCAAGGAGATCCTGCGCATCCGCGAGTGGATCAGCGAAACCACGACGGGGGATCGCGACGACCTGGTTCCGGGCGTCTCGGATCGCGCCTGGTATCACGCTTCGGTCGCCAAGCCCGAGTGTCTGGGCAAGCACTGCCCTCTCATCGACGAATGCTTCGCGCAGGCGGCTCGCGTGGAGGCGGCGGACGCGGACGTCGTCGTGATGAATCATTCGCTGTTTGGCATTAATGCGTGTGGCGAGGGCGAGCTCTTCGGCGAGTATGACGCCGTCGTCATCGACGAGGCCCACGAGCTAGCCGACCGCGTGCGCTCGCAGGCGGCCGCCGACCTGACGGTCGCTCGCGTGAGTCGCGTGGCCCGCTCCCTGCGCTCGAATCTCTCGATCGATTCCACTGACTTGGACGAGGCCGGGGCTGGGCTGGGAGCGGCTATGGCTCCCCTGGAGGCGGGGCTCCTCGAGTACCGGCCGAGCGCTCTCGTCGACGCGATGACCGTGCTGGACGGCGCGGCCCGTCGTGCCAGCCACGAGGTGTCCGAGGCGCAGGGGGAACCCGCCGCCAAGCTCTTGGCTCGCGCCGCCATCGACGAGCTGATTGGCGCCCTCGACGCGTGGGGGCGAGACCCCGACCAGTCGATCGCCTACATCACGAAGGACGAATCGGACAACGCGCGACTGACGGTCGGTCCCCTCGATGTATCGGTGGCGATCGGTGGAAACGGTATCGGCGAACGCCCCGCGATCCTCACATCTGCGACCCTCGCGCTCGGTGGAAACTTCGACTTCATGGCCGCGCAGGCCGGCATGGCCGTCTCCGGGGTGCCGTGGCACGGCATCGACGTCGGATCTCCCTTCGACCACGGTCGCCAGGGCATCCGCTATGTGGCCACCCACCTGCCCCTGCCGGGGCGAGACGGCCCCTCCGAGGAGCTGCTGGACGAGCTCGTGGAACTGGCGCAGGCATCGGGCGGCGGGATGCTTGCTCTGTTTGCGTCGCGACGCGGGGCGATGGCGGGAGCGCAGGCTCTGCGCGAGCGCACGGACCTGACCGTCTACCTGCAGGGCGAAGAGAGCCTGGCACAGTTGATCCACCGATTCCGAGAGAATCGCGACTCGTGCCTGGTGGGCACGATGTCCCTGTGGCAGGGTGTCGATGTAGCGGGGGATGCGTGCCGCCTCGTCGTGATCGACAAGATCCCGTTCCCGCGCCCGGATGATCCCGTTGCGCGCGCCCGCTCGATGGACGTCGAGCGCAGGGGCGGCAACGGCTTCGTGTCGGTGTCCCTCACGCATGCCGCGCTCATGATGGCTCAGGGGGTGGGGCGCCTCCTGCGCTCGACCGACGACCGGGGCGTCGTGGCGATTCTCGACCCGCGCGTGGTGACCAAGCGCTACGGCGGCTTCATCATGCGTTCCCTGCCCGCCATGTGGCCGACGACGGATCCGGACGTTGTCCGTGGAGCCTTGCGGCGCCTCGCGAAAGGCCCCAACCAGTAGGGATGGGCGCTCCTCGAGCGAGTAAAACGTCGTGCAGATAACGGGCGCGGGTGGGGCTCTATCTGAGACAATGTAGGTGCTCGCAGACTTTAGGAGACACTCGTGGAAAACAAAGCGCAGACCCTGTACCCGTCAAAGTCCTCCGGACGTCCCTCGAAGATCGCCATCATCGGTGCCGGTGCCGTTGGCACGGCCGTCGCGTACGCCTGTGCGATGCGCGGCGACGCCCGTTCGATCGTTCTTCAAGACATCAACAAGGCCAAGGTGGAGGCAGAGGCGCTCGACATGGCCCATGGTATCCAGTTCACGCCCGCCGGTTCGATCGAGGGCTCGGATGATGTTGAGATTGTTCGTGGCTCCGACCTGATCATCGTCACGGCTGGCGCGAAGCAGCAGCCCGGGCAGTCCCGCCTGGAGTTGGCTGGCTCGACCGTCAACCTGATGAAGAAGATCGTGCCGAACCTGCAGAATGTGGCTCCGGATGCCCGCTTCATGTTCGTGACGAACCCGGTCGACGTCGTCACCTACGTCGCGTTGAAGATCACGGGCCTGCCCCGCAACCAGGTCTTTGGCTCAGGCACGGTGCTCGATACCTCCCGTCTGCGCTACCTGGTCTCGCGCGAAACCGGTGTGGCCACCCAGAACATCCACGCCTACGTGGCCGGTGAGCACGGCGACTCCGAGGTCGCCCTGTGGTCCAGCGCCGAGATCGGTAATGTCCCGCTGTCGCAGTGGGGCCCGACCCTGTCCGGCGGTGTCTTCGACTCGGCTCTGCGTAACTCCATTGCGCAGGAGGTCGTCCAGTCCGCCTACAAGATCATTGAGGGCAAGGGTGCGACGAACTACGCGATCGGCCTGTCTGCCGCAAACATCGCGGGTGCGGTGCTGCGCGACGAGCAGCGCGTCCTCACCATCTCGACGCTGCTCGAGGACTGGGAGGGCATCTCGGACGTGGTCATGGCGGCCCCGACGATCGTCGGCCGCGACGGTGCTGGACGCGTCCTGAACCCGCCGCTCACGCTCAATGAGCGCGACGGCCTGACTGCCTCGGCCCAGCGCCTGCGTCAGGTTGCCCGCGATCTGGGCTTCTGAGTCTCCTTCGCATAAGTGTGGCACCACCCCTCGGGGGTGGTGCCACACGCTTACGTGGTGCGTCAGAGTGAACGAATGACGGTGACGACTTTGCCGAGGATGGTGGCGTCGTCGCCAGGGATGGGGGAGTAGTCGGCGTTGTGGGGCAGAAGCCAGACGTGGCCGCCCGTCACAGATAGTTCCTTGACCGTCGCCTCGCCGTCAATCATGGCAGCGACAAATTCTCCGTTGCGGGCCTCATTCTGAGAGCGGATAACAACGTAGTCCCCGTCGAAGATGCCTGCATCGACCATCGACTCGCCACTCACCTCAAGCATGAACAGATCGCCGTGTCCGGTCATGGACGTGGGCAGACTGAAGACGTCCTCCACGTGCTGCTCAGCGGTGATCGGGGCACCAGCAGCGATGCGTCCGACGAGCGGAATCGCCGTGCCTTCCTCCTCCACATGGGAGACGGGAACTTCGATGCGAACGACCTTCTCAGAAGGTTGTGGTGAAGGGGTGATGCCGAGCTCAGTGCGCGCCCGATCGGTGAGATCGAGGGCGCGGGGCAGGCCGGGCTCGCGGACCAGGTAACCGTCGGCCTCCAGTGCGTCAAGGTGATGCTTCACCGTTGAAGGTGACGCCAAACCGACTGCAGATGCGATCTCGCGCACAGACGGAGGGAAGCCGCTGGATGCCAGCTTTTCGTTGATAACTCGCAAGATCGCGCGGTGTCGATCGCTGATCGAACGCTCGGTCATGGCCTCTCCTTCGCGTCGGGGTGGACGCACATGTGCATGGGTGGGCGTCCACTAGATACGTCAAGGATAAGCCGATTTCGCGCAAAATGAAACATATGTTCGAGCGGGTCTCGACATTGGTCATGGAGCGTGCTATCGTACAAGTGTTCGACGAACAGATGTTCGATGAAAGTGTTCTGGAGGTTCTCATGAGTGTCCCCTTCGCGACGAAGACTGCCGTTTCGTTCCCTGCGCGCCGCTCTCCGCTTCGTGCGGTGGAGGATGGTCGGCTGGCGACCGTTCGTGATATCTCCACTGCTCCGTCTGTGCGTCGCCGCATCGAGGCGCAGCGCGTTGATGACCCTTCCTACCTGCGCTCTCCTGCGGCTCCGCGTCGTCGCCCCCGATCCTCTCGTCGCGGCATTATTGTCGGTGCGCTCGCGACGGCTGTTTTCTCCGTGGGGGCCGGTGCTCTTGGCCTTGCCATCCAGCCCGCCGCCTACGATGGCCCGACGGTGACGAAGGCGGTCGTCAGCGGTGACTCGGTGTGGTCGCTGGCTCAGAATGTCAAGACGGATCGTCCGCTCGAGCAGGTCGTCGCTGACATTGAGCGTCTGAATGACGTGCAGGGGACCCTGCAGCCGGGTCAGCGTATGGTTGTTCCCGTCCGATGACGGTGACGTGTGGGACTCCTGTGACAGATGGGTGTCTGAGCGTGTACCGTTGAGGGGTGCACTGCCCTTTCTGTCATAACCCGGATTCGCGCGTCGTTGATACGCGCATTGCGGACGACGGCGCCTCGATTCGGCGTCGGCGTGAGTGCACGCACTGCAAGAAGCGTTTCACGACCCTCGAAACGTCCTCATTTCAGGTTGTTAAGCGCTCCGGCGTTGTCGAGTCTTTCTCCCGTAACAAGGTTGTGTCGGGCGTCAAGAAAGCCTGTCAGGGACGGCCGGTCTCAGATGATCAGCTCGCGATTCTCGCTCAGCAGGTCGAGGAACAGCTGCGCTCAACCGGAGTCTCTAACGTGTCGACGGAAGAAGTTGGCAAAGCCATCCTCCCGTTCCTGCGTGACCTCGACGTGATCGCCTACCTGCGCTTTGCCTCCGTCTATCGTCAGTTCGACACTCTCGTTGATTTCGAGCAGGCCATTCAGGCGCTGCGAGAGCGAGCGCAGGGCGGTGACACGGCGTCCGAGGCAGGTGCCCACGCAGATGCCGAACCCGAAGCGCCCGCGCCCGCGAAGAAGCCTCGCAAGGCGCGTTCTGCGCGCAAGCGCCCAGTCTCCAACGCCCCCATGTTGCTGGGAGACGACTAATTAACGTGCACGAATGATGCCCGGCCCCGCGAAGGGGCCGGGCATCATCGCTTCCACGGGGATGGGGTAACTACTCGTCGGTCGTCTCCTCGTGGCGCTGTGCCGGCTCACCGGGTGCGTCTGTGGGCGCGGAAGCCTGTCCAGAGGAGGATCCGCGAACCCCGGCGACGGCCTCGACGACAGAATCGCGTGCCCCGGCCATCGCCTCGGAGGCGGTTTCTCGTGCGCCTGCGACCCTCTCAGACATGGACTCGCGCGCCTCGGCCACGGCCTCGGAGACAGCGTCGCGCGCACCCACGATGGCCTCGCGTGCGCCTGCGACCCTCTCAGACATGGACTCGCGCGCCTCGGCCACAGCGTCGGAGACTGCCTCGCGTGCTCCAGTCACGGCCTCGCGTGCGCCTGCGACGGCATCCGTCGCTGCTGCCTGCGCGCCCATGATCTGCTCGCGCACCTTCTTGCGCATGACCTTGCCCAGCTGGGAGCGGGGCAGTTCGGTCATGACGACAAGCTGGCGGGGTAGGGCGTAGTGTGCCAGGGTCTTCTCGGCCCACTGGCGCAGGTCGGCGAGGGTGACAGACGCACCGGCCTCGAGAACGACGGCGGCGACGACGTCCTCACCGGACTCGCCGGCGGGCACACCGACGGCCGCCACGTCGAGCACGCCCGGCATTGAGCGGACAGCATCTTCGACCTGAGAGGGGTAGACGTTGAAGCCGGAGGCGTTGATCATCTCCTTGCGGCGGTCCGCCATGTAGATGAAGCCGTCGCGCACCTGAACGAGGTCGCCCGTGCGCAGCCATCCATCCTCAGTGAAGACTTCGGCGGTCTCCTCGTCCTGGTTCCAGTAGCCGCCGAACACCTGCGGGCCGCGGGCAATGAGTTCGCCGACTTCACCATCGGCCACCTCGCGAGAGGGGTTTTCCGGATCGACGATGCGCACCTGGGTGGAGGGGAAGGGGATGCCGAGTGCCCCGCGTGCTCTCGAGGAGGCGAGCGGTGATCCCAGGATGATCGGGGAGGCTTCCGTCATGCCGTAGCCTTCGATCATGAGGCCACTGGTGGCCTGCTCCCACTGGTCGGCCAGTGACGCCGAGAGAGACATCGCGCCCGAGAGTGAGAAGTGAATCGACGACAGGTCCACATTTGTGCCCTCCGCCGCCGCGAGCAGGCGCTCGTACATGGGCGGAACGCCCAGGAAGAACGTGCACGGCAGGCGGCGCTGAGCGGCCAGTACGAGCGCGGTGTCGAACTTGGGGAACATGGCGATCGTCGCCCCCATGCGCAGGCCTGCCAGGAAGCCAATCGTGAATCCGAAGGCGTGGAAGAGCGGCAGGATGCAGTAGAAGACCTCGGCGCCCTCGTGGAGGACGGGGACCCACACAATCGCTTCTTCGACGTTCGCCATGAGGTTGGCGTGCGTCAGCGCGGCGGCCTTCGGGACGCCGGTCGTTCCGCCCGTGTGAATGAGGAGAGCGACATCCTCCATGGCTGACGGGCACTCGCCGCGCCACGGGTGAGCGGTGCGCATGGCGAGCGTCCAGGAACGAGCCCAACTTGGGCGCGGGCTGGAGAGCTGTTTGCGCTTCTCGCGGGCCGCCTTGACGGGGAGCTTGAGCGCCATACGCGAGGCGGCGGGAAGGGCAGTTGTCAGGTCCATGCAGAAGGTGGTGTGGCCGCGCCCGAGGAAGGTAAGTTTCTCCAGGGACTTCGACCATGCGATGGTGACGCGCGCGCCGTGGCGCTCGTACTCGCCCTCCAGCTCGCCCGCGGGGGCGAGCGGATTGTGTTCGACGACGATGGCGCCGAGGAGCATCGTGCCGAGGATAGCGACGGCGTGCTGCGGGCAGTTCGGCATCACAAGAGCGACGCGGTCGCCGGGGCGCACGCCTGCCTGATGGAGGGCGCCTGCGGCCAGGCGCATCTCCTGGGCGAGTTCGGCGTACGTGAGCTGGCGTGCGAAAAAGTCGATCGCCGCGCGCTTCGGATAGCGGGAGGCGACCTCCAGGACCATGTCCGGGATCGGACGGTTGGGAATCGCAATGTTGGTGGCGACTCCCGGCGCGTACAGCTCGCTCAGCTTCGTCGTGAGATCCATCTGTCCTCCTTTGGCAACGATGTTCCTACGATACCGTAAGTTACGCCTCGTTCGACCAGCTGGGAACGCGATGAATACGACAGTATTACAGCGGCGTGGCGATCAGTCGGACAGTTTCGGGCAGGTGGCTCAGTTCCTCGAGCGCCTCGTGCCCCAGGCCCGCCGAAATATCGGTGAGCACGTAGCCGACCTTGTCGACGGTGGCCAGGATCTGGGCGTCGACGTTTGCTTCGGAGGAGGCAAAGATCTGGTTGACGCGTGCCATGACGCCGGGCACGTTGCGGTGGATGAGACGTACGCGGTAGCGCGAGCACTTGCCGATGGTCATCGTCAGGTTCGGCAGGTTCACGCTCATGTCGGTCGAGCCGCTGGCCTGGTATTCGCCGATCTTGGCGGCCACGAAGCGACCGATATCGTACTGCGCCTCCTCCGTCGAGCCGCCGATGTGGGGCGTGAGGATAACGTTGTCGAGGGTTGCCAGGGGCGAGTCGAACGGGTCGCCGTTGGCGCGCGGCTCCTCCGGGAACACGTCGATGGCCGCGCCACCAAGGTGGCCAGAGACGAGCGCCGCGTGCAGCGCATCGACGTCGACGACGTGACCGCGCGACAGGTTGATGAACAGGGCCCCTGGCTTCATCAGCTCGAACTCGACGTGCCCAATGAGCTTCGTGTTAGATTCCTGGCCGTCCACGTGCACGGAGATGATGTCGGCCTCGCGCAGGACGGCCTCCATGGTCGGCATCTGCGTCGCGTTACCCAGCGCGAGGCGCTCGGCTGCGTCGTAGAAGATGACGTTGAGGCCCATCGCCTCAGCGAGGACGGAGAGCTGTGTGCCGATGTTGCCGTAGCCGATGATGCCGAGGGTGTGCCCGCGCACCTCGTGGGCGCCGTCCGCACTCTTGTCCCACACGCCGCGGTGCAGGCGCGAGTTCTTGACCGTGACGCGGCGCGAGAGGTCGATGATCTCGCCGATCGCGAGCTCGACGACGGAACGGGTGTTGGAATATGGCGCGTTGAAGACGGCGATGCCCATCTCGGTGGCGGTGGCCAGGTCGATCTGGTTCGTGCCGATGCAGAAGGCTCCGATGGCCTTGAGCTCGGGGCGCGCACGTAGCACTCGTTCGGTGACCACGGTCTTCGAACGCAGGCCCAGGTAGTCCACACCTTCGAGCGCGTCGATCAGGTCGTCCTCGGACAGGGCACCCGTCACGCGGGTCACCTCGATGCCGAACTTGGCGAAAATATCGTCGGCGACGTCGTGCGGGTTTTCCAGGAGCAGTGCGTGTGTCATACCCCCATCATGGCAGACGCGAGCCGTAAGGGATGCGCGGTGTCAGGGTGTGGTTGCTCCTACCACTCTTCCATGCCGACGGGCAGGGGCACGCAGTGGACGACGTGCACGTCGTGGGTGGCGCGGGTGAGGGCGACGAAAAGGTCGCCGACGCCGTCGCTGAGGATCTCCGCGGGCTCGACGAGGATGACAGAGTCAAACTCGAGGCCCTTGGAGGCAACGGCCGACAGGAGGCTGACGCGTTCGGAGAGGGCCGTCTCACCGTCCACGTCGGCTCCCCACGCGCGGGCGCGCTCGTTGCCGACGATGAGGGCGATGCGACCGCGGGAGGCCCCCGCCTCACGATCGAGGCGCTCCTCGGCCTCACGCTGGGCCTGGGCAACGGCGCGCCACAGGGGGCTGTTGTCCTTCGACGAGGCCGGGGCATCCTCGGGCGCGTCCACGTGGGTGACGCGGTAGCAATCGTCGACGTCGCGCACGGCCGTCATCGGGTAGAGGACGGGGACTCCGGCGCGCGCGACGACGCCTTCGGCGAGGGTCGTGAGGGTGGCGGGCGTGCGGTAGGAGACGGTCAGCGCGTACTCGGCCGCCAGGGCGCGGGCGGCAGGGCCGAGGGCCTTTTTCCACGTGGGTGGGCGCTTGGAGCCGCGACGCTGGTCGAGGTCGCCCACGACCGTGAATGAACGGGAGGGGCAGCGACGCAGCAGGACACGCCAGGCCATGGGGGAGAGCTCCTGGGCCTCGTCGACGACGATGTGGCCGTACGCCCACGTGCGGTCCTTTGCGGCGCGCTCGGACAGCGGCGTCCAGGTGTCCTGCCCGGCCACCTGCTCGGCGAGCATCTGGGCGGTCACGATGCCGCCACCCAGGTTCTGGGCCTCGATCGCCTCACGGGCGCGCTCGATCGCGCCCTTGTCAGCTTCGCGCGACGAGGAGGAAGACGACGGCATAGGGCCGAGCAGCTCCTCGCACTCGTCCAGGATCGGCACGTCCGACACCGTCCACGGCGCCGAAGGGGGGCGCACGAGGGCAGCGATCTCGTCGGGGTGCAGGGGGGAGCCGGCCTTGCGGTTTGCCTCCGCCAGCACCTCGGGGCGAGCGTAGAGGCGGCGCAGTAGCGTCTGTGCGCTCGTCGGCATCCACGCCGTGTTGATCGCACGCCTGCAGTCCACCGAATCGCGGATTTCGATGAGCCAGGAGCGCTTGACCTCGGGATCGACGCTGCCCTCGGAGTCCGCGTCCCCGGCCTCGCGAGCCAGGCGCACGGCCAGCACGTCCATGAGTTCACGTGCGAAGGACTCTCGCGCCACGTTATGCGCGCGGCCCGAGCGCTTCGCCCGGCGCCTCGCGCTCTCCACGTCGGCGCGCGTGAGCGTCACCTCACGGTTCCACACGCGCAGCACCTGGTCGCCGTTGGGGAGCTTGGCCAGCGCCCGAACGGCTTCCTTGACGATCTTTGCCCACGCGGGCAACCCCTTGATCCGCGCCACTGCCTCGTCCTCGCTACCGCGAGCGTTCACGCCGGGCACCAAGTCACCCAGCGTCACCGAGACGACACCCGTCTCGCCGAGCGACGGCAGGACCTGCTCGATGTAGCGCAGGAACAGTCGCGAAGGACCGACGAGGAGGACACCCGAGCGTTCGAGGCGCTCGCGGTGGGCGTAGAGCAGGTACGCGATGCGGTGCAGGGCGACGGCAGTCTTGCCGGTGCCGGGGCCGCCCTGGACGACCACGAGACCCTTGTCGGACGCGCGAATGATGCGGTCCTGCTCGGACTGGATGGTGGCGACGATGTCGCCCATGCGGCCGTCGCGGGCCTCGCTGAGGGCATGCATGAGGGCTCCCTCGCCCTGGAGTTCGAGTCCGGATGCGCGGGAGGCATCCAGCAGCTCGTCTTCGAGGCCGGTGACGCGCCGGTCACGGGTGGAAATGTGGCGGCGACGTACGACGCCGTCCGGCTCGGCGGAGGTGGCCTGGTAGAAGGGGCGTGCGGCGGGGGCGCGCCAGTCAACGAGCAGGGGAGTGCCGTCCTCGTGGGACAGGGAGAGACGACCCACGTGGCGGGTTGAGCGATCAGCCATGTCGAGGCGCCCGAACACGAGGCGTTCCTCGACGCCTTCGAGGCGCGCGGCCATTTCGCCAAGGTGCGCCGACAGGGCCTCGCGCTCGGTCCATCCCTGAGCGTTGCCGACGCCGTGGGTCGAGTGGACGCGCTCCTGACGGTGCCGATACGAGGCGCGCAGGGCGTCCAAGCGTTCGTAGGCGCTGTCCACGAAATCCTGTTCGGGCAACGGAAGGTCGGTCGACGACGCGCGGTGCTCGTTCGTGGCCATGGGTCCTCCTCGATTATGGGCCTTCCATTGTTCCCTACTTTCGTCTCGTGTGCTCTCCTATACGTGGTGTGTGCGCGACTTCGCCGCAAGCTCAAAACCGCCTCCCGCGTGACGAGGTGGGCGCCGCCCGGGTACGTTAGACACGAGGCAGAAGAATCAGCATGAGGAGGAGACGTGAGTAACAACGCCACTGACCTGTATGCCGACGGTCCCGCCGCCGGCGCGAAGGCGAAGATTCTCCTCATCCACTTTGATGGGGCGATTGACGCTGGCGCGGCAGGGCGCATGGCGATCGGCCAGCTCCTGCGTTCCCTGCACAATGAGCGAGTCGCCACCTTCGATGCGGACGCGCTGATGGACTACCGGTCGCACCGTCCGATCGTGACCGTGGACGACTGGGTGTCCTCCCCGGATATGGTGATGCCGCAGACCGTCCTCGACCTTGTCGAAGACGATATGGGCAACCCGATCCTGGTCCTGCACGGTGCGGAGCCTGACGCTCACTGGGAGTCGTTCACGAACGCGATCAACGAGCTGTGCGAGCGCGCCGGCGTCGAGATTACGTTCTCGCTGCACGGGGTGCCCTCGGGTGTACCGCATACGCGCCCGACGCCCGTGCACGTGCAGGCCACCGACGCGTCGCTGCTGCCAGCGGGGGTCGGCGTGATCTCGAATCACATGCAGTTCCCCTCGCCGCTGTCTACCTTCATGCAGATCCGCATGGGGCAACGAGGCATCGGCGGGCTGGCGCTGCTCGGCGCGGTCCCGTACTACATGGCGGACACCGGCTACCCGGCGGCCTCCTCGGCCCTGCTCACCTCCTTCGCGAAGTTCGCCGACCTGTCCCTGCCCGTCGGCGACCTCGAACAGGGGGCGGCGCAGGACCAGGAGACCATCGCCAAGCTCGTGGAGGGAAACCCCGACATCTCTCACACGGTCTCCAACCTCGAGGAGCACTTCGACGCGTGGACCGGTGGGGAGGGAGCGATCCCGCTGCCCGGACTCGGTCAGCGGCCGTCGGCGGTCGGCGAGGAGAAGGCCACGAAGGATATCGGCGACGTGATCGAGGCCTACCTGGCTCAGGTATCGCGCGCCCAGGACGAGGAGATCGAGTCCGTTCAGCGCGCCCCGCGTACCGAAGAATCCGTGGAACCCTCCAAGCCCGACACGGTCGAAGACGTGCTCGCACGCATCGAGGCGCGTCGTAACGGGCACGGCCCCGGGCCCTCGGCTCCGCGTCACCGCGCGTGAGCCTGCAGCGCCACACGCGCGCGTGAGATCATGCATGCGCCGGGGGAGTCAGTCGGCCTGCGGGTAGCCCACTTGCGCGTCTGTCAGCGCCGCCGTCCCTGCGACCCAGCGCACCAGGTCGGCCGGCCTCGTAATGCGGGCCGGGAGAGCGAGCATTCGCAGGGCCCGATCGACCTGATCGACGTCTACGACGTCGGCGGCGCTCGCCAGGGCGACGACGTTGCCGCGCCGTCCCCCTCGCCCCACCTTCGGGTCCTGGATGGATGCCACGAAGGGAAACACTTCCTGCAGGGCGGCCATGTCCTGGCGTGCGTTGGCAGGGCCTCCGTGCGCGCAATTGACCAGGTACACCCCCGAGGCCGTGAGGGCGCGCCGTGCCCGGTCGGCGCACTCCACCGTGCGCAGATGATCGGGAGTCACGCCCGACGCGAAGGCGTCACGCACGATGACATCGAAAGATCCCTCGCGCACCCCGTCGAGGACAATTCGTCCATCGCCCACGCGGATCTTGACCTGCGGGGCCTTGGGGATGGGGAAAAGTTCGCGCACCCGTTCGGCCAACAGACGGTCGACCTCGACGGCGACGTGGCGCGACTGAGGATGGGACGACGACCAGGCGCACGCGAGCGCACAGGCTGCGCCGCCCACGTGGAGCGCGCGGAAACGATCCTGGGGACCCCACAGCGACAACACGACGGCGTCCATGTGCTGCATGTACTCGAACTCCAAGTACGTGGGGTCCGACGTGTCGACTGCGGACGATTCGACCTCGCCCAGGAACAGCGTCGCGCGCGGACCGTCCCAGCGGATGCGGGCCGGACCGAAATCCGTGTCGAAGGAGATGTCGCGTGACGAAGATGAGCGTGCCATGGTGGACACTGTAACCATGGACGACGCCCACGGGCACAGGAGGTGACATGTCAAACGCTCCCAGGGACGCGCGCGCCAAGCGCGACTGGGGATCGGACGATAGTGCCACGCCGATCCTGCACGTCGACATGGATTCCTTCTTCGCGCAGGTCGAGATGCGCGAGGATCCGAGCCTCATCGGCCGCCCCATCATCGTGGGCGGCACGTCCGGGCGCGGAGTCGTCACCTCCGCCACCTACGAGGCCCGCGCCCTGGGCGTGCGCGCCGGCATGCCCACCTCGCGCGCCCGCGCCCTGTGTCCGGGCGCCGCATTCATCCCCGGCAACCACGGCCTCTATCGGCGATACTCCCGCCAAGTCATGGCGATTCTTGCCACCGTCACCCCCGATCTCGAGCAGGTCTCCATCGACGAGGCCTTCCTCGACGTCTCCGGGGCGCGCCGCAGGCTGGGGTCTCCCACCCAGATCGCTCGCCTCATCCGCGCGCGAATCCGGCAAGCCGTCGGGCTTCCCGCATCCGTCGGAATCGCCGCCACCAAATCGGTCGCCAAGATCGCCTCCTCGCACGCCAAACCCGACGGACTGCTCCTCATCCCGCAGGCGGCCACCGTTGACTTCCTCCACGGATTGCCCGTTGGAGCGCTGTGGGGAGTCGGAGGAAAGACCGCGGCGATCCTCGACCGGGAGGGAATCGACACGATCGGGGACCTCGCGGGCGCCCCGCTCACGCGCCTCACCAAGCTCCTCGGCGTGGCCTCCGCCCACCACCTCCACGACCTGTCGTGGGGTATCGACCCGCGGCCCGTCGCCCCCACGCGCGCCGAAAAATCGGTCGGCATGGAACGAACCTTCGAGGAGGATGTGCGCTCGCGGGCGGATATCGAGGAATTCATCTTGGCAGCCTCGCACGACTGTGCCCGCAGGCTGCGCGCCGGTGGAGTCGTGGGGTGGACGATCGGGATCAAGATGCGCGGCACCGATTTTCATACGATCACGCGTAGCGTGAGCCTCGTGGCACCCACCGACACTGGGCGCGATATTGCGCAGGCGGCGCAGGGCCTGTTTGCCCGTGAGGACATGCCGATCGGGGGAGTGCGGCTCTTCGGTGTGCGCGTGGAGGGACTGCAGTCGCGCTCGGGAGGCATCGCCGTCACGCTCGACCGTGACGAGAGACCCGCGGCCTCCGAACGCGCGATGGATCAGATCCGTGACAAGTTTGGCGCGGGCGCCCTTGCCCCCGCCACGCTCCTCGGAAAGAAGGTGCCGGGCAGGCGCTCGTTCGGTGCGGATAGCAACGAGGCCGGGGCCTCTCCCGCCGGAGCCAGCACTCAGGCGCACGGGCAGGGGAGTGAACCCCGCGATGATGAACCCACGCAGGGAACGCTCCTGTAAGGCCAGTTCGTCTCCGAGATGTGATACGCGCTAAGCTGAGGACACCACCGTCCGAAAGGGGCACCTAATGGCTCTCACCGAGTACGAGAAGAAGATCCTCGAGCAGATGGAAGCATCCCTGCGCGAGGAAGACCCGGCGTTGGCCTCCCAGATGTCTGCCCCCGCGGCCGAGGAGGAAGACGAGCCGACTCGCGGACCGCGCGCGCCGCGCCGCATCGCGCTGGGTCTGACCGGAGCGGTCCTGGGCATGGTCGTCCTGGTCGCCGCCGTGTCGCTGGGCTACTCGATCCTCTCGATCCTCCTGGGGGTCGCCGGTTTCGCACTGACGGTCGCCGGTATCCTCTATGCACTGTCGCGGCCGGGAGCAGGGTCGTCACAGTCGGCCGATGAATCGTCCGAGCGCGGCGCAGGTACGAGCAGCGGATGGAACTCTTTTATCCAGGATCAGGAACGCCGCTGGGACGACCGC
>CABKMD010000028.1 GCA_902373435.1 uncultured Actinomyces sp.
GGCGCACGGGGCGCGAGCCTTTGGTGTAGGACTCGTCGACGGTGGGGTCGGAGGGCAGGGCGGCGTTGGGGTCGTCCATGGTGTCCTCCGTTCGTGTCGATGCCGTATTCCGTATCCACTGTAGTGGAGTGGAGCGCGGGCGCGTGTATCGGCTCCGCGTTCTCACGAATCGAAGGCAAGCACACAGCGGGTGGGTGTCCCGCACACCCGCCCTGACCTCGCCAAAGAGAGGCGGGAGGCACCGCGTCAAGAGTTGTCGGACAAGGTGGGCGCGCGCGTGGCAGAGGCCTCGGTTACAGTGGGGGTGTCCGATTCTGTACGTCTCACGCGGGAGTTGTCAGTGGCTACATCTTCACCTGTCAGCACCGATCGCATTCGGGATTTATTGCGTTCTCGGGACGTGCGTTTCGGCGACTACAACGAGGGCGAGCTGGCTTATTTGACGCCGAACGCCGCTTTTTTCTGGAATGCGACGAACCCTCAGATCTTGCAGTTGCGCGCTCAGTGGCGCGGGATTGCGCGCACGCCGGAGCAGTTCGGTGAGCTGGCGCGCGAGGTCGCGGCTTGCAATTCGACGCGCACGGGCCCGAAGGCGTACGTGGCTCCCCTGGAGGATGGTACGCAGTACGGCCTGATCGCGGAATGCAACGTTGTGGTCATGTCGGGGCTCACGCAGGCGCAGTTGGATAATTTCTTTGAAACGTCCATGTCGATGATCATGGGGTTCTTCGCGGATCTTGAGGTGACATTGCCCGGGTTCGTGGATTGGGATTCCCAGGGTCGGGAGGTGTCGCTGTGAACGTTCCGTATGTGGTGCCCGAGGATGAGGTGACCCCCTACCCCGCCGATTTTGAGCGGGTCGTAGACGCTGTGCGCGAAATGGGTTACGCGCTGGACGTGATTGAGAAGGGCCACGCGGCGGGCGCAATTTTTGATGAGATTCCGTTCCTGGTGTCTTTCGATACGGCGGGGCGCTTCCTGTCGATTCGCGCGCTGTGGGAGTCGGATCTGCCGGTGGAGAGCGCCGAGCCCGCGCTGTTTGCGACGGCCGACAATTGGAATCGCGAGAAGTATTTCCCGACGGTGTACACGTCGACCTCGCCGGAGGGGACGCTGGGCGTGTACGCGGATTTTGTCGTCGACACGGAGGCCGGCCTGTCGGACGTCCAGCTGCGCGACGCCATTTCGTCGGGTATTTCCACGGGTATCGCGGCGATCCAGTACGTGAAGGCGTCCGCCTCCGAGGCGCTGGGGCTCGGTGAATCCGAGCGCGGATGAGCGCTGACCTGCTCCCTTCTTCGCAGGCGTCCTCGTCGAACGAGGCCGGGGCCTCCTTGCCCGATCAGGCACAGCAGAGCACATCCTCGCCTTCTCCCGCGCACCTGCTGGATGTGTTGGAGCGCCTGAGCGACGGGGATGATCGACTGCTCGGCCACGTGACGCTGCCGGGGCGATCGGGACGGATCGCAGATTGGCCGCAGTGGGTCAGCCCCGTGGTCGTCGGCGCGTGGGCGCGTCGGGGCGTGGAGCGTCCGTGGATTCATCAGCGCGAGGCCTTGGATGCGATCCGCCAGGGCCGCGACGTCGTGCTCGCAACGGGCACGGGGTCGGGCAAGTCGCTGGCCGCGTGGACGCCGATCCTCTCCGACCTGGTGGAGGCCGAGGATTCGTCGCGTATTTCCGCGATTCACCGCCGTCCGACAGCCCTGTACTTGGCTCCGACGAAGGCTCTCGCGGCGGACCAGCTGGCATCGCTCATGTCGCTGCTCGGCCAGGACAACAAGCCGGACGACGCACGGGGGAAGGCCGACCCGGACGGAAGCCCCGGCCTCGTCGATGAGCGTCTGCACCGCGTGCGCGCGACGACCGTGGACGGGGACACACCGCGCGAAGCGAAGGAGTGGGCGCGGGCGGGCGCTGACCTGATCCTGTCGAACCCCGACTTCCTGCACTACGTGATGCTGCCGTCGCACCAGCGGTGGTCGCATTTCCTGGCGTCGCTGCGCCTCATCGTCATCGACGAAGCCCACCATTGGCGCGGCGTGACCGGCTCGCACATCGCGCTGGTCGTGCGCCGCCTGCTGCGCGTCGCCCACCACCTGGGGGCGGATCCGCGGGTCGTCATGCTGAGCGCGACCGTGCGCGACGCGGGCGCGGTGGGGTGCGCGCTCACGGGGCGCGACGCTGTTGCCGTCACCGAGGACGGCTCACCAGCTGGCGCCCACGAGCTGGTCCTGTGGCAGGGCGCGATTCAAGCCGACGAGTCCGAGGTCGACATCTCGTCCTTCCTGGAGGCCCTCGACGCGCCGCCCGGTGCGGCCACCCTCAAGGTCCCGATCGTGCGGCGCAGCGCCGGGGTCGAGGCCGCCAACCTGGCCACCGCTTTCGTCGAGGAGGGGGCGCGCCTCCTCGCCTTCGTACGCTCTCGCGCAGGGGCCGAGGCCGTGGCCGCTCAGGTGCGTGAACGCCTCTCGGCGCGCGGTTCCGCGAACGCTGGGCGAGTCGGCGCGTATCGCGGCGGCTACCTGCCCGAGGAGCGCCGGGCGCTCGAGGAGGCGATCCGCACGGGAGGGGTACGGGCGCTCGCCACGACGTCGGCGCTGGAAATGGGCCTCGACATCTCGGGCCTGGATGCGACGATCACGGTCGGCTGGCCGGGCACGCGCGCGTCCCTGCGCCAGCAGATCGGGCGTGCGGGTCGCGCGGGCGCGCCGGGCACGTCCGTACTCATCGCGTCCGACAACCCGCTGGACGCGTACCTGGTACGCCACCCGGAGCACATTCTTGGCGAGGTCGAGGCCTCCGTTATCGACCCCTCCAACCCGTGGGTCCTGGCACCGCACGTCGCCGCCGCAGCCGCCGAAATACCGATCACTCCGTCCGATATCACCTACTTTGGCCAGGAACTGCGAGGCGTGACCGAACGCCTCGTCGCCGACGGATACCTCAAGCGCCGGCCCGCAGGTTACTTCTGGGACGCCACTCGCCCCGAACGCCCCAGCGACCTCACCGATCTACGCGGAGCCGCCGGCGACGTCCAGATCGTCGATGCCGCCACCGGCACCGTCGTCGGCACGATCGACCAGGCCTCCGCCGACGCCCACGTCTTCCCCGGTGCCATCTACATCCACCAGGGGCGCACCTTCCACGTCCTGAGCCTCAGCTCCCTCACCGCGCCCACCGCGCCCGCCGCCCAGGGGTGGCCGCGCGCACTCCTGCCCGAAGCGTCGGGCGGCACCCAGGGAACCGAGCGCCTCGGGGGCGGGCAGCGCGAGGGGGCCCAGGCCTCGTCGATCATCATCCCGCCCGCGCGTATCGACGACGCGCGCGTCGCCCTGGTCGAGGAGGTGTGCACTCCCCTACGCACGCGCTCGGCGACCCACACGAGCGTCGAGGTGTGCGCCATCGAGGAGACGTACGTGTGCGGGGACGGCACGGTCACGTGGCACCACGGGCCAACGAACGTGTCGACACGGATCACCGACTACGACCTGCTGCGCCTGCCCGGGCTCGAGTTCATCCGCAACATTGAGCTCTTCCTGCCCACGCACACGCTGCCCACGAAGTCCACGTGGTTCACCCTCACTCCGGCGGCGCTGGCAGCCATGGGAATCGAAGCCGCCGACCTGGCGGGCACGCTGCACGCCACCGAGCACGCGATGATCGGGATCCTGCCCATCGTCGCCATCTGCGACCGCTGGGACCTGGGAGGCCTGTCAACCGAGCTGCACGACGACACGGGCGCGCCCACCGTCTTTATCCACGACGCGTTCCGAGGCGGCGCCGGGCACGTGCTCGCCGGCTTTCACAGCGCTCGGTCGTGGGTGGCCGCCACACTCGAGGCAGTCTCCTCCTGCGACTGCGAGTCCGGGTGCCCGCGCTGCGTCCAGTCACCCAAGTGCGGCAACGGGAACGAGCCCCTGTCTAAGCAGGGAGCGATCACGCTGCTGACCTACCTCCAGGAGCGCGCGCCGGGGGAATGAAGCCCGCACTGTAGATACCCGAAGGGGCCGGCCATAAGGCCGACCCCTTCGAGTATCCCATCAACACAGTGCAAGTCTTCCGATGCGCTCCCTTTCTTGGCTCACCCTTTGTGGGTGTCGCCCTTGGCTTGATGACCATTAATGTACGGACCCCACCTGTGGGAACCATTGAACGAACCTGACAATTTCCTGTGAATTTCTCACTCTCACGGTCCGGCGCGCGCCCGAGCACTCACATTCGTTGAAATACCGGCGATCTCAACGCGGCGCGTGAGGATCACCAGGCAGTCAGAACCGCGCACCTCGCAGGACTGAACACCCGCGCCATTCGCTGCAGCGACCGCGGAGGCTGCCCCGCACGGCCGCTCCCCCACGTCCTCCCAGCCAGCCATGGCCGACTGCTCTGCCCCAGCCAAGGCCGCCAGGTCGGCGACCGCCTGCAGGCGCACCCGCTCGCGGTGTGCGACGCCGACCCCACCAAGGACCACCGCGAGCACCACGGCCACGACGATGAGGCCCACGGAATTGATGGTCCCGGATCCTTCCTCGGCGCATCGGCCGGTACACCCATCCGCGACAGGCCCACCTCGAGACACCGCTGCGTGCTCGGCTGTCCTCTCACGCATCACGGCAGGTCCCCCTCGTCGATGGTGGTCACCGAGCATCGGGCGATGCCCCCGACCCAGCCGGCCGCCCCGCGGTAGGGGGCGGTGCCGGTGACACTCACCCACCCGCCGGCGCGCGCGACCGCGTACGATCCGGGCGGGTAGGCGGCTGAGGCCGCTCCCTGCGGGTCGGCCTGTCCGATGGAGGCGGCCCGCGCGCCCTCGCGCACCGCCTGGCACAGGGACGCTCCGGTCATGCCGGCCTGCGCAGCGGCAACGATGACGCCGACGACGACGGTGACGGCAACGAAGCCAATCGCGTGTTCGACGGTGACGTATCCGCGCTCGTCACTGTTCATCGGGTGTTCAGCGCCTCCTGGATGATGGATTCGAGGGCGGCGCGCACGCTGTCCGATTTGAGGATCACGATGAGCAGGCCAGCGAATCCGGCGGCGGCAATGGTGCCGATCGCGTACTCGACGGTGGTCGCACCCTCCTCGGTATCACGTCCCTCCATGGGCTCAGCCGCGGTCCGGGTTCGCAGGGCCCGAGCGCCCTCCTGCACGGCCGCCATCACGATGAGCTGGGCGCGCGTGGCTGCGCAGTCGATTCTGTCGATGATCGTCATTGATCTGTCCTTTCTTCCTTCGCGCGCGGTCACGCGCAGGGCCAGTGTGCGCGGGGGCCATCCCACGTGTCGACGCGGATTGGAACCCCTGTGGATAACCAACGAGAGCCCGCAGCCCCTGTGGATAACCCGTCTACACACCGATCCCTCCCACGAGATGCGCGAGCAGGGGTGCGATGCCCAGGGCCAGGAACGCGGGCAGGAAGAAGGCGCCGAGCGGTCCGACGAGGCGTACGCTCAGCTCCTCGGCCTGCGCCTTCGCGTCGACGAGGCGCGAGCGCCGTTCCCACGCGGCGCTGCGGGCGAGCAGCGTGTCCGGGGCGGTTCCGCTGGTCCACGAGGCCTCGAGCGCGTCGCGCAGGGGATGGCTCCACTCGGGGGCGTCCTCCCAGGCGTCCGCCCAGGTCGCTCCGAGCCGCAGCGAGGCGGCGGCCCACGACAGCGGCTCGGCGGCGCAGGCGTCGGCCAACGCGTCGAGAGCGCGGGGGATGGCCGCGCCGCAGGCCAGGGCGGCGGCGACGAGGTCGCAGGCAAGTGCGCCGTCCATCCCCTCCTCGACGCGGCGACACCGGGCGAGGATCCGTTGGCAGGAGGCGATGCCCACCGCCCACGCGGCCACACCGATGAAGGCACACATCCGCCCCGCCCCGCCTCCCGTGTAGAACTGCCAGGGCGAGGCTCCCAGCGCGAGCGCCGCCAAGACCCCGACGAGGGGGAGAGCCGCAAGGACGCGCGCGGACATGAGCGGGCCGGCGGCGGCGACGCGACGCGACTCCTCGAGCGCCTGCGCGTCGTCGATGACGCTGCCGATCGCGTCGAGCACGTCGGCAAGCGGAGCGCCGAGGCCATGGCTGAATCGGCAGGCGAGGGCGACGGACGCTGCGCTCACGCGGGATGCGGCCGCTCCCGGTGCCCTTTCTGCTCGACGCAGACAGCGCCAGCGCGTCGGCGCGCGCGCCCATTCGTCGAGGACGGCAGGGTAGGAATCATCCACGCCGACGCTCCCTCCCACCTCGATGCGTGCCAACGCGAGGCCCCAGGCTGCGGCAGTTGGCGCTCCCGCGCGCAGACGGGTCGCGACCTCGGTGACGAGGAGCGAGAGCTCGCGCGGGGTGGGCGGGCCCTGAGCGCGGCCTCGGTGGCGCGCAGATCGTTCCTTCTCTGGACGGAGCCGACCCCACCGCCCCCGGGCCTCGCGGTCCGGGCTACGCACACGCGTCGGCCGCGCCCACGCGCGCACGATACGCTTCTCGCGCGCACCCCGACACACAGTCATACAACACTGAAAAAACAGTACAAACGCGCATATAGCGAACACGCTGACCGCCACCACCTCGCCGAGGCCGAGGCAGTCCACGAACGCATCCCAGCCCTCCTTCATAGCCCGACCCTTCGGGCGAGGGGCGCCCAGGCCTCGTGCGTGGTGACGCAGCCATCGTAGGTGACACTGAGCGCACAGGCACACTCGAGTGGCCCACGAGCGCGCGTGAGGACCCCGACCTCGGACACCCAGCGGTGCCCGTCTGCACCGCGCCGCATGTGGAGGACGGCATCGATGGCGCTGGCGGCCTGGGCGGCGACGGTGCCCTCCCCCATGTCCGCGAGCGCTCCGAGGGCAGCGAGCCGCGCGGGCACATCGCGCGCCCCGTTGGCGTGGATCGTTGCCCATCCGCCGTCGTGCCCTGTGTTGAGGGCGGTGAGGACGTCGCGCACTTCGGGGCCTCGACACTCCCCGAGGATGAGGCGGTCGGGGCGCATGCGCATGGCCGCGCGCACGAGGTCGGCGAGGGTAACCGCGCCCCTGCCCTCGACGTTTGGCTGACGCTCGATGAGGTGCACGCAGTGGGGGTGGGCGGGTGCGATTTCGGTGACCTCTTCGATGCAGACGATGCGCTCACCAGGGGGAACAAGGGAAAGCACGGCGCTCAGGAGCGTCGTTTTCCCGCTTCCGGTCGCCCCGCTGACGAGGACGTTGGCGCGCGATGCGACCAGGGAGCGCAGGAGCGTCCCCACCGCGCCGGGCAGCGTCCCGCAGGCCTCGAGTTCCGCGACGCCCAACCGACGGGTACCAAGGACGCGCAGGGAGATGAGCGTGCCGGACCCAGACACGGGGGCGAGGACCGCGTGCAGGCGCACACCCCCGGGCAGGGTGCCATCCGCGATGGGTCGCGCATCGTCCAGGCGCACGCCGCACGCACTCGCGAGGCGTATGGCGGCGCGACGGGCATCGGCCTCGTCTCGGATGCCGACGTCCACGCGCACGAGACCGCCTCCTCGGTCGGCCCACGCCTGGGTGCCGTTGATGAGAACGTCGGTGACGGCTGGGTCGTCGAGGAGGCGCGCGAGCGGCGGTTCCATGCCCCGTTGCCGGGCACGCAGGGTCTCCAGGGTGGAGGCGACCGCGACGGCTCCACAGCCGGGCGGCGCGCACGCGGCCGCCGCCCGTGCCGGGTCCTCACCGCGGGCGAGCACGCGCAGAGCGTCACGCATGGCGCGCCTCGATCGCGAGCGGCTCGCCAGGTGAGCGCGCAGCCCCGCCTGCGCGCTCAGAGGACGCTGATTCGAGGGCGCGAATGAGGCTGCGCAGATTCCGACCGGGGCGAGTGGGGGCGCGCAGGATGGGCCCGGGGGCACACTCGCGCACACCCGCTCCCCATCGCTCGCCAGTACATACAAGCGTGATCGCGGGGCATGGAGGCGGAAGCACCGCGCATGTCGCCGACAGCTCGGCGGCTCCCTCCAGGTCCCCGTGGGTAACCAGGACGAGCGTGTCGGCGTGGATCGCGGACACGCACCGTGCGGCTCGCTCGTCCCATCGGCCCGCGTCCACGATGAGGGGCGCGTCGAGGGATCGGCACGCCGCGACCGCGCGGGGATCATCGGCAGTGACGCCGCCTCGGCAGTCCCCGACGAGGGCACGCACTCCTCCGACGACGGGCAGATGATCGCGCAGCGAGGGCAGATACGAGTCCTCGGAGGCGTCCAGATCCGCCCACCGCACGCCGGGAACGTCGTGGTCACCCGCGAGCGCGACACCGGGCACGGACCCGGACGCGTCGACGACGACCGCGTCTCCCACCCCTGCTTGGCGGACACCGCGCGCCCCGCGCAGCCCACTCCACCGGGCGCCGGGACGGCGACCGCCCGCGCGTGCGAGAAGCCGAACGACGCTGGTGACACCAACCCCTCCCGCGATCCCGGCGACTACCCACACCGCGCCCGATCGGCGCGTGCGGGAGGATGCCTCAGCGATGAGGGACACGAGGAGTGCGGTGTCCTCCGGCAGCCTCACCTGACCGCCCTGCCCGACGCGCACGCAGGGCACTCCCTCGGGCACGGGAGCCGAGACGGAAGCGAGAATCAACGAGGCCTGGCCCGGGTTCGAGCACACGTGAGCCCCCGCGAGCACCGCGGCATCCCGTGCGGCGTCGTGGTCGGACGGGGCGAGGCCGACGAGAGCAACGGTGCCTCGGTTCAGGGTGACGCGGGTGTTCATAGGATGACGATGCGCCCGCAGCGAGTGGCCCGTCCACCCATGGACGCCCCCCTGTGGACAACGCCAACCCGAGGTGCCACGCTGTGCATAGAGGGATCCGATGGAGGACCCCTGTGGATTGAGCCAACGCTGGAGTAGATGCAATGGTACGCGCGGCCTTTTTCGACCTGGATAAGACGATTCTGGACACGTCCTCGAACGTGGCGCTCTCGGGTCCCTTCATCGAGGCGGGCCTCATGAACAGACGTACCGCGCTCACCTCCGTCCTGGTTCACCTTCCCTATCTGCTCGCAGGAGCGGACGAGTCACGCATGGAGCAGATGGCGCAGGCACTGGGGCGCATGGGGCGTGGCTGGAATTCCGCGTTCCTTGAGGCGACGGTGGAGGACGCGCTCGAGCGCTCGATCCAACCCGTCTGCTACGCACAGGCGCTCACGCGCATCGAGGCACACAAGCGCGCGGGAGACGTCGTTGTCATCGCGTCGGCGTCGGTCGAGCAGGTGGTGCGCCCCATCGCGCAGATGCTGGGGGCTGACGAGGTCCTCGCCTCGCGCGCGGCGGTCGACGAGGACGGGTGCTTCACGGGCGAGATCACGCACTTCAACCAGGCGCAAAGCAAGGCGGATGCCTGCGAGGCCCTAGCTCGCGCACGCGGCTGGGACCTGTCGGAGTGTTCGGCATACTCTGATTCGGTGTCGGACGCGCCGCTCCTACGCCTGGTCGGACATCCCTATGCGGTCAACCCGGACCGCGCCCTGCGCGAGATGGCGCAGCGCGAAGGCTGGCCCACCCTCACGTTCACGTCCACGGTGCGCGTCCTGCCGCACGAGGTTCCCACGCCCGCGAAAGTCGCGGTACCTTTCATCGTCGGCATCGCCGTGGGTGCGGCGGCCTGCGCGCTCCTGCGCCGCTGAGAAACAGCCCTAGGAGAGGCGGCCCGCCTGGACGTGGCGGGCGACATCGCGCCCCACCTGGGTTCCGTAGACGACACCCGCGCAGTAGTGGATGATCCACCGAGCCAGGCCGGCCTCGTCGGCGCTCACCCACCCGGCGAGTTTGCGTCCCGCGCGCGCCGGGTCGAGCGCGTCGTAGGCGGCTGGCACGCACACACCCGTCGGGTCAACGCCTCGGGTGACGAGGATCCACCGCGCTAGTCCGCCCCCCACGACAGACGAGGCCGGGTCAAAGACACGACGGAAACGGAAGTGCGCAGTCAGGGCGGCGGCGACGGCGAGGCCGGGCGCATCGCAGCGCGTGTAGGCGAGGGCGGGCGTGAGCAGGGCGGGATCGGTGGGGACTGCGACCGTGCGGGAACCGACGAGGCCGGCGGCAACGAGCCCCGAGCAGGCATCCCTATGCAGTCCCGCGATGAGCGCGGGAAGGGGCGTGGGGACAACGCGCGCGCCCCCCTGGGAGCGGGTGTTGAGCGCGGGGAAGCGCGAGGCGAGGTTCCACTGCGAGCGCCAGATCCCCAGCGCGAGGGCGGCACCCGGGTCCGAGGCCGCTCCCCCATCGTCGGCCATGGACAGGGCTCGCACGTCGTCGACACTCGTGCGGGCACCCTCGATGATGGACAGCGCGGCGGCCTCGCGCACGGCGGCCTCCGCGCGCGCCTCCTCCCAGCCTCGGCGCAGCCCCTCGCTGAAGCGCAGGTCGGCGAGAGCCGCGTGGGCCTCGCTCATGGCCGAGGTGACGTCGGGTCGGGCTGCTGCCGCGCACAACACGGCGGGTGCGGGGTCGACGAGGGCTTCGATACTCACCCCTCTACACTAGGGGCATGACGCTTTTGCAGCATCGAAACCTCTCCGCGCGCCTGCGCTCGGGGTTGTTCGCGTTTGTTTTCGCCCCGATCGCCCTGGTGTTTCTGGGGTCCTCGATGGTCGACGTGCAGGCGTTGGCTGCGGTCGGCCAGCCTCTGGCCTCGGTCGAGGGGCTCATCGGCATGGCGCTTGCGTCACTGCTGCTGGCCCTCATCGCCCTCAATTGCGAGGAGTCGAGCGGGGGCATGGTCGTGACCTTCGTGTGGTCGATCATCGTGGGAGTGGCTCAGTTCTTTGGTGTGGCGCGCCTACCTTTCCTCATGAAGTCATCCGTGGGTGCCGAAGATGTCACCGCGGGCATGTCCTGGTGCCTGTACCCGGTGTGTATGTCGCTCATGCTCGGCGCCTGCGCGCTGACGATCAAGTCGGTGCGAGTGCGCGCCGGTAAGAGCACGCGCGTGCCTCTGGCCCGCGTGCACCGCCACGGATTCGGCACGACAGTCGCGCTCCCCGCGGCGGTCGCGGCGGGCACGCTGATGGTCGCGGCGGCCCCCTCGGACACGACGAACGTCGCGGCCATGGGTCTGGAGGGGGTTGCCGAGGGCTTCGAGCCGATGCACTGGCTCGCGCTCGGAGCGGGCGTCGCATTCGCGGTGCTCGTCGTGAGCGCACGCTGGTCGATCACGGGCACGCAGATCGCAAGCTGGTTCATTCTGGTGCTTCCCGCGTACGTGGTCCTGCCCGTGTGGGCATCACTGACGGGCAACGTGATTGTCCCAGGATCGTCCCTGCTGACGAAGATAGCGCTCGCGAGCCCGCCGCTGGCGGCGCTCGGAATGGGGACCGGCTGCGCCTCGATGGGTGTCCTGTGGGCCCGCGTGCGGGCGCTCAAGAAGCTCGAGGCCGATGAGGATTCGACAGCAAAAGAGAGGCCTGCCGAGGACTAATGCACGCAAGCGCTCACCCTGACCGTAATATGTGGGCAGATATAAGGAGGAAGCATGTCTGATCACGAGTTTGACGCCCAGCACGACCGCGCCGAGGAGGCACCTGACAATCTGGTGCTGACCGGCGAGGAGATCGAGCTGCCCGGTGAGGATTCCGACACGTCGGCGATCATCGGCGAGTCCAGCGAGCCCATCCACACGGGCGAAATCGAGGCCGTCGCGATCGGCGGTCTGACAGGCCGTGTGCCCGCCGCAGCACCGCTCAAGCCGAGAATCGAGGACAAGATCTCCACGGGCGAGCTGCCCGTCGTGTCCACCCCCGAGGGCGATCTTCCGGTCGTTTCTTCCTCCGACGAGGCCGAGGCCGACTCCGCCAACGAGCAGGAGCAGACCGAGCAGGAGCCCCCCGCCGACACTCCGGTCGCTGATCAGGGAACCGAAGAGGCCGCCGAGGCGGACGCTCCGGCCGCAGAGGCAACCGAGGAACCCGAGACCACCCACGAGGCCCCCTCTCATGAGGCTCCCGCCGAGGACACCGCTTCCGATGAGTCCGCCCCCGCCTCGTCGAAGGAGGAGGGCGAGCAGCCTGAAACCTCCTCGCACCAGGCGGAAGACGCTGAGAATTCCTTCGCTTCCCTGCTCTCCTCCGCAGGCGAGGCCACCGCAGGCGAGGCCGCCGAGGACGTGACCGAGGATCCGGAGCCCGCGCTCACCCCCGTGATGACGCCCGCGCAGGCGGCCGCCGCCCTGAACGAGGCCACGGACGAGGCCACGGACGAGGCTACCGCCGAGGCCGAGGTCGCCTCGGTCGGTGGCGCAGCCGCCAATGCCTCCGCGCACTCTCTGCCCTCGCGCCGCTCCATGATCTTCGGCGACGACGAGGACCTCGCCTCCTCGATTCCCGCAGCCGCGGCCCAGGAGGATGCTCCCGCCGAAAGCCCCGCCGAGGAAGAACCCAAGGCCGAGGAGGAGACCCCCTTCACCGAACCGACGGCCCAGCTGCCGACGCAGGTCACCGAGGCCTCGTACTCCTTCGAGGATCAGGATGCCGCCGAGGCCGCACGCCCGCGTCGACGCTCCCTGCTGGGTGAGGGCGACAAGGACGCCGAGGCTGCGACCCTGGCCGCCATCGCGTCGACCGCCGCCCGCGGTGACAAGTCCGACGCGCCTTCGAGCCTGGACGACGAGATCTTCTCCGCCGCCCCCGAGGTCACGGAGATGCCCTCGCGCACGGGCGCGCACTGCCTGTCCTTCCTCCTCTTCCTGCTGCTCGTGCCCGTCGGCTGGTACCTGGCCGCCGACGCGGGTGCCCGCATGACTCTGGCGGACGCCGCCCCCATGTACACGGGCGTCGCCTCGATCGTGGCGCTGGGCGAGATCCTCGGTGCGATCATCGTCTCCGCGATCCTGTTCGTTCTCGCACGCCGCTCGTCGCTGGGCGCCTGGCTGATGGGCATCGTGACCCTCGTCGTGGGTCTGCCGTGGCTCATGGCCCCCGGCATCACCGCCGCATCGGTTCTGTCCGCGCTCACCGCGCTGACCAACACAGGCTCCCTGGGCGCGAACATCTCGCACCACCTGCAGGCCTCCGGATACTCCGGCCGCTTCGCACTGCTGGGCATCGCCCTCATTGGCCTGGCGTACGTGTCCCACTCGGCGCGCCGCACCGGTCGGGCCGAGGAGGCGCTGCGCACCTCGATTGAAGCCACCAACCCAGCGGACGCCTTCTACTCCAAGCGCGCCCGTAAGAAGGCAACGAAAGAAGCGGCCCGCAAGTGAACACTCTGATTCCCGCCAGCGCGATCGAGCTTGAGGGTCCGTGGACCCATCGGCACGTGAGCGCTGGCGGCGCCGCATTCCACGTCGCTGACATGGGCGAGGGCATGGACCACGCGCTCGTCCTCCTGCACGGCTTTCCTGAGCACTGGTGGGCGTGGCGCGATGTCCTGCCCGCCCTCGCGGAGTCGACCTCGCGCGTGTTTGCCCTTGATTTGCGCGGCTTTGGCACCTCCGACCTGACGCGCGGAGACTGCGACCTGCAACAGATGGCGAACGACGTGATCGGCGTCGTGCGCGCGCTCGGCGTGGCCTCGTTCTCCGTGGCCGGCATGGGAATCGGCGGCACGGTCGCGTGGATGATCGGCGCCCTGGCTCCCGTCGAGCTGCGATCGGTGGCCGTCCTGTCGGCGCCGCACCCCCTCGGCGTACAGGCCGTGATCGGTCGCGCCCCGTGGGCGGGTGGGCGCGTCCTGCAGGGACGCCTAGCGCTGCCCACCGGGCGTGAGCGCGCGCTGCGTTCGGGGTCTCTCGTGACGACCGTGTTCCGCGCGTGGGCCTCGCCCGGGAACGTGGACGGCCTCGTTTCTCAGTCAGGCACGTACCGCGCCGCGCTGCGTCGCCCCTTCGCCGCGCACACCGCGCTGCGCGGCCTGAGCGCGGCACGCAAGCTCTCACGCGAGGAGCGACGTATCCTCTCCGAGCCGTTGCGCGTGCCCGTCCTATCCCTGGTGGGGCGTGACGACGGGGCGTGGTCGGCGCTGGATCACGCGGCCGACGCCCAGTTCGTGGATGCACCTCTGACTCAGATCGTCATTCGCGAGGCCGGACACTTCCTCCCCGAAGAAGCGCCGCAGGCTGTGGCCGACGCCCTGTCAGAGCACGTCGGCGCACACGCCAAATAGCCTATTTTTCATTAGACAGGTCACACAAAACGCGAAATGAAACCCATTTCACCTGATAGATGGGGCATAATAGTGTGATGCGCGGTACCTCCTCGTGAGTGGTATTACGTATGGGATCCACTGCGCAATCCAAGTCGAAACGCCCGAGCAATCGGGCACGAGCGGAAGGAGCTCCGCACCATGATCGGTGACGGAAACTTCATCAGCCAGGTGCCGCTGTTCGGTGGCCTGGATGATGCACAGCAGGTGTCCCTCCAGCAGAAGATGGGTCATACGACCCTACGTCGCGGAGAGACTCTCTTCGACGAAGGTGATCTCGGTGATCGCTTGTACATCGTGACCGAGGGCAAGGTGAAGCTCGGCCACACGTCCAGCGACGGCCGCGAGTCTCTACTGGCAGTCCTGGGCCCCGGAGAGATCATCGGCGAGCTCACGCTCTTTGATCCGGGTCCGCGCTCGACCACCGCAACCGCCGTTTCCCCGGCATCCCTCCTCTACCTCGAGCACGAGGATCTCATGCACGTGCTCGACACCAACCCCACCCTGGCCAAGCACATGCTGCGCGCCCTCGCGCAGCGCCTGCGCCGCACTAACGAGTCCCTCTCGGACCTCGTGTTCTCCGACGTTCCCGGCCGTGTCGCCAAGGCCCTCCTGGACCTTGCTGACCGCTTCGGCACCGCCACCGACAAGGGCGTCCATGTCCCCCACGACCTCACGCAGGAAGAGCTCGCCCAGCTGGTCGGCGCCTCCCGTGAGACCGTGAACAAGTCTCTGGCCGACTTCGTATCGCGCGGCTGGATCCGTCTGGAGGGTCGCGCCGTGACCCTCCTTGACGTTGATCGCCTGGCGCGTCGCGCTCGCTGACCGCAGCCTACACTTAGGTTGGGCCCGACACCGTGAGGTGTCGGGCCCAACCTATTTGTCTCGCAACGCAAACGAGGCCGCGGCCCCGTGCGATACACGCATGTCGGAGCCATGGCCTCGTTGGTGCGCACAGGTGGCGCGCGTCAGTTCTGAACGGGGGGCGCTTCCTCAATCGGACGCTTGAGGTAGGCCACCAGGTTCTCGGAACCGTTGGGACCGGGGATCACCTGGACGAGTTCCCACCCGTCGGTGCCCCACTGGTCGAGAATTGCTTTCGTCGCATGCGTGAGCAGCGGAATCGTGGAGTATTCCCATTTAGTCATGGCTCTATCCTACCCGCCCGCCAACTAGGGGCGCACGAAGGACAGGACCCTCGGGATGTGGGGGCTGCGGAGCTCGCGGGCCAGCGGCTCATCGGACGTACGCAGCCACTCCAGCCAGTTGTCTGCGGCCGGGTAGTGGCGCAGGATCGCACGGCGTTCACGTTCCGTCAAGCCGCCCCACACGCCGTAGTTCGCCTCGGATTCGAGAGCGTCGGCGAGACATTCAAGGCGAACCTCGCATTCATAGCAGCGCACACGAACCTGACGCTGGGAGGCACCCTGCACGAACAGCACGTCCGGTTCGATGGACGCGCAGAGCGCGCGGGCGACCCAACTCTGGTCGTCGCCTTGCGTTGACATCGTGGAACTCCACTTCACTGTACTCCGAGCCCTGCCTGTGACCATACACACATACGTGTGCGGGTGCAAACGCTGCGACCACTGTCGAAGGCCTCTCAAGGTGACTCATCAGGCAATTCTCACGCGCCGCCACACGCCAGATGAGCGAGCCGACACGTAAGCTAGGAATATGTCGCACTCTCACTCTCGCGCTGTCCGACCGGCCCAGCTGCTCGCACTGCTGCTGGCGTTCCTGAGCGTGTCCTCGCTCATGGGCGTCGTCACAGCCGGCATGCTCGTCCCCGTCGCGGGACCCACCGCGCTGGCCGCGAAGTCGGTCCCGTCCGTCTTCAACGAGCTGCCCGGTGACGTGCAGACCGTGGCCCCGGCCGAGGAGTCCCAGCTCCTCGATTCGTCCGGCGGCGTGATCGCGCACTTCTACGACAAGCAGCGCATCGTGGTGCCCAGCACCAACATCGCTGACGTCATGAAGAAGGCGATCGTCGCGATCGAAGATAAGCGCTTCTACGAGCACAACGGCGTCGATGCCACGGGTATCGCCCGTGCGCTCGTGACGAACCTGGGCGAGAGCGGCCGCCAGGGCGCTTCGACGATCACCCAGCAGTACGTGCGCAACTCGCTGGCAGAGCGCGGCTACCTCGAAGGCGACGCGGACCAGGTGAGCGCGGCAACCGAGCAAACCACTGAGCGTAAGCTGCGTGAAATCAAGTACGCGCTGGCATTGGAGAAGAACCAGTCGAAGGAAGAAATCCTGACGGGCTACCTCAACATCGCCCCCTTCGGCCCCACCACCTACGGTGTCGAGGCCGCCTCGCGGCGCTACTTCTCCAAGTCCGCGTCGGAGCTGAACTACCTGGAGGCTGCGCTCCTCGCCGGCCTCGTCCAGTCCCCCGTCCAGTACGATCCCCTGACCCACCCGGAAGCCGCTCAGGAACGCCGCGACACGGTCCTGGCAACGATGCTCGACCAGGGTGTCATCACGCAGGAAGAGTACGACGAGGGCATCGCGACGTCGGTCGATTCGATGCTGCACCCGACGGTCTCCTCGGAGGGCTGCTCGGGTGCCGACTCCTCGAAGGCATACTTCTGCGACTACGTCCTCTCCCAGTTCCTGGAGGACCCGGCATTCGGCGCGACGCGCATCGAGCGCGAGCGCCTGCTCAAGACTCAGGGCATCACGATCCGTACGACGCTGGATACCGCGAAGCAGGACGCGGCCTACGCCTCCCTGGCGAAGGCGATTCCCGTGGGCGATGCCTCCGGCCTGAATGACGCGCTCGTGTCGCTGGACCCACGCACCGGCAAAATGCTCGCTATGGCACAGAATACGACCTACGGCGTCGAGAGCGGCCAGACCATGGCCAACTACTCGGCCGACGGTAGCTTCCAGGTGGGTTCGACCTTCAAGGTGTTCACGCTCCTGCAGTGGTTCAAGGAGGGACACTCGGCCTACGAAACGGTGGGTTCGGCCAACACCTTCTACCCGAACGGCGCCTTCAAGTGCGACGGCCGTTCCATCACCACCGAGGGCTATCAGGTCAACGACCTCGCGGGTAAGACCGGCACGATGAACGTCGTGCGCGCCACCGGCCTGTCGGCCAACCAGGCGTTCGTGAACATGGCGTCACGCGTGGACTTCTGCTCGATCTTCCAGACCGCCTACGATCTGGGCATCACGGAGGACGGCGAGGTCCCGTCCCCCTTCCCCGCCAACATCCTCGGCTCCGTGTCGAGCTCCCCTCTGCAGATGGCCTCCGTGTTCGCCACGATCGCGAACTCCGGCGAGCAGTGCAAGCCCCAGTCCATCGAGTTGGTGACCGACCGCGACGAGAACGTTCTCAAGGAGTTTGCGGCGGACTGCAAGGAGGTCATCTCCCCTGACGTCGCGAACAAGACGGCGGCCCTTCTGACGGCCTCGGCCGGCCAGTACTACACGTCGACTCGCCTGGGCGACAGTCGCCCCTTCGCGGCAAAGTCGGGTACGACCGACGGCCACGCCAACACGTGGCTGACCGGGTTCACCCCCTCGCTCGCCACTTCCGCGTGGGTGGGTCACGGCAACAACTCGTCCCAGGAAGTGTCCGGCGTTGTCATCAACGGCGTGTACCACAGCGAGATCTTCGGTGAGACCTACGTCGGCCAGAACATCTGGGCGCCGTACATGACACAGGCTCTGGCGGGTACACCCGTTGAGGCCGTCTCGAACGCGAACATTGGTGCGACGACGCCTCAGCGCGGCGCGACTCCTACTCCCACGCCGAGTGCGTCACCCACCAGCAATGACCACTGACGTCACATCGACCCTCGCGCAGGCCACGGCCTCGTCCACTCGACGAGGCCGTGGCCTGCGCACTGTGGGAGCGATCGTCGGCGGACTGGGTCTCGCCGGCCTGGCCGCGGGTGGCGCGGCGCTCGCATGGGGGTCGGTCGAGCGCACGATGCCGGTGCTGCGCCGCTACGACGTCCCCATTGAGGGCGATGTTCCCGAGGTGACGATCCTCCAGATCGCGGACCTTCATCTGTTTGCCGGACAGGAGTTTCTCCTGCGTTTCCTGTCCGACGTAGCAGCCTCGGAGCGTTTCGATATGGTCGTGGCGACCGGCGATAACTTCGGGTCCACGGATGCTGTGGACATGGTGCTGGAGGCATACCGCCCATTCCTGTCTTATCCGGGCGCTTTCGTCCTCGGGTCGAACGACTACTACTCGCCGATTCCGAAGCGCTGGAGCCGCTACCTGTCACGATCAAAGCCCCACCCCGCGAGGGTTGTTCCCGATCTTCCCTACCTGCCGATGGTGCGTCGCATGCGCCAGGCCGGCTGGGTTGACCTGTCGAATGCTTCCGGCACGATCCGTCTGCCCGCCGGTACGGTGTCTTTGCTGGGCACAGATGACGCTCATATTTTCCGTGATCGCGTGGGAGCTCCGGCCTCGTCGTGGGTGGAGCCGTGCGCCCTGCACCTGGGCGTCACGCACGCTCCCTACACGCGCGTTGTGTCCGCGCTGACATCGGCGGGCTCGAACCTCATCCTCGCCGGTCACACGCACGGTGGCCAGATCGGGATTCCCGGAGTCGGAGCGATCATCACGAACTGCGATATTTCGCGCCCGTACGCGAAGGGCTTGAAGCGGTGGGAAGCTCCGGACGGCACCGAGGCGTGGCTGCATATCTCGGCTGGCCTGGGAACCTCCCCCTACGCGAAGATTCGCATCGCGACGCGTCCCGAGGCATCTCTGCTGCACGTGCATCCCGCATAGGAGGGCATCGCCGCCATCGGCTTCCGGGCTTTCTGGGGCTCAACGCAGCCAGACAACATGCGGCGTGGACCACACTTCGAGCGCTCGCTCCGTCTCCGTTTGGGAATATCCACAGGGTAAGGCTATACTCGAACGGCACCGGGGTGTGGCGCAGCTTGGTAGCGCGCTTCGTTCGGGACGAAGAGGCCGTGGGTTCAAATCCCGCCACCCCGACCGGTAGTCGCCGGGACCATTTGGTCCCGGCGACTTTTGTATCGGCGTTATGCTGAGAGTCACTGACCAAAGGGTCGAAAGAGCACAATCGCCCATGAGACTGAGGTCGTTCGCCGCCAGCTACACCGAGCCCAGCAACTCCGCACAGGCACTGAAGGTAGAGTTGAGGGCGGCCCCGCGGGGCCGCCCTCAA
>CABKMD010000029.1 GCA_902373435.1 uncultured Actinomyces sp.
CGTCACACCCCCACCGCCCTGTGGAACGATTCCTCGGATCCCAATGAGCTGGCGCAGTCCATCTCCTTCGGCGGCGTTGGTGCTACCTGCAACCCGACCATCGCCTACACCTGCATCAACCAGCGTCGCGACGTGTGGCTGCCCCGCATTGCCGAGCTCGCCAAGGAAATGCCCGACGCCACCGAGTCTGAGATCGGCTGGCAGGTCGTGCGCGAACTCTCCCTCGAGGCAGCCAAGCTCCTCGAGCCCATCTTCGAGGCCGAGAATGGCCGCAACGGTCGCCTGTCGATGCAGACGGACCCGCGCCTGGCTCGCTCCGCCAAGGCTCTGGCCGACCAGGCCGAGGAGTTCCACAACCTGGCTAAGAACATCATCGTGAAGATCCCCGCCACCTCGGTGGGCGTCGAGGCCATCGAAGAGGCCACCTACCGCGGCGTCTCCATCAACGTGACGGTCTCCTTCTCTGTCGCACAGGCCGTCACCACGGGCGAGGCCATCGAGCGCGGCCTCAAGCGCCGCGAGGCCGAGGGCAAGGACACCTCCCAGATGGGCCCGGTCGTCACCCTCATGGTGGGCCGCCTCGACGACTGGATCAAGGAGGTCGCCGCGCGCGACAAGATGTTCCTGGATCCGGGTCATCTCGAGTGGGCGGGCGTTGCCGCCTTCAAGCGCGCCTACCAGGAGTTCCGCAAGCGCGGCCTGCGCGCCCGCATGCTCTCCGCTGCGTTCCGTAACGTCATGCACTGGTCCGAATTCGTCGGCGGTGACGTCGTCGTCTCCCCGCCGTTCAAGTGGGCCAAGCTCATCAACGACTCGGACTACAAGATGGAAGAGCGCATGGACATCCCGGTGCGCGAGGACATCATGAAGACGCTGCTCTCGATCCCCGAGTTCGTCCGCGCCTACGAGCCCGACGGCATGACCCCGGAGGAGTTCGACACCTTCGGCGCCACCGTGAAGACCCTGCGCGGCTTCCTGCAGGCAGACGCTGACCTCGACGCCCTCGTGCGCGACGTCATTATGCCCGCTCCGTGATCCACCCGGTGGCCCCGCACATCGCGTGTGGGGCCACCACCGGTCACGGTTTTTGCTTTCCAGCACAACCCTCTCACCTAGAAAGAAGCAAAGATGCTCAACATTGCCGTCATCGGCGCCGGCCGCATCGGCCACGTTCACGCCAAGACCATCGCCGCCCACCCCGGTGCGACCCTCGCCCTCGTTGCCGATCCTTTCGGTGACGCCGCCCGCAAGCTGGCCGAGGTCTATGGTGCCCGCCACACGACCGACGTGGACTCAGTCTTCACCGACGAGAGCGTTGACGCCGTCGTCATCGGCTCGCCCACGCCGCTGCACATCCCCCACCTGCTCGCCGCGGCCAAGGCCGGCAAGGCCGTGCTGTGCGAGAAGCCGATCGCTCTGGACATGAAGGACGTCGAGGCCGCCCGCGACGAGCTGGGCGCCGTGTCCGTGCCGGTCATGTTCGGCTTCAACCGCCGCTTCGACCCCTCTTTCGCCGCGGTTCATGCCCAGCTCGAAGAAGGAAACATCGGCGATCTGGAGAACCTGCTCATCATCTCGCGTGACCCCTCCGCACCCCCGGCCGAATACGTGAAGGTTTCCGGCGGCATCTTCCGCGACATGACCATCCATGACTTCGATATGGCCCGCTTCTTCCTGGGCGACATCGTCGAGGTGCACGCGTTCGGCCAGCACTTCAACGAGGAGATCAGGGAAGCCGGCGACTTCGACGCCGCAGTGGTCACTCTAAAGAACGCCGCCGGCGTCGTCGCCACCATTGTCAACAACCGCAAGTGCTCGGCCGGCTACGACCAGCGCCTGGAGGCCCAGGGCTCGACGGGCACCCTCAACGCGGACAACATCCGCGCCACCACCGTGCGCCTGTCCAACGCCGAGGTCACGGATGCTGCCGAGCCGTACCTGGACTTCTTCCTGCAGCGCTACGCGGACGCCTACCGCATTGAGCTGACCGCGTTCATCGACGCGGTCGTCGCGGGCACCAAGCCCACGCCCTCCATTGACGATGCAATCGAGGCTCTGCGTCTGGCCGAGGCCGCCACGGAGTCGGCGAAGACCGGCAAACCCGTGTCGCTGGCCTGAGTCACGTCTGAGTAATCCCGGTGGGACGCCTTGCGTCCCACCGGGATTTTCACGCATCGATGGTCATTGTCGGAGCACTGCACCAATCTGGCGCGGGTATCAAACACGCCCGTCAGACCGGTTTCACAGGTCAGCAATTGCGCGTGCGTTCACTCCCTGTTTATCCGGCTGAAAGATCTCCCAAGCCACCATCTTTGTCTGGACAATCAAACGAGATTGAGTAGAATAGTGACAGCGGCATAACTCGCCGATACTTATAACCGCGACTCATAGGAGAGCTGCAATGACTCACGTCTACGATCCCGCAACCGCGATCAACGACCCCAATGGCATCACCTGGGGCATGCACCCCATCGCATGGCGTAACGACGACATTCCCGAGGTCGGCGAATGGAACACCATCGACGTCATGTTCGACGACCTGGCCGAGGCCGGCTTCGCCGGCACCGAGGTCGCAGGCTGGTACCCCTCAAAGGAAGAGACGAAGGAAAAGGCCGACGCCGCGGGCCTAAAGATCGTCGCACAGTGGTTCTCCAGCTTCATCGTCCGCGACGGCGTCGAGGCCGTTGAGCCCGACTTCCGCGCCACCTGCGAGTACCTGCAGTTCCTGGGCGCGACGCGCGTCGTCGTCTCCGAGCAGACCGGCTCAGTGCAGGGCATCCGCGACATCTGCATCTTCGAGAACAAGCCTGTCCTCAAGGACGAGGAGTGGCCGGTTCTGGCCGAGGGCCTGAACAAGCTCGGCGAGATCGCCCACGAGTACGGCCTGGACCTGGTCTACCACCACCACCTGGGCACTGTCGTTCAGACCAAGGACGAGACGCTGCGCCTGCTCGAACTGACCGATCCGGACAAGGTCTCCCTGCTCTTCGACACGGGCCACGCGTTCGTGGGCGATGGCGACGTCATGGGCCTGCTGCGCGGCGCGATCGACCGCATCAAGCACGTGCACTTCAAGGACGTGCGCCCCGCCAAGATGGAAGAGTCCCGAGCGGCCAAGCGTTCCTTCCTCGATTCCTTCCTCGCCGGCATGTTCACTGTCCCCGGTGACGGCGCCATCGATTTCACCGAGCCCTACGCCTTCCTCGTTGAGCACGGCTACAAAGGCTGGATCCTGGTTGAGGCCGAGCAGGATCCGAAGATCGCTCCTCCGCTTCAGTACGCGCACATCGCGCGTGAGTACGTGTTGGGCACGCTGCTGGGTCAGTGAGCATCTTCGCGCGGTTGTGAAGGGTCCGCGCGACGCATGAGGGTGCGGAAGCAACAACGTCGTTGCTTCCGTGCCTTTCTTGTTGCTCAGGCGCTTCGCCCCACCGAGATCTTCGTCCCCTCCAACACCAACGCCAACGCTGACAGCGACACCGCGTCACAGTTCCCCAATAATGTCGCATGCAATTCCCCCTCACATAATTCAATGTTTGAAATCGGACCGTTGGCATTCCGTGGTTTTCGAGGCCACTTCAAAACTGACCAAGGGGAATTTCATGCGACTTTTGGAAGAGCGGTGAGACGTGACCACGCTACGTTCTTTTTGTCCTGATAAATGGGATATGAGGAGGAGATGGACCTGTCGACGCTGACTCCCATCGTGTGGGCCGCCTTGCTCGCGGCCGCTGCTCTGACCGGCCTGGCCAAGACCGCGGCCGCCATTTTCGCGCTCGTGCTTCCCGCAAAGGAGTCGACGGGCGTCATGCTCGCCCTCCTCCTCAACGGCGACATGATCGCCCTGTGGGCGTACCGGCGCGACGCGGTCGCGGCAGTCCTGAGACGCCTAGTGCGGTCGGTACTGGCCGGAGTGGGACTCGGGGCACTCCTACTGGCGGTGAGCACGCAGGCTCAGATGCGCCGAGCAATCGGCGCAATCCTGCTGTTCCTGGTCATCGTGACGCTCGCCCAGCGCCGCTGGGGACCTCCGCACGTCAGCCAGGGGCGCGTCGCTCGAGCCGCCTACGGGACACTCGCGGGCTTCACGACGATGGCGGCGAACACAGGCGGCCCCGTGACCTCCATGTACTTCCTGGCCTCACGATTCTCAGTGAGCGAGTTCCCGGGCACGACCGCCTGGTTTTTCTTCACGGTCAACGTCATCAAGGCACCCTTCACGATCGGCATGGGCCTGCTGCGTCTCGAGCATCTGCCCCTCATCGCCCTGCTGGCACCCGTGGTGCTCGCGTGCGCGTGGGCGAGGCGCCGCCTGGCCGACCACATCCCCCTGCGTGTCTTCGAGCCCCTCGTCGTCGCGACGACGATCGTTGCGACAGTACCCCTGCTCGTATAAAAAAGTTGTCGGCGCGAGCCTGAGGCCCGCGCCGACAATCTCGCCTCACGCGGGTGGGGCAGTGATGACCAGCGGCAAAACATCGCCGCGATCATCGCTCGGAGGCTGCTCCCCCGCCTGCACGGTCAAACTCTCCCCGTCCCACGAGCACGCCGCACCCGGCGTCACAATCGTGGAACGCGAGTAGTCGAATCCGCTCGGCAGACCCGACACCCGCGTGACCGACGCATCCGCCACCACGGCGACATGGTCCTCGTGAACGAGGAGGCGCACCCAGGCCTCGTCCTCTGCGGACTGTACGGTGACGGCCTCGACCTCGTGCGACGAGAACGGACGCACGCCGCGCAGCTCCGCTCCGTACAGGTCATTCCAGGCACCGAGGCCCTCGAGGCACTCGCGCTGCTCGCGCGGGATCGTGCCGTCTGCCTTCGGACCCACGTTGAGCAGGAGGCAACCGCCGCGCGAGACCACGTCCACCAGGTGGCGGACGGCGGCCGTGCCGCTGAGGTACTGGTGCTCTCCCTCGGCACGGTTGTAGCCGAACGACAGGCCGACGCCTCGGCAGTTCTCCCACGGCTTGCCGCTCGTCTCCGAGTCGCCCATGTGCTGATATTCGCTGGTCAGGTAGTCCGCATGGACGCCGCCGTAGCGGTCGTTCGTCACGCCCTCGGGGCGCGCCGCGTAGAAGTACTCGAAGAGCGTACCCAGGCCATGGGGGCCAAAGTTCTTGCCCTCGTCCGGCCAGTCGATGTCGTTCCAGATGACGTCGGGCTGGTAGCGGTCGATCAGGTCGCGCACGTGCACGAAGCAGTAGCGCGCGTACTCCGCATCCTTGGGACGGCACAGATCCTTGCAGTCCTCTTCGGAGAGGATCGGGCGGTGGGGGCGGTAGTGCCAGTCCAGGCCGCCCGAGTAGTACAGGCCGACCCGCAGGCCCTCGTCGCGCGCGGCATCTGCGAAGCCCGCCACGAGGTCGGTGCGCGGTCCACGGCGCACCGTGTTGCGCGTGCCCGTCTCGGGGGCATCCCACAGGGTCACGCCGTCGTGGTGCTTCGTCGTCAGCACCGCGTAACCGGCGCCGGCACGGTGGAACAGGCGCATCCACTCAGCCGGATCCCACGCGTCGGGGTCCCACGCGTCCAGGAAGGCATCGTACGAGGCCGACCCGTACAGGTCCTTGTGGCGCTGCGCTGCCGGGGAACCCGGAATACGAATCGTGTTGAAGTACCACTCGGCGTAGGAGTTGTGGGTGAACCAAGCCTCCCAGTCTTCCTCGACGCCCAGCTCGCCATGATCCTCGGCCCACGCGGGCACCGAGTAGGGGCCCCAGTGGACGAAGATCCCCAGCGGAGTATCCTCGAACCACTGCGGGGTCGGGCGCGCGAGCGCACTCCAGCGCTCGGCGTCCGCCGTCAGCTCGTTGTTCTCGCTCACGCTCATCACCGTCCTCCGAAGGCGCCCAGGGTGACGCCCTTTTCCAGCTGCTTCTGCAGGAACACGACCAGCAGGATCGACGGGATCGTCGTCATCGTCACCGCGGCCATCAGCGGGCCCCAGTCGGTGCCGCGCTCACCCGAGAACATCTGCAGGCCCAGCGGGATCGTCGCCAGCGACGAATCGTTGACCACGATGAGGGGCCACAGGAACGCGGACCAGTAGTCAATGAACGCGAACACGCCAACCACCGTGATCGGAGCCTTGAGCAGGGGCAGCAGGATCTTCGTCAGGATCTGCCAGTCGCTGCAGCCGTCGATGCGTGCCGCCTCCTCAAACTCGAGGGGCAGGGACATGAGGAACTGACGGATCAGGAATGCGCCGAACGCGCCGAACGCGAAGGGCACGATGAGGGCGAAGTAGGAGTTGACCAGTCCCATGCGCTGCATGCCGATGTACAGCGGGATCACGAGGACTTCCTGGGGCAGGACGAGCGTGCCCAGGAACAGCATGAACAGGTGATCACGGCCCTTGAAGCGCAGGCGCGCGAACGCGTAGGCGGACAGGACCGACACGACGACCACGAGGGCCGCACCGGCCAGCGAAACGATGAACGAGTTGAGGACGACTCGGCCGAAGGGAATCGAACGAAGAGCCGAGGGGTAGTTCTCCCACGCGACCTCGCTGCCCACCGGGCTGAACGTGAAGACCTCGTTGGTCGGCTTGAAGGAGGTTGCGACCATCCACGCGAAGGGGAACAGGAACGCGATCGCGATCAAGCCCAGTATGACGACCGAAATCGTCGTTGTTACGCGCTTATTATGCATCGTAGTTCACCCACTTCTTCTGGCCGACGAACTGCAGGGCCGTCACCGTCATGACAATCACGAAGAGCACCCACGCCATCGCAGACGCGTAGCCGAGCTTGTCGAAAGAGAAACCGTTGCGATACAGGGCCAGCACGATCGTATTGGTCGCCTCGCCCGGGCCACCCAGCGTCAGGAAGTAGGGCTGAGCGAAGACCTTGAATGCGCCGATGACCGTCATGACCGTGCAGAAGAAGACGGTCGGGGAAATCATCGGGAAGACAACCTTGAAGAAGCGCTGGACGCCGTTGCAGCCGTCGATCGTCGCGGCCTCGAGCACCGAGGTGTTCAGGCCGTTGAGGCCTGCCGTGAGAACGACGATGTTGTAGCCCAGGCCCTGCCACAGGCTCATCATGAGCAACGAGCCCATCGCGAGAGCCGGGTGGTTCAGGAAGGGGATGTGCTCGATACCGAAGACGGCCAGAGCCGAGTTGACCACGCCGTTGTCGGAGAGCATGAGGCGCCAGATCAGCGCGTTACCGACCATAGGGGTGACGACCGGGATGAAGAAGATGACGCGCAGGATGCGGCTGAGCCATTCGGGAACGCGCTGGAGCCAGTAGCTCAGGCCGATCGAAATCACCAGGTTCAGCGCCGTGTAGCAGGCGGCGAACACGACGGTGTTGCGCATGACCGTCCAGAACGCCGGGTCCTCGCCGCCGAGCATACGCCGGTAGTTTTCCACTCCGATGAAGCGGCCGCCTCCGAAGATCGACCAGTCGTAGAAGGAGATCACGAGGGACGCGATCAGGGGCAGGACGATGAAGAGAAGGAAGCCCGTCATCCCGGGCGAGAGATAGATGAGGGCGCGCAGGCCATCGCCGCACCGCCCCTCAGCTCGCGCGGAGCCTTTTCCGCGCTTGGAGGCCTTCGCCTCCCCCGTGCCCGCCGCGCCCGAGGACGCCTCGCGGCCGGGTTTCACAGTGTCAACGCTCATCAGCTATTGCCACCTTTCGTCGGGTATCAGTGGGTTCTACATGTCCGCTCACGCCACCGTTAGCGCTAACAGGAAGAAACCCACGAAACGAGGCCAGGGAACCGAGCGGTCCCCCGGCCTCGTTCATGGTGAACTGGGATCAGCCAGCGGAGTTCTGCAGATCGGTGAGGATATCCTGAGCGGTCTTGGTACCGCGGAAGCCCTCAGGCGAGTACTGCTGGAACGACGTGTTGATCTGGTTCCACGTCGACGTGGTCACGAGCGGAGTGCCGTTCTCGAGGAGAATGCGCAAGGCCTCGGCGCTGTCCTCGGGCTTGTTGGCAGCCCACTTGCCCATCGCGGACTCGACCGAGGGGACGGTACCCTGCTTGTCAGCAACCGTGCCGATAACCTCGGGCGTCACGAGCTCCTTCAAAACATTGAAAGCAGCCTGCTTGTCCGGGCAGGACTTCGCGATGCCGAAGCCGGAACCCTGGATGACCGCACGAGGCTTGCCCGTGGGGGTCGGCAGGACAGCAACGCCGAGCTTATCGCCCAGCTCCTTCTTGAAGGAGCCGTACATCCACGGGCCATCCACGATCATCGCGGCGGTGCCGGAGGTGAAGGCGGTCTGGGCCGGGCCGTCGTTGTCGGCGGCGTTCGGGGCAACCGCAACCTGCTCCTTGTGGACCAGGTCGAAGGCGAACTGGACGCCCTCAACAAACTTGGGATCCGTCAGGGTGTTCTTGCCATCCTGGGAGACCTGGCCGCCGAATGCGATGCCGAAGTCGCCGGGGGCGTTGCCCAAGAGGAGCGGCTTGACGGCCATGCCGTACTTGCCATCACCCGTCAGGGCCTTGGCATCCTTGAGGAACTGCTCGGTCGTGTACGAGGTCGAGGGCGCTTCAAGCCCCGCCTTCTCGAACATCTCACGGTTGTAGTACAGGACGTCAGGCTCAGCATCGTAGGGCAGGGCCAGAACCTTGCCATCGACCGTCATCCCCTGCATCATCGCAGCGTTGTAGTCCGAGGCCTTGATGCCGGCGGCTTCCATGTAGGAGTCGAGAGGCTCAAGCAGGCCGGACAGCTCCTGCGCGCGAGCGGCCTGCGTGGTGAGGATGCAGGGCGCGTCCGAGGCGACCATGCGGGTCTTGACCTTGGTCCAGTAGTCGTTGAAGGCCGGGCCGTCGAAGGTCAGGGTGAAGTTGGGATCCTTCTCCTTGGCCGCATCGACGAAGGACTGCCACTGAGCACGGTCGTTGTCAGTGGAGACCCAGGTGTACATCTGGTGGACCTGGTCCGCGCCAGAACCACCGCTGGACGACGCACTTCCGGAGCCACACGCGCCTGCGAGCAGGGCGAAGGCCGAGGCGGTTGCACCGAGTGCGAGGAACTTGGAGATAGTGGGGCGCACGCTGCGCTCCTTCCTTGTCAGGGGCACCGGGGGTTCCAGTGGTCGCGTTGCCTCTCTGTAGCGCGAATCCGGGTACGTTCCCGAAAGTGCCGTCTCTCGTCATTGAAATTGACAGGACAACTATACCAGCCCCCGAACAGGGCACACAAGCTATATTTTAAAATTCATCACATCTGGCGATTAAGCCTGACTCTCCTGTGAAGCGCTGACGGCGCACGGGTGACAGGCTTTTCAACCATTTTTGACAAAATCTTACTCGCCTGTCACCCCTTCGATTAGATTAAACAGGGACTTTAATTGTCCAGGACTTCCCGCAGCGCATCGTCCAGTGACGCGGTATCTCCCCCAAGCATCGCCTCGAGGCTCTCGAGCGTGTAGTGCGAGGGGCCCGCCAGGAAGGCAACCATCGCACCCACCTCCGACGCATCCACGCCCGTGCGGGCCACCCACGCGCGCTGGTACAGGCGCAGCTGGGTGACGAAGTAGGCAACCTTGTCAGGCTTAGTCGTCGCGCTCACCGGGCGCCCACTCTTCCAGTCGACGACCAGGAATCGGGGCCCATTGCCGCGCACTCGCTCGAACACAGCGTCGATGCGCCCCTGGACGGACACGCCACCCACCTCCACCGAGAAGGCTTCCTCGATGGCGACAGCCCGGTAGTCTGCCAGCTCGTCCGCATCAAAGGCGCGGAAGTTCGCGCGCAGCCGCTCCAGGCGCTCGCGCTCACCGTCCGTCAGTAAGGCCTCGTCAGCTCCGTCGTCGCCGCCTGCCAACGCAGCGTCCTCCCCCGCGCTCACGTCGGCGCTCTCAGTAAACTCCGAGGCCGGATCCACACTCGCAAGGTGGAGCTCGCGCTCCACCCACGCGTGAAACACCGTGCCCAGCGCAGAAAACGAGCTGGGGCGAGCCGGCATCGGCCGGCGCATGTCGCGCGCAAACTCATCAGCGTCCTGCAGGAGGGCCGACACGGAGGTTGCGGGTACGCGCTCCGCCCACAGATCGACGACGGGCGTCTCCCGGGACAGGTGGTACTCCTCAATGAGGGCGACCGTATCGCGCACCGCCGGGTTCTCCCCCAGCTGCGCCAAGGCCTCGTACACGTCCTGATCCTCAGGCATCGCGTCGATCTGCGCCTGCACTGCCGCAGCGGCAGCCGCAACGCGCTGACGCGAGGGGCCCGGCTCCTGCGGGAAGGTCTCGAATACCCGCGCCCCCACGCCCTGCTCGCCGTCCCCTTCTGCCTGAGGGACAGGCACAATCAAGCACCTGCCCTCCCCCACCGAGGACTCAACAGCGTGGTCACGCCACCGCCCGTTCGACCACATCTGCGCGTCTTCAATGGCGCCGACCGTGCCCGACGAGGCGCCAGGCGTGTGCCCGAAGAGCTGAGCGCTGGCATCCATCAGATAGCGCGACGGATGCGTCACCTTCTTGTTGAACCCCGACGTCCAGGAGCCCACCAGCAACTGAGCGCTGCGCGCACGTGTCATGGCCACATAGGCCAGGCGACGCTCCTCGCGCTCCGCGTGCTCCCCGAGGGAAACACCGTACTCGCCCTCCAGCCACTTCCTGAAGGCAGTCGACGGATTCTTCGCCCCCTCAACGTCGAACTCGAAAGGCGGCAGATCCGCACGGTCCCCGCGCAACGGATGGGGCAACGATCCCGCATCGGTCACCCACGCCTTATTCGCGGGAGGTTCATCCGTCCACGACCGGCTCTTGCTCTTATGCATGGGGAACGAGCCATCGGCCAACGCAAACACCACAACTCCATCCCACTCCAGGCCCTTCGAGCCATGGACGGTCAGGATCTGCACGGCGTTCGGGTCCGGCTCGCCCAGCGGAGCATCCAGCCCATCCTCGCGTTTCTCCGCCATGTCCAGATACGCCAGGAAAGACCCAAGGGATACACCCGGAGTCTCTTGCTCGTAGGCCGCAGCCACAGAAATAAACTCATCAAGCGCTGCGCGCCCACCCATGGACAGCGGATCCGCGATCACATCATCCAGGGTGCCCATGATGAGGATCGCCCGCTCGACCTGCTCGGTGATCGAACGCCCCACCCCCTCGCGGACCTGACGCAGGCGCTCGCCGAGCAGACGCACGCGGCGCACTGCCTCCTCGCTGATCGCGGGATGCCCCTTATCCGCCCACCCGGGTTTCGGAGGGGAATCCACCGCATCCAAAAGAACCGCCTGATGAGGGTGGACACCCTCCTGGCGCGCCAGGTAACGCGCCCAGTCACCAAGCGCCATCAGGTCGGCTGCCCCCAAGTCAATGCCGGCCAACAGACGAGCCAGCCACGGGGATGCCTCCACGTCGTATGCAAGTTCCAAGGCGGCGCGCACGTCCTGCACGGCAGGCTGATCGAGCAGACCACCCAGGCCCACAATCTCCGTCGGGATACCAGCCTCACGCAGAGCATCATCGATGAACGGAAAATCCCGACGTTGCCTACTCAACACGGCGACGCTGCGCCGCTTGCCGCCCTTGACCGGCTGCGAGCGCACCCGCTGCACAAAATCGACCATCGCACCCAGGGCCTCGTCGTAGTCCTGCGTGAAAGCAATGTCGACAGACCCGGGCCCGGCCCCACCCCTGGGAACTAGGACGGGAGACTGCGCCTTGAGCTGCTCCTTGCCCACCTGGAAGGAAGGCACCTCACGCAGAGGCGCCGCCACCCTGTTCGCGCCGTCCAGGATCGACACGTCATTGCGCCAGGCCGTAGACAGCGTGAGGGTCTGCCCCTCGTCGGGAACGCCCGTCTGGAAACGATCCAGGAAAGACTCCAGGGACGAGGCCGAGGCTCCCCTCCAGCCGTAAATCGCCTGATTCGGGTCTCCCACTGCCGTGACCGCATGATTTGCGAAGAGCATTGACAGCAGATCCATCTGGATCACCGAAGTGTCCTGGAACTCGTCAAGCAGGACTGCGCGGAACTCCTCGCGCAGGGCGGCGCGGACCGCCGGGGCCTCGCGCACGATACGCGTGGCCAGGACGAGCTGGTCGGAAAAGTCCAGGACACCCATCTCGCGTTTACGCTGCTGGTAGGCGGCGATCGGGCCTAAGAAGGCGATGCGACGCGAATTCACGTCGATGGCCTTGCAAGACACCTTGTTCCCGCGCCCCACCTGCTCGAGCTCGCGCCCAAACTCCTCCAAGACCTCGCGGGCACTCTCCACCGTGTAGCCGTGCTCCGCTATCTCGCCCGCGAGGTGCAGGACCTGTCCAACGACTCCGGCCGGGGTGAGCTCGTCATCCAGGTCGGTGGGCCACGACTCAACGATCTGAGTCATCAGGTCGATCGCCCCGGCCTCGGACAGCATCGAGAAGTCCGGGTCGATCCCGATGCGCATGCCGTGCTCGGAGACGATGCGTTCCGCAAAGGAGTTGTAGGTTAGCGCCACCGGGTCCTCGTCGAGGCGCTCACACAGCTGCGGCATCTCACGCGAGAGCAGTCGGATGCGCTCACGCAAGCGTTCCCCCAGCTCACCGGCCGCCTTGCGCGTGAAGGTGAGACCCAGAATCGACGACGGGCTCAAGTCCGGGTGATTGGCGAGGAGCCAGAGGACGCGCATCGACATGGTCTCGGTCTTGCCCGACCCGGCGCCCGCGACGACGAGGAGCGGGCGGCGCGGAGCCTCGACCACACGCACCTGCTCCGGGGTCGGAGTCTTCGTCGCATCGACGATCTCCTGAATCTGCAGGGCGCCAAGATTCATTGCGCTGTCCTTTCCCACGTCACTCCACCACCTTGTGGCCGCGCTCGCGTGCCGGGCACAGCCGATCGAAAGAACAGTACGCGCAGGCCGCATCCGAGGGGCGCGCCTCAAAGTAGGGGCCTCGCGCGTCTGCCGAGACGGCTCGAAGCTTGTCGTGCCAGTCCTCCAGGGCCTGCCCCTCGAGGCGCGGCTGATCGAAAAACTTCGGTTTATCGTCGCCGAGCAGGGCGATACGCGCACCCGCGACCCGCTCGCCCGAGGCAAGCAGGGCCATCTGATACGCCGCCAGCTGCGGATTATCGGGGACGTTCTTCGCCGTATATCCGCTCTTTCCGGTCTTCAGGTCGGTGACACGAACCCCCTCGTCGACGTGCTCGAGGCGGTCCATGCGCCCCCGAATGGTCACGCCCTCAACCTCAGCGGACACCGCCTGCTCGACCTCAACCGGCCCGGGAATACCCTCCAGGTAGGAGGCCAGGTTGTTCACGATGTCTCGGGCGTGTCGGTCGGCGACACGTCCCGCCCACGTGTCCAGGTTGTAGCCCAGCTCCTCGATGCGTTCCTCAAGGGCTGCCTCGAGTTCTTCGGCACTGCCGTGCGGGTGCTCCTCAGCCACGGCGTGAATGAGAGTGCCGAGGCTGGCCGCCGCGTTCGATGGGCCGTCGGCTCCGATGGTGGTGAGGAACCAACGCAGCGGGCACGCCAGCGCGCGCTCAAACTGCGAGGGGGACAGCGTGAGCTCGCCCGTGTACTCCGCGTCCGTCGTTGGCGTACCGCCCGCGCCCAGCCACCGCTGCGGCTGTGCGGAGAGCACGTGTTCGCGTGCCATCAGGGCCAACAAGGTGGCAGCGAGCTGCGCGTCTGCCGTGTTATCAGGGCCGGCCGCGCGCGCACGCAAATCCGCGATGTGCCCAGACAGGGACAGCGGCGCCTCCACCGTGTCCACCGGCACAATGTCGTTCTCTCGATGCGTGCCCGCCAGGCGAGCCACCAGGTCGAAAAACACCGAGGGGGCATCGTCCTCCGAGCGCACCGCGCCGGCGTGCACGATGCCACGAGAGCGCGTCACGGCCGCAACAAAGAGGCGATACTCGTCGTCCAGCACCGCACGCCTAGCGGCACGGGTCGAGTCAATGAGCTCCTCGCCCCCGTCCTCGCCCACGGCGACGCGGCCCGCGCCCACGTCCGCGAGCAGGTCGGCACGCAGGATCCGGTCGCGCAGGCGCAGGTTCGGCCAGGCCCCGTCCTGCAGGCCCGCGAGAACAACGACCTGCCAGTGGCGGCCCATCGCCTGCGCGGGGGTGAGGACCTCGACGCCGCCCGGACGCACGCCCACGCGCGAAATCGTGTCGATGGGGACCGAGCCGGCCAGCAGCTCGGACGCGAAGCCCACGGTGGAGCCGGCGGGGTTGCGCTGCTCCCACACGTCCGCGACGCGCAGAAGCGCCACGACGGCATCCAGCTGGTCGTCGTACCAGCCCGAAGAGTCGTCCGACGCGATGGCCCGCGAGCGCCACTCGCCGGCCACCCCGGATGCCTCCCAGAGGGACCACAGGCGTTCCTGGGGGCGCACGCTGCCGCTCATCCCCAGCTCCCACAGGCGCGAGGCGGTCTCGAGGGGCCGCGCGAGCATTGCGGCTGCGCGGGAGCGCTTGCCGCCCGCCTGCTGGGCCAGTTCGAGGGTCGGCCTCCACGTCTGCGGGTCACTGACGAGGTCGGCAGCCGTCAGCGGGATCGGCGCGACCTCGTCGCCTGCTTCCTCGGCGGCCTGGGCGCGCGCGGCATTCAGTCGGCGCAGCAGCCGGTGGATGACGAGGGCATCGGCACGCACGAGGGGCGATGGCAGGAGGCGCTCGGCGAGCTCGCGGCGCACAGCCTCCTCCGTGTCGCTGCGCCCCGTCGGTATGGTCACCAGGTCCAGGAGCAGGCGCGTGGTCGGCTGGGTCGCGAAGTTGAAGGCTCGGCCGCCGCCCGCAACGGGCACCCCACCGCGCGCCAGGTAGCGACTGGTTTCAGCAACCATCGACGAGCTGCGCACGATAACGACCTGGTCCGAAAAATCAATGCCGTCGTGCAGGTGGTGGGACCTGAGGGCACGCGCGATGAGGGCACCCATCTGCGAGGGCGTGGCACCTAGGTGAGTCACGAGCCGTCCGTCCGGTGCGTCGTCGCCAACTGCGGCCTCTCGCCGGGCAGGCGAACCGGACTGGGCGATACGCGCGCAGGCCTGGCGCGCCAGATCGCGCACGGCGCGGGACATGTCGTAGACCTGTCCGAGCTCCGCGATCTCGACGCCAAGAGCACTGGCAAGCCTGCGATCCAGGTGCGGTTCACCGCCGCGATAACCCGCCACGGCCACGTCGGAATCCGAGAAGGCGACGATGCGGGCACCAGCGTCGCGGCAGGCCTCCAGCAGCCTCAGCGTCGAGGGGGTGCAATCCTGCAAGTCATCGACGATCACGACATCCGGAACCGGGCACGGCGCCTGCACGCCACGAAGCGGCGCGTCCTGCTCCCACGCATCGATCAGGTCGGCCGCGAGCGCCTGGATGCGTGACAGGTCCACGCGCAGGGTGCGCGGATACTCCGGGGAGCGCTCGGGCCCCTCCTCGAGCGCCGCGACGATCGCGCCCGCGCCCTGCCACTCCGGACGGCCAAACCGGTCCCCGGCCTCGGACAAATCGGAGGCGTTCATCCCGGCCTCACCCGCGCGGGCCACCAGGTTACGCAGCTCCGCGCGAAACGCCGGCATCGCGCGCATCTGCGGGCCAATATCCTGGGGCCACGGGGCCTCCACGGACTCCAGAGCCTCGGCGAGCATCTGATCCTGGGCCGCGCCCGTCACCAGCTCCACGCCCTCCAACGGCACGTCACGCTGGGTACGCCACGTGGCCACCACCTGATAGGCGAACGATGCGGGCGTGCGCACCGGGCGCACCGCGTCCGGGCCAAGCGCCTGCGCACGCGGAGTCAGCACGTCGGTGCGCGTGCGATCAGGAGCGAGAATCAGCACGGAGCAGCCCCGGGATGCCTCCTGCTCGAACACGGCCAGAGCGCACGTACTCCGTCCCGACGACGGCGCTCCGCGCGCGATCACGTCGCCCGAGCGCGCCGCATCCACGACCGCGCGCTGGTTAGCGTTCAGCTCCGGCAGACGCCACCAATCGGCGCTGCGGCTGCGCAACCTGACCTGAATTTCGCTCATAACGCAATACTCGCAGACCCCACCCGCATCTGCGGCACATATGATGGCCATGACGATATTTACCAGCAAGGAGTCATCATGGAGATCTTCATCGGCATCCGCGACAACACGCGTCAGCTCGCCCTCGACGTCGATATGAGCGAAAACGAGCTCACGGCCAAGATCAACGAGGCCCTTGCCTCCCCCCACGGCGTCCTCGACCTCACCGACGTCAAGGGCCAGCGTACCCTCGTGCCCGCCCACGCCCTCGGCTACGTGCAGATTGCCGACAAGACCGAGCGCCGCGTCGGCTTCGCGATCCACTAACTCGCGCGCAGACAAACGAGGCCGGGGAACCCGAGCGGACACGATACCGCCCGAGGAACCCCGGCCTCGTCTATACCCTGTGGCCTCAGGCCTTCAGGTGAATGTCCTTCATGCGCTCACCGTGGCGCTTGATCACGTACTCCGTGATCTCGTCGACATTCTCCGGAGACACAGCCAGCGACGGGTAGGTGAACAGCGTCGCGCGCACGAGGCCGAGGGCCTCGCCCGCCACGCGCCGACCCCACAGCGACAGGCGCGCCGACAGCTGCTCGTCAGCCTCGATCTGCGGGCCCAACTGCGCACGCACCCAGTGCCCCTGCTCGAAGGGCCAGACGTCCTCGATGCCCTCGAACAGGCCGTGCACCTGCGCGAAGCGGATCAGCATGTCACCCAGCATGCCGCGGGTAATGAACGTCTTGACGGCCCGCTCGGCGAACGTGGTGGGACGCGTGCGCGCATCCAGGTCGTCGTACGCGCTCGAGAACGCGTCGGCAGCCGCCATCAGGTCAAAGCCGCGGTGCTTGCTCCACACCTCCAGCTGCTGGTAGAGCTTGAAGCAGCGCGCGGCCATGCGTGCGTGCTCCACGTGTGCCTCGAACGTGGGGGCTTGCTCACCGTCCTTTGCCAGGCGCGTCATGAACGCGAGCGACGAATAGGCGAGAATACCGAGGACTTCGGCGTCGTCGGCGGGGACGGAATCAAACTCGTGTGCCATGGCTCCAGCATAGTGCCTGACAAGCTCCACGGCCCGCCGCATAGGCCCCTGTTCTTCCCGATGAGTGCCTGCCTCTGTGACCAGCCCCTCCCCCGCGAACTCCTCACACACCATTACACTGAAAAGTAACCACCGGAAGACCGGTCGCATTCTTGAGACATAACACGTACGCGCGGACGAGTTTCCCCGCGCCAGATAATGCGCGATCGGCACCGACCCCAACCCCGGAAAAGCCCGGGAGACAAGGCAGATCGTGACCACCACGAGCACCGAGGCCATCGAGCCCACCCCCGACAACGACGCCACCGCCAAGGCCGACACCTCCACGCAGGAGCGCGCCAAGCCCTCGCCCGTCGAATACTCCGCAGGCGTCGTGCGCCTGGGCAACATCAAGCCCGCAGCCCCCGAGGTCGAAGAGGCCACCCCGGACATCACCGGCAAGGGCGGCGACGACCTCGACAAGAAGTCCTTCGCGGACTTCGGCGTCACCGACCCGATCGTCGACGCCCTCGAAGACAAGGGCATCACGCACCCCTTCCCGATCCAGGCACTCACGCTTGGCCCCGCGCTGGAGCGCCACGACATCATCGGCCAGGCCAAGACCGGCACCGGCAAGACCCTCGGCTTTGGCATCCCCGTCCTCGAGGACGTCATCGCGCCCGACGAAGAGGGCTACGAGGACCTGCTCAACCCGAACAAGCCGCAGGCGCTCATCATTCTGCCGACCCGCGAGCTCACCAAGCAGGTCGCCCAGGACCTGCGCGATGCCGCCAAGTACCTGTCGACCCGCATCGTCGAAATCTACGGCGGCGTCGCCTTCGAGCCCCAGATCGAGGCCCTCGAGCGTGGCGCTGACATCGTCGTGGGCACGCCCGGCCGCCTCATCGACCTGCTGCGCAAGGGCCACCTGCACCTGTCCGGCGTCGAGACAGTCGTCCTCGACGAGGCCGACGAGATGCTCGACCTGGGCTTCCTGCCCGACGTCGAGACGCTGCTGGGCCGCGTCCCCGAGAACCGCCACACCATGCTGTTCTCCGCGACCATGCCCGGCCCCGTCATCGCCCTCGCCCGCCGCTTCATGGTCCAGCCGACCCACATCCGCGCGCAGGATCCCGACGACCAGAACCAGACCGTCAACACGGTCAAGCAGGTCATCTACCGCGTTCACGCCATGAACAAGGTCGAGGTCCTCGCCCGCATCCTCCAGGCTGAGGGTCGCGGCCGAACCGTCATCTTCTGCCGCACCAAGCGCACCGCCGCCCGCCTGGGCGAGGACCTGACCGCCCGCGGCTTCGCCGTCGGCTCGCTGCACGGCGACCTGGGCCAGGGCGCCCGCGAGCAGGCTCTGCGCGCCTTCCGTAACGGCAAGGTCGACGTCCTGGTCGCCACCGATGTCGCCGCGCGAGGCATCGACGTCGACGACGTCACGCACGTCATCAACTACCAGTGCCCCGAAGACGAGAAGATCTACATCCACCGGATCGGCCGTACGGGCCGCGCGGGGCATTCTGGTACGGCCGTTACTTTCGTTGACTGGGATGACACGCCGCGCTGGTCGCTCATCTCCAAGGCCCTGGGCCTGGGCGTGCCGGATCCGCTCGAGACCTACCACACCTCCCCCCACCTGTTCACCGACCTGGACATCCCGGAGGGCACGACGGGTCGCCTGCCGCGCGCCAAGCGCACGCGCGCCGGCCTGGACGCCGAGGTCCTTGAGGACCTGGGCGGCTCCGCTCCCCGCTCCGAGGGACGAGGCCGTGGCGGCTCGCGTTCGGGTGGCTCGCGTGGCGGTCGCGGGCGTTCGTCGCGTGGTTCTTCTTCTGACGGGTCGCGTTCGCGCAACTCGCGTCGCGGCGCCCAGGACGGGAATCGCACGCTGAACGCCGGCAAGGGCGGCCGTTCCGACCGCGGCACGCGTGGCCGTGGCCGCGGCGAGCACTCGCAGCATGCGGATTCCGGTGATGCTGGTGCCGCGGGTTCTGCTGGTGCTCCTGGTTCTACTTCGGAGCGCGCGCCCCGCGCCCGCAAGCGCATCCGCCGCCGCAAGGGCGGCGAGTGAGGCGATAGCGTCGCGTTGATAAGACATGAGGAGGGGTCCGAGCCGCAAGGCTTGGGCCCCTCCTCTGTTTGAGACCTCAAGGCGCGGCAAGATTCAACCTGATCGGTAACATTCAACCCGTTAGGGAAGATTCAACCCGATCAGAAGGGGTTGAATCTTCCCGATCGGGTGCAACACCTCATCGGTAAC
>CABKMD010000030.1 GCA_902373435.1 uncultured Actinomyces sp.
CAGTCAGAATTATAATAGCGAAAAGACCAGCCAAAAGTAATAAGTCGCTCAATTCTGTAAAGAGCGCACTCAATTCGAATCGCCAACATCGCTTTGCGCGCGTCACCTTGACGGACCGCTTTGTAACCAGACGCTGTTACATACCCATCAAATTTTTGAATGAGTTTTGGGAAACTAAGTTCCCACCCGATGAGAAGGATAACGAGTTCAAGGAAACCCATGAGAGATAGCAAGAAAAAGTTATTTCCCAATAATCGCACCATATGGACATGATTCATTGTTGCAACTGGTCCCTAAAATAAGATCGGCATAGAGAGTACGACAGGCATGAGAAATTTACGCAAGATGAACTGTAGTCGCATATGTGCTATCACCACTCACGATGTTGCCATCACCATTGATGGACTCACTATATCAAGATCGTGTCAACACAGATACGCACTCCACGTGGTGGGTGTGCGGGAAGAGGTCCCACGCCTGCAGTGACTCAAGCTCATATCCGGCCTCGGTGAGGGCACGCAAGTCGCGTGCGCCCGCCGCCGGATCGCAGGACACGAGGACGACGTGAGGGGTACCCGTGGCCGCGATCGCCTCGCACACCTCGGCTCCCGCACCGGCGCGCGGCGGGTCGGCCACGACAATGTCCGGCACGGCACCCAGCTGGCCCGACAGGTCGACGACTCCCTCACGATCGACGTTTCCGGCGAAAGCGTCCACCCAGTCGAAGGCTGCGAGGTTCTCACCGGCATCACGTACGGCACCCTCGTCGCCCTCGAGCGTCACGACGCGCCCCGACTCGCCGACGGCGCGGGTGATCGGCACGGAGAACAGGCCAGCGCCCGAGTACAGCTCCATGATCGCGCGCCCAGCCCCGGCCTCGCCGGCACCAAACGCCGCAGTCAGCACAGCGTTCGCGAGCACCTCGGCACCGCGCACGTGCGTCTGCCAGAAACCGGAGGGGCGCACGCAGTACGACTCCACGCCGGGGCCAACCGGCACGTTCCAGCGCAGCACGTCGGCGTCGATACGCACGCCGTCGGCGGCGTACGTGTCGTCACCGATCAGGACGACTGGCTGACCGCCGGAGGGGGCCACCGCGCGCACGCGATCCCCCGGCTTCCACAGGCGACGCCACGGCGTGTCTTCATCGAAGAGTCCGAGCTCGCGGATCGCGGGCACAGCAAGCGGCATGTCCTCGAGCGCAATCACGCGGTGACCGCGGAACTCGTGCATGCCAGCGCGACCATCCGGGTCAATGACGACATCAATGCGAGAGCGGCGACCGGTCAGCGAATCGCCCGGGTCCTCATCCCCCGGCGCGGGAGCGACACGCACTCCCCCGAGGGCGTCCACGGCCTCGGCCAGGGCCTCGCCGCCCACGCGGCGCAGCTGCCCAGCAATCACGCGGGACTTCCAGTCGCGCTGAGCGGCCGGGATCAGGTGCGCGAGCTCGCCGCCACCGACACCTCCCGGCCCAGCCTGAGGCCAGACGGACTCGACGCGGTCGTCCGATGCCTCGACGATCTCGATAGCATCCGCCCAGGCGAGCTTCTTCTGGACGGCGGTCACCCGCGCACGAACCACCTCACCGGGTGCCGCATGGCGCACGAAGACGACGCGCCCGCTCTCGTCGCGGGCGACGCACGCGCCTCCGTGGGCGGGCTCGCCGACGGTCAGCTGGAGGATCTCACCGATCCCCTCACGCGGCTGCGTGGGCGCGGGACGGCGGCGCGGAGAGGGACGACGACGGGACGGGCGGTGGCTCATGCGTTCTCCTCGGCGGTGCTATCGCTCCGGGCGGTGCCGGGCTGCTCGGTGCGGGACTTCGAGTCTCCGGGTGCCGGTGCTGCGACCCGGGAGAACGGATCGTTGACGCGCTGACGGCCTTCCACGATGTCATCTTCACCCAGCTGCCAGGGCACGATCGTGATGACCACGCCGGGAACGCCCAGGAGCGCGGCGCGCAGACGCAGGGCCGACTGATTGTGCACAAAGTTCTCCCACCAGTGAGTGACGAGGAACTGCGGCATGTAGACCACCAGCATCTCAGTGGGCATCGCGCGACGGCGCCCACGCACGTACTGCAGGATCACCGAGGCGATGTCACGGTAGGGCGCGGACAGGAGCGTCAGCGGCACGGGAACGCCAGACGCCTTCCACTGACGCAAGATCTTGTTTTCCTCATCGTCGTCCGCGACGACGGACACAAGCTCGATCGACGTCGGCGAGGATGCGCGAGCCGCCGCGATTGCTCGCATGGCGGGGCGCGACAGGGAAGACACAAGGACGAGGGCACGCACGCGGGTCGGCAGGGCGCGGCGCGCGTTCCAGTCATCCACGCGCAGCTGCGATCTGATCGTCTCGTAGTGGTGGTGGATCGAAATCTGGAGCCCAAACACGATCGCGATCATCAGCAGGGTGATCCACGCACCGTGCGTGAACTTCGTGGCCAAGACAATGATGAGAACGAGGCCGGTCATCATGAAGCCGACGATGTTGACGGCGCGCGAGCGCAGGACGGCCATGCGTGCCTGGCCGGACTGGCGCGAGCGCAGCTGCCGGTTCCAGTGCTTGATCATGCCCAGCTGCGAGAGCGTGAAGGAGATGAAGACACCGACGACGTAGAGCTGGATGAGGCGCGTTGTCTGCGCGTGGAAGCCGACGATCAGCGCGATCGCGGCGACGGTCAGGACAACGATGCCATTCGAGTACGACAGGCGGTCGCCGCGGCGCACCATCTGGTGGGGCAGGAAGGAATCGCGCGACAGGACGGATGCCAGCGTCGGGAAGCCGTTGAACGCCGTGTTACCCGCGAGCACCAGGATGAAGCCGGTGACGACGGTGATGAGGATGAAGAGGATCGATCCCTGACCAAACACTGCGGAGGCGATCTGCGAGATCGCCGGTTCGATCGGCGTATTCTCTGGGACGGGCGCGCCCTGGTAGGTCAGCTGGGTCGCGGCGTCGTCAACGATCTTCACGCCCGTCGCGCGCGCCAGCACAAGGATCGAGATCATCATTGAGGCAGCGATCAGACCAAGCATCGCCAGCGTGGTCGCCGCGTTGCGGGACTTGGGGCGGCGGAACATGGGCACACCGTTGGAGATGGCCTCAACGCCGGTGAGCGCGGCACAACCCGAGGAGAACGCGCGCATGAGCAGGAAGGCCCCCGCGAGCCCTGCCAGGCCGTCCGCGTGGCCGGGAGCAGCCACGAGGTCATAGGCGGCGGTGGGCGACTGACCAAGGTGTCCCGTCGCCATCTTCGCAAAACCGACGACGACCATGAGACCGATGGCGGCCATGTACAGGTAGGTGGGCACGGCGAACGCGCCACCGGCCTCGCGCGTGCCGCGCAGGTTCAGGGTGGCCAGGATGATGACGAGCGCAACCGCGATCGGCACCTCGTGGCCGAGGAGGGCCGGGACGGCCGTCGTGATGTAGTTGGCACCCGATGAAATAGAGACCGCGACCGTCAGGATGTAGTCAACCAGCAGTGCCGAGGCCACGAGCAGACCCCAGGAACGGCCCAGGTTCGTGGTGACGACCTCGTAATCACCACCGCCCGACGGGTAGGCGTGCACCGTCTGACGGTACGACGCGACCACGACCGCAAGCACGATCGCGACGACGACGCCCACCCACACGGACTGAAGCGCGGCCATCGAACCGGCGAGCGCGAGAGTGAGGAGGACTTCGTCCGGCGCATAGGCGACGGACGACAGCGCGTCCGACGCGAAGATCGGCAGGGCGATTCGTTTGGGGAGAAGCTGGTGGCCCATCGCGTCCGATCGCATCGGGCGTCCGATGAGCACGCGCTTTGCGTAGGCCAACAAGTTCGTCACGATTGTTAAGCGTAGTCCACCAAGCCTGCCAGTGGCAGCGCCGAAGCGCACCCATGGCTATGACGCAATGATCGGAGTACTTTGGTACTCGTGCACTTTGTGATCATGGGTTGCGGGCGCGTCGGCGCTCGCCTGGCATCGACGTTGGACGCCGCGGGCCATTCCGTGGCGATTATTGACCAGGATTCCAAGGCTTTCTCTCGCCTCTCTCCGGACTTTTCTGGTCGTCGCGTGACGGGCGTGGGCATGGACCGCGGCTGCTTGCGTCAAGCGAACATTAAGGACGCGTACGCGTTTGCGGCCGTTTCGTCGGGTGATAACTCGAACATTATTGCCGCGCGCGTCGCTCGTGAGGTTTTCCACGTCGAGCACGTGGTTGCGCGCATCTACGATCCCACACGCGCCTACCTGTACGAGCGCCTCGGTATCCCCACGGTTGCGTCCGTCCAGCGCACCGCAGAGTCGGTCCTGCGCCGCCTGCTGCCGCCGGATGCGTCGCTCATCTGGTCCCACCCGACCGGCGGGGTCGGTCTCGTCAATGCGACGCCCTCCCCCGGCTGGTACGGCCTGAGCTTCCAAGTTATCGAGGAACTCACGGGCTGCCGTGTCGTCTTCACGTCACGCTTGGGATCCATCCGCACCGCATCACCGGATCTGGTGGTCCAGGAGCACGATCAGCTGTATTTCGCGATCAACGGGACCGACACCGCGCAGCTGCGAGACCAGCTGGCTAACCCGCCCAAGACGGAGGTGTGAGCATGAAAATTGTGATTGCTGGAGCCGGATCGGTGGGTCGCAGCGTCGCCCTGGAGCTGCTCGCTCACGGCCACGACATCACCCTGATCGACAACATGCCCGAGAAGTTGCGCATTTCGTCCGTGGCAGACGCGGACTGGGTGCTCGCCGACGCGTGCTCGCCTGACGCGCTGCACGACGCGGGCGTGGCCGAGGCCGACGTCATGGTCGCCGCGACCGGCGACGACAAGGCAAACCTGGTTATCTCCCTGCTGGCAAAGACTGAGTTCGCGGTCCCCCGCGTGGTCGCACGCCTGAACAACCCGAAGAACGAGTGGCTGTTCGATCAGGCTTGGGGTGTCGATGTGTCCGTGTCGACGCCGCGCATCATGACCTCTCTCGTCGAAGAGGCGGTCTCGGTGGGCGTTCCGGTGCGTCTGTTTTCCTTCAACACGGCCGCCGTGTCGATGCACGCGCTCATCCTGCCGGAGGATTCCCCGGTTGTGGGCAAGCGCGTCCATTCCCTGCAGCTGCCGGCCCGTTCGGTCCTCGCTGCGCTCCTGCGCGATGGTCGTCCAATCACGCCGAGCGCCGACGACGTGTTCGAGGCCTCCGATGAACTCCTGCTCCTCGTGCCCGATGCGGACACCGCTGAGCTGGAGGACCTGCGTCAGCGGGTCGCGTCCCCCATCTCGGAGGAGTCCGAGGACGAGGACAGCGAGGAGTAATCCTTCAGCTTCCACCAGGTGGCCCAGGCTCCCAGCGCGAAGAGCGGGAGTCCGAGGGCCAGCTTGGTAACGCCGAGAGCCGCGACCTGGCCCGCGAACCACAGGGGCGCCTGTACGGCGACGCGCAGCGCAAAGATTCCCGCCCACATCCACGTGATCGCGGCGCAGCTGCGGCGCACGGAGGCATAGACGGGGTCGCACTGCCAGCCCTTTGACAGGCCGGTCAGCGGACCGTAGAACTGGGCGACAAGACTCCGGCGACACAGGACGGACAGAGCGAAGGCAAGAGCCATGACCCCGTTCGTGGCGATGCCCCAGATAAAGTAGTTTTCTCCCCGCCCGGTCGCCGCCGCGAAGATGACACCGATGGCGACTCCGAAGAGGCCGGAGAGGGCCTGCTGGATTCCCTGGCGTTGAACGAGGCGAATCACGCAGGCAAGCAATGCGACGCCCGACGCCGCGATGAGCGTCGGCACGAGGGCACGCGTGGCAACAAAAACGATGATGAAGAACAGTCCGGGCGCAGTGGCTTCGATAATGCCGCGCGTGCCGCCGAGCGCGTCGGACCAGGAGAACTCCTCCGAGGTGGCTTGGTCCATCCAACGAGGAGTCGGCATCAGCCCTCCCCCGCGATCACGCGGTACAGCGGGTTGATGATGACCAGGCGTTCACCCACGCGGCCAACGGTTCCTTCGACCTCAAGGCGTTGACCGACGCTCAGTCCGGGGATGGAGGATCGTCCGGGCCAGCGCAGTTCCAGCGTGTCGGTGCCGTCGTAGAGGGTTGCGACGAGGACGCGCTGGGCACCCTCCTCGGGCGGATACGTCACGCCCAGGAGCGTGCCAAACACGAGCACGTGAGAGCGGTCGGCCACGTCGCGAATGGGCGTGACGCCGCGGGCGGCGCGCGCCGAGTCCTCGTCGAGGGCTGCGTCCAGGGAACGCGTGTCCTTGTCGAGGCCGAGCGAGCCGGCGACCTTATCGAACCACGAGGCCATGTCAGGCTTCCTGAGCGCCCGCGGGCAGGTGCACAGGCAGCAGCTCCAGGCGCGTGCGCGGGTAGTCATCACGACGCACAACGATGCGGTCGATAACTTTCTCGATATCGGTACCGGCTTCCGCGGTGGCAGCGGCCGGGCCGAGGATGTCGATGCGCGCGAACCAACGGTCGCCTTCACGGCCCATGATGCGCATGCGCGAGGTCGCGGAGCGGCCGTCGGGCATCTGCATCGGCATGTCGACGAGCAGCTCGTTGCCGTAACGCGTCGGGTAGTCGGCGACCTTGGCACCCTGATCTTCGAAGCCCTTGCGGATTTCTTCGCGCAGCTCCTCCCACACACCGCCGGAGCGGGGTGCGGCTGCGACGCTCATCTGGATGCCGGAGCTACCGAGCACGACGAGGATCTGCAGGACGGTCGTGCCGTCGTCTGCGACCTGGGTGCGCAGCTGCATGCCCTGAACTGCGGGGAACAGGATGGACCCCATGTCGACGTAGCCGTCGGTGGTGTCGACCTCCCCATAGTTACGCGGGCCGGGCTCACTCCAAATCGCAGCGTCTTCGTCGCTCAGGCGAGGCAGTGTCTCGACCTCTTCAATGTCGTCTTCGACAGTTTTCTTCCTACGTCCGAACATCGTCCTACCTCACATCGCGCACTCGGTGCACACGGGGGCGCCGTTGGCGTCCACGTGGTCGAGCTGCGACGCGTGGTGCACGAGGAAGCACTGCGAGCAGGTGAATTCATCGTCCTGACGGGGAACGACGTGGACCGTCAGTTCTTCCTTTGACAGGTCGGCACCAGGAAGCTCGAAATTCTCAGCAGCCTCGTTCTCGTCTTCCTCGATCTCGGCGGAGCCAGCGTCGTTGCGACGGGACTTCAGCTCCTCAATCGAGTCCTCCGCGACCTCGTCTTCGTTCTTACGCGGCGCGTCGTAATCGGTTGCCATGGTTCTCCCCTTTCGCCTCTCGAGCCGGTTTGCGCGAGTGGTCTATGCGCAGGGAGGATAACACTTGTGAGAGTAATGTGCCATCGTATGCGTGACACGCGCCCAGCTACGCGACATTCTCAGCATTATTTGAGACGATTCGACCTAGAGGTTTGAGGAGGAAGTGATGATTGAGCTCGAATTGCTCGGGACCAGCGCCGATGGCGAATCCCTGGTGCTCACCGACGCCCAGGGTGAACGCTATTCGGTGTTGATTTCCGATGAGCTCCGCGGCGCGACGCGCCGTGATCGTCCGCGAGTGGAGCTGGCGCCCGCTCGTCCCACGCTCGCTCCTCGCGACATTCAGGCTCTCCTGCGCGCTGGCGCGACCCCGGCGGAGATTGCGTCGCAGCATGGCATGGAAGTCAGCGCGGTTGAGCGTTTTGAGGCTCCCGTGCAGGCCGAGAAGGATTATGCGCTGACGCGCGCCCGCGCCGTGCGTATTGGCGACGGCGGCCCCACGATGGGTGACCTCGTCCTGGATCGACTGGCGGCGCGCGGCGTCGACCCGTCGTCTCTGGAGTGGACCGCGACGCGCGAGGCCGGGGAACCCTGGCAGATCATCGTGACCTTCGTACAGGGTGCGGCCGAGCACGCCGCCCATTGGCACCTGTCGCACTCCGGTTCGCTTGAGGCGATCGACCAGGAGGCTCAGTGGCTGACCGAGCAGGTTTCAACCTCCCCGACGGCCTCGATCTTTACTCCCATGCCGCGCACCGCCCCTGCTCCTGTTGTCGACCCCCGAGCTGAGGACCTGCGTAACCGCGAGGCAATCATCGACCAGCTCAACGCCGTGCGCGGTAAGCGCCAGCAGATTGACCTGGACCTGGACGATGAGGTCGACGAAGAGGCCGAGTACCTGGCAGCTATCGCCGACGAGGAGGAGGCTCCCACGACGGAGCCTGACACGTCGACGGGCCCGATTTCCGCGCGCATCTATTCGCTCGCGTCCGCACGCACCAAGGCGGAGGCACCGTCCGAACCCGCCGAGGACACGCTGTTCTCCGCGACCGGTCAGATCCCGTCTGCCCGTCCGACGCTCACGGGCGCCATCCCAGTGGCTTCCCGCTCCCCCAAGACCGAAGCCCCGGCCTCGTCGGCTGCCCTTCCCTGGCTCTCCGACGCCCCGGCGTCCTCCGGTGAGGACGAGGGCGAAGATCAGAAGGCCGAGGAGCAGGCGACCCCCGCGATCCCGATGAAGGCCGTGTCGGCACCCGATTCCGCTGAGTCCGCTCCTGCCGAGGCCGAGGAGAGCGCGACCGGGTCGGTTCCGGCTCAGGGCGTGACGGGGTTGAGGATGGCGCGCGTTTCCTCGAAGAAGACCCGTCGGTCAGTCCCCAGCTGGGACGAGATTCTTTTCGGCTCGAAGTCCTAAACCATGCAGACGCCGAGCGGCCGTTCACTGATATGAGCGGCCGCTTCGCATATGTCCCGACGTCGTCTTACGACAGGACGATGACGGGAATGCGCATCTCTGCCGAGGTGAGCGAACCATGGACGCCCGACATCGCAATCGCCGAAGCCCTCTGGGTCCGCGAATCCACGACGCCACCGTTTCCGCGAGCGAGGACCAGCAGGTCGCCAATGATCGAGGCGCCGTCTCCGGGGCCGATGAACGCACCCATCTGGTCGCGCGAGAGGATCCAGGCGCTCTCGCCCAGGGTGTCGCGCCAGCGGGCCTCCACGTCGGCAGCGTGACCCTCCTGCGCGTGCACGTGCACGGCTCGCGTCTCGCCGGCGACGATGCGCACCCCCTCGCGCAGAGCGGGTGTGCGAGCGACATCGACGAGGACTGAGTGCTCCACGTTGATCATGCCGTGGTCCGCGGTCATGACGGTTCGCACGCCCGCGGGCAGGCCACGCAGCAGCACAGACAGCCCCGCGTCGAATTCTTCGAGGCAACCGATCCACGCGTCCGATCCGACGCCGGCGCTGTGGCCGGCGTGGTCGATCTCGGACCAGTAGAGGTAGACGACGGGCGTGCCGGCACGCAGCTCGCGCAGGGCGGCGTTCACGCGGTCGCTGAGCGACTCTGCGGGCACGTGGCGCGCTCCCCGCAGCGCAGCACCCGTCAGCCCGGAACTGGCAAAGCGCACGGGCGAGATAACGGCCGAGGACACGTCCGCTGCGGTCAGGCGCTCGAAGTAGGTGGGCGTGGGCTGCCACTCGGTGGGAGCAGGCCCGCCCTCCATGGCCAGCAGGTTCATGACGCTGCCACCGTAGGCGACGGAGAAGCCCACCATATTGGTGGCGCCGGGACGCGCACCCGTTCCGAAAGCCGTGATGGCCGCGGCCGTCGTCGAGGGGACGACCGTGTGGATCGAGCGAATATCGTTCCTCACGCGACGCAGCGTCGGCGTGTGCCCCAGGTGATCCTGGATCAGCTCGTACCCGAGCCCGTCCACGAGGATGAGGAGCACCTGCTCAGCCCCGGCCTCGATCCCGAGGCCGTCGGCCGCCTGAGCAGAGGCGCCGGGCAGATCGGCGTCAATCGACGCGAGGGCGCCAGCAACGATATCCGTGATGACCGGATCCCCCACGCCGGGCAGGTCGGCGCCGGGCAGGTCCAGCGTCAGTTCGCGCTCACTCACTGCGCGTTCCCATCAGGCAGGCGAGACGATCGACGAAGACCATGGCCTCGTCGAGGGCATCCTGCCCGTCGGCCGCCGCAGAGATCCGGAACGTCATGTCGTCGGGGAAGGACGTGCCCGTCAGGCCGTGGTCGGCCATACAATTGGGGTCGTCGCAGCGGGCGGGCTCGAGCTCGAGGTGGCGCGCGCCCTTCAGGTCCAGCGCGATCGTCATTTCGGAGAGCCCGGTCGCGTTCTCGGGATCCGTGTACACCTCCATCGTGGAGTACCCGGCAATATCACCGACCCGGTGCACGGCCGTCGCAATCGTCGCCGAGCCACCGTCCATCTCATCGACGTGCAGCTGGACGATAGCGCGGTCCGTCAGCGAGGCCACCGTCAGGTGTCGAAAGACTGATCCGCGGTCGAAACCCGTATCCACCTGGCACAGTGTCGCCAGCGGCTCCGCGGCACCCAGAGCCCGGCGCAGCGCACGCTGCACGGCCTTGGGGTAGAAGCCCCCACGTTCGATACGGGTCCATGTGTCCATACCCCAATTGTGCCCCGAAGCGGCGCGCCAGTCGAAATGAGCGCCAAGCCGCGCAATAATTGCGCGTATGGCTAAGAAGGACCAGGTCGTCGACATCCCTGAGAAGGACGAGAACATCACAGAGATCGACGTGTCTGATGAGATGCGTGGGTCCTTCCTGGAGTATGCCGTCTCGGTGATCTACGCTCGCGCGCTCCCCGACGCACGCGACGGCCTCAAGCCCGTGCAGCGCCGCATCCTGTTCCAGATGGATCAGATGGGGCTGCGCCCCGACAAGGGACACGTGAAGTCCCAGCGTGTCGTCGGCGAGGTGATGGGTAAGCTCCACCCGCACGGCGATTCCGCGATTTACGAGGCCCTGGTGCGCCTCGCGCAGCCGTTCAACCTGCGCGTTCCGCTGGTCGATGGGCACGGTAACTTCGGCTCTCTGGACGACGGCCCGGCCGCCGCGCGTTACACCGAGGCGCGCATGGCACCCGCCGCGCTGGACCTGGTGACGGGCCTGGACGAGGATACGGTCGACTTCGTCCCCAACTACGACAACCAGTTCATGCAGCCGGACGTCCTGCCGGCGGCCTTCCCGCAGCTGCTGGTCAACGGCGCCTCGGGCATTGCCGTGGGCATGGCAACGAATATCGCCCCGCACAACCTCTCGGAGACGATCGCGGGAGCCATTCACCTGCTCGATAACCCGTCGGCGTCTGTCGCCGACCTCATGCGGTACATCCCGGGTCCCGACTTACCCGAGGGTGGCGTCATCGTCGGCCTCGATGGCATCAAGGAAGCCTACGAAACGGGTCGAGGCGCGTTCAAGACCCGCGCGAAGGTCCAGATCGAGCGCGTGACCGCCCGCAAGATGGGCATCATCGTCACGCAGCTGCCCTACATGGTGGGCCCCGAAAAGGTCATCGAAAAGATTAAGGAACATGCGAACGCGGGACGCCTCAAGGGCATTTCCTCGGTCCAAAACCTCACCGACCGTATCCACGGCCTGCGCCTGGTCATCGAGGTCAAGAACGGTTTCAATCCCGAGGCCGTCCTCCAACAGCTCTACCAGCGCACGCCGCTGGAGGATTCCTTCTCGATCAACGCCGTGGCGCTCGTGGGCGGTCAGCCGCGCACGCTGGGTCTCAAGGAGATGCTGCAGGTCTTCCTGGATCACCGCCTGGACGTGACGACGCGTCGTAGCCGCTTCCGACTGAAGAAGTACGAGGATCGCCTGCACCTGGTCGAGGGCCTGCTCATCGCGATCCTGGACATCGACGACGTCATCGCGATCATTCGTTCCTCCGACGACGCGGAGATCGCGCGCGAGCGCCTCATGACGGCGTTCGACCTATCCGAAGCCCAGGCCACCTACATCCTCGAGCTGCGCCTGCGCCGCCTCACGAAGTTCTCACGCATCGAGCTGGAGACCGAGCGCGACGAGCTGATGGCGAAGATCGCCTCGCTGCGCGAGATCCTGGAGGATCCGGAGCTGCTGCGCGCGCTCGTCAAGAAGGAGCTGCGCGAGGTCTCGGATCGCCTGGGCACGCCGCGTCGCACGCTGTTGCTGGCCTCGACGGGCACGCCCGTGGGCACGGCGGCCGCCGACGATGCCGCGCTGGCGGCCCTGCCGTCGGTGTCGCGTTCCGGTAAGGGCCTGGATCTGCAGATCCCGGACGACCCGTGCGTCGTGGTTCTGTCCTCCTCGGGCGCTCTCGCGCGCGTCGAAGGCGGGGATCCCCTGGAGCCCGGTCCGCGCGCCGCGTCGGACGGCTGGCGCGTGCAGCTGCCGTCGACGGCCCGCTCGCAGGTGGCCGTGGTGACGGAGGACGGCGTCGCCCACCGTATCGACGTCGTGGACTTGCCGGCGCTCCCCCGCTTTGAGACGGGCTTGTCGCTCGCCGGCGCCATGCCCTCCTCGCTGATGCTGCACACGGACGTTCCCGCCGTGGGTCTGCTCGATCCCGAGGGCACCGACGTGGTCGCGATGGGCACAGCTCGCGGCACGGTCAAACGCCTGCGACCGGACGTGCTGCAGCGCGACGAGTGGGAGGTCATCGCCCTGGAGGACGGCGATCATCTGGTGGGCTTCGATCGGTGCTCGGACGAGGCGGACCTGGTGTTTATTTCGTCGGACGCGCAGCTGCTACGCACCCCCGCCGCGAAGGTACGCCCGCAGGGTCGCACGGCCGGTGGCATGGCTGGCATGAAGCTGAACCCCGGAGCCGAGGCACTGGGCTTCTGGGTGGTCGAGGCTCCCATCGATGCGGTCGTCGTGACTGTGGCCGCTGCGCTGGGCGCGCTGCCGGGCACGGGCCAGACGACGGTGAAGGTGACGCCTTTCGAGTGCTACCCGGCTAAGGGCCGAGGCGGTCAGGGCGTACGCTGCCAGCGCTTCCTGCGCGGCGAGGATCGACTCGATATCGCGTGGGTCGGCACGAAGCCGGCGCGGGCCGCGTCCGCGGATGGCTCACCCGTCGACTTGCCCGCAGAGGATGAACGCCGCGACGGATCGGGCGTTCCGATCACCTTCGCGATCGCGACGATCGGCTGACGCACCCTCCTCGTCATGACGGTGGGGTGGCCGGGTTTTCTCCCGGCCACCCCACCGCTTTGTCTGTCGTCAGGCTGATATGGGTGTGGGCCCAGCCAATCGGCCGGGCCCACACCCATCAGTTGAGGAACGCTCCCCCGTCAGCCTCGCAGCGTCGGGTCGGCGGCCAGCACGCCGGCAACCTCCTCGCGCGTGGGCGAGTAGGCGCCCTGGTGCAAGATGGTGATGCCGGAAGTGATGATGCCTCGGTGAATGGCGGGCAGGATGTGGTCCCACGAGGCCTCGCGCAGGCGCTGCTTCGCTTCGCCCGAGCCCAGGAGGCCCGCGTCCAACAGGCCGGAGATGAGGCCGGCCATGAGCGAGTCACCCGCGCCCACGGTGTCCACCAGCTCGACATCCAGCGGGTCGACGACGAGCATGTCGCGCTCGGCAGCGGCCTTGATGTAGACGCCCCAAGGGCCGCGCGTGCACAAGATCAGAGCCGGTCCGGACTGCGACCACTCGCGGATGACATCCTCAACGGGACGGCCCGGGTACAGCCACTCGAGATCCTCGTTCGACACCTTCACGACGTCCGCGAGGGCAACGATCGCCTCGATGTGGGGGCGGGCCTCGTCAGGCGTGCCCAGCAGCGCGGGGCGGATGTTCGGGTCGTAGGAGACAGTTCCGCGGATAGCCTGGCGCTTGACGGCGGCCAGCACCTTGTCGGCGCCGGGCTCGACGACAACCACGTAGGAGCCAGTGTGAACGTGTCCGACGGTATCCGGGTCCTCGACGGGCGGAACGTCCCACGAGAGATCGAACTCGTAGGTGGCATGTCCTTTCTCGTCGACGGCGGCGTGAGCCACCGTGGTGAACTCGGCGCCGTCGCTACCGGGCGTCAGGGCGACACCGGTGGCCTCGGCGTGAGCACGGACCTTGTCGCCGCGAGCGTCGCGGGCGAACCACGTCGCCAGCTCGGACTCGTGGCCGAGCCGAGCCAGGCCGGCTGCGACGTTGAGCATCGATCCCCCGACGACCTCGACGGGCTCACTGTGTGGGCGGATGATCTCGTCGATGAGAGCTTCCCCGATGTTCACGATCCTAGTCATTGGTCAACCCCAGCTTCTCTTCCATTTCTTCGAGCGGAATGCCCTTGGTTTCGGGCATGACCTTCAGCACCCAGAATAGCTGACCAACCATCGCAAGGAAGAAGATTCCACAAGCGTAGCCACCACCGAGTTTATCGGTGAGCATAGGGAAGGCATAGGTGGTAATGAAGGCGAACACCCAGTGCGTGAGCGAGCCCAGGGACTGGCCGCGGGCACAGCGGCGATGGCGTTTCGAATGACCAGGGGCACAATGGATCGAGATGGTGCTGACGACTGAGATGTCATACCGGCGCCGCACTGGCGAGAGGGGATGCACGCAACCATCCACCATGCGAAAGGAGAATCAAATCTCGATCGCGTAGAGCCTCGTCTGGCCGACCGTGCGGAAGCCGAGGTAGTCGTAGATGGCGAGAGCACCCGTATGGTTCGCAGATCCCACGCCCGTGCCCGCGCGGTCCATGCCGTCACGCTTCTGCGCCCACATCGAGGCCAGGATGAGCGCGTCCGCGACGCGGCTCTCACGCCACTGGGACAGGACGCCCAGCTGGTCGATGTAGCCCTCGCGCCAGCCCAAAGCAGCCCAATCCTGCTCATAGCGCGAGGCCAGGAGGAAACCGGCGACGCGAGGGCGGTCCCCCGTCCGATCGACGGCGACGAACGACCATTCGGGAGCGAAGGCGGTGCGCCCCTGCATCCACTGCTCCTGAGTGAGCGGGGGCCGACCCCACTCGGACTCGTTGAGTCGGTTCGCCGCGCGCAGGGCGGGTTCCTCCCACTGGGGACCCCAGGCCTCGACACTCATGTACGAGCCCAGGTCAGGAACCGGCGGTAGCCCCTCCAGGGAGGCACGCAGCTCGTAGTAGGTGCGCGTCCAACGGAAACCATGAACCTTCAGCTGCGCTTCGAGATCATCCTGGCCAGTCTCGACGTGACAAGTGATCTGCGCGGGAGTGTCCCCCTCAACCTCTGCCAGCATCTGGCGGGCAGTACCCTCCTGCCAGTCGACGATCGCGCTGCCGAGGCCGATACGCCGAAAGCCGGGGTCCACCCCCCCGACACACACGCACTCCACGCGCCCCGGGAAGCGCAGGACCACCTGAGCAAAGGCGACGATGCGACCAGCCGCGATACCCTTGCGGGCAATCCCGACCAGGCCTCGCCACTGCGAGGCACCCGAGAGCATCTCCTCGACCTCGTCCGAGCTGGTGCGATACGGCGGGTTATCACGAGCCTCCATGCGAGCAAAAAGAGCGGACAAGCCACCGTGGTGGGCAGCCGTCAACGACTCCCATTCAATCCCATGATGCTCGCCCGGGAAGGGGACGAACTCGGGGGCATTTGCTCGCTGCGCGAGAGGAATGCTCATGCTCGCCTCCTTCCGTCCCTACTGGTCGATCGTGTAGTAAACCTCGGCGGCTTCATCCACGAAGCCCAGGTGTTCGTAAATCTTATGTGCTCCGTCCGGACTCGACATGTCAACGTCGAGGCCGATGCGGGAGGCGCCGGAGGCAGACGCTGCGGCGACGGCATGCCCGACGAGGGCGCTCGCGATGGAGCGTCCTCGGTGCGCCTCGGCGACGCCGAGCAGATATATGTACGCCTCAGAACGGCCCGTGGCCACCCAGCGCTGCGCGGGACGCCCGGTGATCGCGTAGCCGACAACCTCACCCCGGCCATCCACGGCCACGAACGACCAACGTGGGTCGAAGTGGTTCATCGCATCGTCCCACCACAGGGCACGCAGCGGCGAACGGAACGACTGCTGGAAGGCCTCCATATGGATGGCGCGGACCTGCTCCTGCGGAACCTCATTCCACGGCAGGACGCGGTATCCGTGGCGCGCAGGCACGGGCACCTCGCCGCCAGCCAGGTCACGGTACATGACCTGATACGTGCGCTTAGCGAAGAAGCCGGCCGCGATGTAGAGGCGACGGCGATCGGTCATGTGTGCATCGACGAGATTCGAAATCGACGCGGGCACCTCGGACTCGGCACCGAAAGCTTCGACGAGCATCTGTCGGGCACGCCCGTCCTGCCAGTAGAGCAGCGCCCGGCCCACGCCTCGGCCACGCCAGTGCGGGTGGATGAAGGCGCTGACGACAGCGGTCGCGGCCTCGTGAATGCCTCGCAGGACGCGCACGGATGCCACCGCGCAAATGTTTCGCTTTGCGTCCAAGCCGACGATCGTGTCCACCCAGTCGCGCCCGTTCTCGCCCTCCATCATGTCCGCGATATCGTCGACAGACGTGCGACGAATCGCGTTGTCGTCGTCTTCAATGAGGGAGATAAGCGCGTACACGGCGGGGGCATCGCGGCCGATCATGGGCCGCCAGCGCAACCCGAGGTGATTACCCGGGTACGGGACGGACCCGGGCGGCGCGAGTCGCTGCGCAAGTCCTGTCATGGCAGACATCCTACCGGCTATTCGGGCCTTTAGTCACACTGGCGCGTGACATATGGCCAACACGCGTGCATGTTTGTGCAGCGCGCGGGTAATTTTACCCGAGTTTACGCGTCGATACGCGTACGATCCAGCCCCGCGGACTCCTCGACAATGAACTCCTTGCGCGGGCCCACGGTCGAGCCCATCAGCAGCTCAAACACATCCTCTGCCATGCGCAGAGCCTCCTCGTCGGCTAGCGTGATACGACGCAGCGAGCGGTGCGCCCGGTCCATCGTGGTCTCCGCAAGCTGGTCGGCGTCCATCTCACCCAGGCCCTTGTACCGCTGGATGGGTTCCTTCCACGTGCGGCCCGAGCGACGCAGAGCGGCGAGCTTACGGTGCAGCTCGTCCTCGGAGTAGGTATAGATGTACTCGCGCTTCTTGCGTCCCTTGCCCGCGACCTCGATGCGGTGTAGGGGCGGGACGGCGGCGTAGATGCGGCCGGCCTCGACCATGGGGCGCATGTAGCGGAAGAACAGGGTGAGCAGCAGGGTGCGGATGTGCGCGCCGTCCACATCGGCGTCGGTCATGAGGATGACCTTGCCGTATCGAGCCTGAGACAGGTCGAAGGTACGGCCCGAGCCCGCGCCGATCACCTGGATGATGTTGGCGCACTCGGCGTTGGCCAGCATGTCCGCTGTCGAGGCCTTCTGCACGTTGAGGATCTTGCCTCGGATCGGGAACAGGGCCTGGTAGTGGGAGTTGCGCGCGGCCTTGGCCGTGCCCAGGGCGGAGTCGCCCTCGACGATGAAAAGCTCGGTCTCCTCGACATCCTCGAGGCGGCAATCCGCGAGTTTGGCGGGCAGCGAGGATGTTTCGAGCGCGTTCTTCTTACGCGAGATCTCCTTGTGGATGCGCGCGGACACGCGGGCCTTCATCTCGCCGACGACCTTCTCCATGAGGAGGGAGGTCTGCTGCTTGTCGTCGCGCTTGGACGAGGCGAACTTGGCCTTCAGCCAGTCGGAGACCACGCGGTTGACGACGGTGCGAATCTGGGGCGTGCCCAGCGTTTCCTTCGTCTGCCCCTCGAACTGCGGCTCGGGGAAACGCACGGTGATAACGGCAGTCATGCCGGCCTGCACGTCGTCCTTTTCGGGGCGCCCGTCCTTCGCACTGACCTTGAGCTTGCGCGCGTTCTTGTCGATCGCAGCACGCAGGGTCTTGAGGACCGCCTGCTCGAAGCCGGTGACGTGTGTGCCACCCTTGGGGGTGGCGATGATGTTAACGAAGGACTGGACGGTCGTGTCGTAGCCGATGCCCCAGCGCAGCGCGATGTCGACCTCACAGGTGCGCTCGACCTCGGTAGCGCGCAGGTGCCCGGTCTGCGAGTCCAGGGCCTGCACGGTCTCGTTGTAGGTGCCCTCACCCGTAATGTGCCACGTGTCGGTAACAGGGCCGTCGGAAGCCAGCCAGTTCGCGAAGTCGATGACGCCGCCGTCGAAGCGGAAGCTCTCGCGGAGTTCCTCTTCGCCGCGCTCGTCGTAGCAGTTAATGGTCAGGCCGGGAACGAGGAACGCGGTCTGGCGGGCGCGCGCCAGCAGATTCTCCCACGAGAACCCCTCGGTGGCCGGGAAGATCTGGAAGTCCGCCCAAAAGCGCACGCGCGTGCCGGTCTGCGACTTCTTCACTTTACCGACGGTCTTGAGGTTCGAGCCGTCCACGAACGGCTTGAAAGGCGAGTTGGGGGTGCGCTGCTTGGAGTCGTCGAATTCGCCGGGTTCGCCGCGACGGAAGCACATCTCGTGGGTCTTGCCGCCGCGGTCAACCTGCACATCGAGGCGGGCGGACAGCGCGTTGACGACGGAGGCGCCAACGCCGTGGAGGCCGCCGGAGGCCGCGTAGGAGCCGCCGCCGAACTTACCGCCCGCGTGGAGCTTGGTGTAGACGACCTCGACGCCCGTCAAGCCCTGACCGGGCACGATATCGACGGGAATGCCTCGGCCATTGTCGGCGACGGAGGCGGAGTGGTCGGGGTGCAGGCGCACGTCGATCGTGTCACAGTGACCTTCCAGGGCCTCGTCGACCGCGTTGTCGATGATCTCCCAGAGGCAGTGCATGAGGCCCCGGTGGTCGGTCGAGCCGATGTACATGCCGGGGCGCTTGCGCACGGCCTCAAGCCCCTCAAGGACCGAGAGGTGCCGTGCATTGTAGTCGGATGCGTCGCTAGGAGTCACGACATGCATCATATGTGGGTCAACGCTCGTTTGTGGCCAACGGTGCGCGTGGCGCGGGTTCTGGGATGCTTTCCACGATTGACGAGGCCGGGGCCAGATCGCGCTGGTGGGCGCGCTTTCGGGGCGGACGGGGGTGGCGGTCGAGTGCATATCCACTCCCCCGTTCCACTGTGTCAGTGGTCGGGCGAGCGATTGCGCCCCGGGTGAACAGGGGTGCGAGGCGCGGCGTGATGGTGTGTGATGGAAGCATGAACGCACAAACTCTTGAACGCCCCGTACTGGACGAGCCGCAGCTGAACGCGGCGAATCGTTGCGACGCCTGCGGCGCTCGCGCCTGGGTTCGTGCGACGATGCCTTCGGGTGGCCAGCTCTACTTCTGCGGCCACCACGCAAACGCGCACCTACCCTCGCTGGTGGGCGCCGGCGCACAGATCCTAGACGAGCGTCATTTCATGAACGACTGAGAGCGAGCCTCCCGCAGCAGCGGGACGCACGGCTTGCGGGCGCGGGCGGGGACCACCGAGGTCCCCGCCCGCGTTTTTGCTTGCACACTCATTGTTC
>CABKMD010000031.1 GCA_902373435.1 uncultured Actinomyces sp.
GTCATACACGACACAGTAAGCGAGACGGGAGCAGCCTTCTCGCCGCTCCCGCCTCTTGAAACCCAACTGAGACATTCTCTGTGAGAACGCCCTCAACCTGTCGTTCAGTAACCCATGTTCACGCCGAAACGCACATCGCGGGCAGCTGCAAGCTTCGACTGCAGACCGTAGATGTCGATGAATCCGCGCGACGAGGACTGATCAAAGGTATCGCCGGTCTCGTAGGTCGCAAGGTTGAAATCATACAGCGAGGAATCGGAGCGGCGACCATTAACGGTCGCGCGCCCGCCGTGCAGCACCATACGAATGTCGCCGGACACGTATTCCTGCGTGTGCTCGATGAAGGCATCCATCGACTTCTTCAGCGGCGAGTACCACTGGGCCTCGTACACGAGCTCTCCCCATGTCTGCTCCAGCTGGCGCTTGTAGCGGCGCTGCATGCGCTCGAGCGTCACGGACTCGAGGGCCTGGTGCGCCTCGATGAGCGCGACCGCACCGGGGGCCTCGTAAATTTCGCGGGACTTGATACCGACGAGGCGATCCTCGACCATGTCGATACGGCCGATGCCCTGAGCACCCGCACGACGGTTCATTTCCTGGATAGCCTCGAGCGGCGTCACCGGACGGCCATCGATGGCGACCGGGATGCCCTTATCGAAGGTGATGACGACCTCGTCCGGCAGAGGCGGGTAGGTCGGATCGTCGGTGTAGTTGTAGACGTCCTTCGTGGGGGCGTTCCACAGATCTTCGAGGAAGCCGGTCTCGATAGCTCGACCCCAAACATTCTGGTCGATCGAGAAGGGGTTGTGCTTGGTCGTCTCGATCGGCAGGTTGTGCTTCTCGGCGTACTCGATCGCGACGTCGCGAGTCAACGCGAGGTCACGGACCGGGGAAATGCAGTCCATGTCGGGTGCCATCGAGGTAATCGAGACCTCGAAACGGACCTGGTCGTTGCCCTTGCCGGTACAGCCGTGGGCGACGGTCGTCGCACCAAACTCGCGAGCTGCCTTCACCAGGTGCTTGGTGATAACGGGACGAGACAGGGCCGACACGAGGGGGTACTTGCCTTCGTACAGAGCGTTGGCCTTGAGCGCGGGCATGCAGTACTCGGTCGCGAACTCGTCGCGGGCATCTGCCACGTACGCTTCCACAGCACCACAGTCGAGGGCACGCTGACGAATGACCTCGAGATCTTCTCCACCCTGGCCGACGTCAACGGCAACGGCGACGACCTCGCGGCCGGTCTGCTCGCCGATCCATCCGATGGCGACAGAGGTGTCCAGGCCGCCTGAATACGCCAAGACGACGCGATCTTTGCTCGACATGTGGGTTCCTTCCAATTGTAGGGTTCGTGATGCCCGGGACGTCTGTCAGAACGAGGCCGGGGCTAGTTTTCGGGGAGTGCGCCGGGTTCGGCGAGGGCCAGCAAGGATCGTTCGACCTCGGCCGCGCCTTCGTCGCTGCGGCAGATCACGAGGATCGTATCGTCGCCGGCGATTGTTCCGGCGATCTCGTCGCGCCTCACTGCGTCGATCGATGACGCGAGGAGGTTGGCCGCACCTACCTGGGTGCGCAGAACGAGCTGGTTTCCCACCTTCACGGAGGTAACAAGGAGAAGCTGGCACCAGCGCGCCAAACGGACGTTGGCGGCTTCAGTATCGTGGGTAAGACCGCCGTCGTGGTCGGGCACCGTGTAGATGAGCGCACCGGACGCATCGCGGATCTTCGTCGCGCGCAGGTCCATCAGATCGCGCGAGAGGGTCGTCTGCGTGACGTCAATGCCCCGCTCGGCCAGTCGAGCGCGCAGTCCCTCCTGGCTACCGATCGGCTCGGATGCCAGCAGATCACGGATCATCTCATGCCGCGCACTCTTCGTGCTCGGAAATGCGGGTGTTGCACTCATATGCATGATTATACACATGCATGCATATAAATGAGCAAGCGGGCGAAGGATATCCCTCGCCCGCTTGCGATCAATGCTCTCAGGCGTGCAGCTGAGCCGCGATACCGTCAGCCCATGCGTTGATGGCGTCCCAGTCACGGAAATCGCCCTCAACAACACCAGCGAGGCGCGCAACCGAGCGCTCGCGCAGCGACAGGAGCGCCGGCTTGTAGCGCCCCGGGAACGTGCGCAGTTCACGGCAGTTCACGTGGGTCAGCAGCGGGCCGACACGGTTGCCGTCCTGCTCCGAGTGCTTCGGCACGCCATTCATACCGACGGAGAAGGCCCAGACCGGCTTGTCGCGTAGATCATCCTTGAAGCGCTCCATGAAGTCATGCGCCTCCGGCATCCACTGGAGAATGTAGACGGCAGAGCCGACGACCACGGCATCGTAAGGTTCGACCGTGGTCACGTCAGCGGGCGCGATACGATCAACGGTAAACCCCGCTGCCTCGAGACGATTCGCGATGGCGTCGGCGACCTCATCCGTCGCCCCGTGCTTTGATGATGCAGTAACAAGGATGTGCATGTATCCATCGTAAAGGGAAGACCGGTCGAATCGATGGGCACAACGCCCCAAATGAGTGGGGTGCCACACCGCCGATCCGACCGGTCTATCGTTTGTTACCTGCTAGGCGCGCAACGACGCCCCCAGAACCTTGGAAGCCTTGGCCACGACCTGCTCGCGCACCTGCGAGGATTCCTTCGCGGTCAGCGTATGGTCTGCGGCGCGCAGACGCAACGCAAAGGCGAGAGAGCGGTAGCCCTCGGGCACCTGGTCGCCCTCGTAGATGTCGAAGAGCGTCACGGACTCGGCGAGCTGCCCTGCACCCTGGCGCACAATCTGTTCGACGCGGGACGCGGGAATATCGGAGGGCACAACGAGAGCGATGTCTTCTTTAGCCAGCGGGAACGTCGAAACACCCTTGACCTGAATGGGCTGCTCGCCCATCTGAGAGATCAGCGCATCCATGTCGATCTCGAACGCGCACGAACGGGCCGGCAGGCCGAAGGCGCGGCACGCGGCGGGCGACAGCTCGCCGGCACATGCAACGTCGACGAGGTCACGTCCAGCGCGCACGAAGACGCGCACGACGCGGCCAGGGTGGAACGGCGCGACAGCAGCGGGATCCGTCGCCGGAGCGGGCATCGGAGCACCCTTGTGCGCGGGCACCTCGTCCATCCAGGCGCGGGTCACCTCGACGCGAACGCCGAGCCCGGAGGCCACACGGCGCACATACTCGAGGGCGTCAGCCCAGTCGTAAGCGCGAGCGTTCGAAAGGACGCCGACTGGAACAGCCTGGCCGGTAAGGACACCACCGATATGCCAGGGCTGCGCCGGAATACCGACCTCGAGAGCTGCAAGTACTTCATCGGAGGGACGCTCTTCAGCGCCGGGCAGGTCCGCAGGAACGGTTCCTGCAGGACGGGCAACCTTGGCAACCTCGAAGATCGCGACATCCGCATTGGAGCGCGACACGTTACGGCCAGCGACGTCGAGAAGCGTATCGAGCACCGTCGTACGCAGCCAAGGAGCATCATCTGCCATGGGATTGCGCAAACGCAGGGCCTGGCGGCGCGGATCGTCGGCGGGGATACCCTGGCGATCCCAGGTGTCCGACACGAACGGGTAGGACTCAACCTCAACCAGTCCCCCATCGGCCAGCATGGCAGCGGCCAGACGACGAGCCTTCTGCGCGGTCGTGAGGCCGTGGCCAGCCGGGGCGGTGGGCATGATGACCGGAATGTTGTCGTAGCCGTCCAGGCGCGCGACCTCTTCGACCAGGTCGGCCGGCAGTGTCAGATCGGGACGCCACGAGGGAGCCGTCACGGTGAACTGGCCGTTGTCGGGGCCCTCGACGGCACAACCGACCGTGCGCAGCAGCTCGGCGATGCGCTCGGGAGTGTGTGCAACGCCGGTCAGGCGTTCTGCTTCACCGACGGGCAGAGAAATGACAACTGCCTCGCCGCGCTCATCCATGTCCGTGACGCCCGCATCAACCGTGCCGCCGCCGTACTCAACAAGGAGCTCAACGGCACGCTGGGCGGCCACCGCAGGAAGCTGCGGGTCCGTGCCGCGCTCGAAGCGCTTCGCAGCCTCCGAGTGCAGCTTGTGTCGACGCGAGCTACGGGCGATCGACACCGAATCGAAGTGAGCGGCCTCGAACAGCACGTCGGTCGTCCCCTCGCCGACCTCGGAGTATGCGCCACCCATGACACCGGCGATGCCGATGATGCGCGATCCCTCTGTCTCGGGAGAGTCGGTGATGAGCAGATCCTGCGGGTCGAGCTCGCGCTTTTCCTCGTCCAGGGTCACCAGCGTTTCGCCTGCGCGGGCGCGGCGCACGACGATCGGGGCAGCCAGGTCGCCCAGGTCATAGGCGTGCATCGGCTGGCCGAGGTCAAGCATGACGTAGTTCGTGATGTCGACGGCCAGAGACAGCGAGCGCATGCCGGCAGCCTCCAGACGCTCGACCATCCAGCGCGGAGTCGGAGCATTGGGGTTGGTGCCGCGCACGATGCGCGCAACGAAACGGTCCACGCCAGCGCGCCCACGAATGGGGGCGTTATCGGAGAAGACAACCGGGAAACCGTCGGCGTTCGCGGCCGGCGGCTCAGCTGCGATCACGCCGGGCAGGCCGGGGTCGCGGAAGGAAGCACCCGTCGAGTGCGAGTACTCGCGGGCGATACCACGCATCGAGAAGCAGTAGCCGCGGTCCGGGGTCACGTTGATCTCCAGGACCTCTTCGCCCAGGCCGAGCCAGGACACAATATCCGTTCCGACGGCGGGAATCTCACGGTCCGGGAAGTACTTCGGCAGCACGATGATGCCGTCGTGATCCTCCCCCAGTCCGAGTTCGCGCGCGGAGCAGATCATGCCGTCGGAGAGGTGACCGTAGGTCTTGCGCGCGGCGATCTGGAAGTCGCCGGGCAGAATCGCACCCGGCAGCGAGACGACGACCAGGTCGTCGACGTCGAAGTTGTGTGCGCCGCAGATGATGCCGCGGCTCGGCAGATCCGAAGGCTCCTTGCCGGTGCCGGGAGCATCGTTGTGCTCACCGACGCCCACGCGGCAGTAGTTCACGATCTTGCCGTTCGAGGCGGCCTCCTCCACGCGTGTGAGAACGCGACCCACGACGAGCGGGCCGGTGACGCGCGCCGGGTGAATCTCTTCCTCTTCCAGGCCTACCTTCACGAGGGCGGCGGCGAGCGCCTGCGCGTCCGTGCCCTCGGGCACGTCAACGTGATCGGACAGCCAGCTCAGCGGAACCATAGGCATGTCAGTTACCCCTTCCATTCACTCCGAACTGCTGGGAGAAGCGAACGTCTCCCTCAACGATGTCATGCATGTCGGCGATGCCGTGGCGCAGCATCAGTGTCCGCTCGATACCCATGCCGAACGCGAAGCCCGAATAGACCTCGGGATCGACGCCGTTGGCGCGCAGCACATTCGGGTTGACCATGCCGCAGCCACCCCACTCGATCCAGCCGGGCCCGCCCTTCTTCTGAGGGAACCACAGGTCCATCTCGGCGCTGGGCTCGGTGAACGGGAAATACGAGGGACGCAGGCGGGTCTTCGCCTCCGGGCCAAACATCGCCTTGGCGAAGTGGTCGAGAACGCCCTTGAGGTGAGCCATCGTCAGGCTCTTATCGACGGCGAGGCCCTCCACCTGGTGGAACACCGGCGTGTGGGTCGCGTCAAGTGCATCGGAGCGGAAAACCTTGCCGGGGCAGGCCACGTAAAGCGGCACACCGCGGGAGAGCATCGCATGCGACTGAACCGGAGAGGTGTGCGTGCGCATCACGAGGTGGGCGCCGTCCTCGGTCTCGGCACCAACGCTGCGGCCATCGATGTAGAGCGTGTCCTGCATCTGGCGCGCGGGGTGATCGATGTCGAAGTTCAGGGAGTCGAAGTTGAACCACTCGTGCTCGATCTCCGGCCCCTCGGCGATATCCCAGCCCATCGCCACGAAGAAGTCGGCGACCTCTTCCATCAGGGTCTCGAGCGGGTGGCGAGCACCCGCCGGGCGACGCGTGGTCGGCAGCGTCACATCGACAGATTCTTCGACAAGCATGCGAGCCTCGTGCTCAGCGGCGAGGACAGCCTTGCGTTCCTCGAGCGCTTCAGTCAGCGCCTTGCGTGCCTGTCCGAGGTTCTTACCGGCGAGACCACGCTGCGCGGGTTCAAGCGAACCGATCATGCGATTCGCGGTCACGAGCGGCGCCTGATCACCGAGAATCGCCGCACGGACGGCCTTCAGGGCATCAAGCGAATCCGCGGCTTCGATATCGGCGAGGCCGGCCTCGCGAACTGCGTTGACGGCTGCCTCGTCAAGAGGATCAAGGTCAGGGGCATTGCCAGCCATGTCCTGCTTCCTTCTTCTTTCCAACTGGGGTCATTCCTGCGCGCATCACGCGCACCGCTCATCATCCTACCCGTTCGTCTATCCTTACAGCTCACCGGATCCACGGGCGCGCTACCCTGTAAGACGTGAATGCACTCTCGTATGCTCCAACAGCTCACCGAAGGAAACCCGTGTCTCACATTACGCAACCGGAGAACGCGGCCACGGCCTCGCCCCAGACTCCCGCCCTCTTTTCCGCCAAGCGCGTTCGCATCCAGCACATCGCCCGCGCCAAAGCCGAGGGCATTCCCCTCACAATGCTCACCGCCTACGATGCGCTCACCGCGCCGATTCTCGAGGCTGCCGGCGTGGACATGCTGCTCGTTGGCGATTCGCTCGGCAACGTGATTCTTGGCCACAGCTCGACACTGCCCGTCACCCTGGAGGACATGGAGCGCGCCACCGCCGCCGTCGCTCGCTCGACCTCGCGCGCCATGATTGTGGCCGATCTGCCCTTCGGCACGTACGAAGACACTGTCGAACACGCCTTTGCCTCCGCCACGCGTCTGATGAAGGCTGGCGCGCACGCGGTCAAGCTTGAGGGCGGGCAGAGCCGTGCCCACATCATCGCGGGCCTCGTCTCGGCTGGCATCCCCGTGTGCGCACACCTGGGTTACACGCCCCAGTCCGAAAACACCCTGGGTGGCCCCCGCATGCAGGGTCGCGGGGACGGCGCCGACGCGCTGCGCCGTGACACCGAGGCAGTCGAAAAGGCCGGCGCCTTCGCCGTCGTCTTCGAGATGGTGCCTGCGTCGATTGCTACCGAACTGACCCAGAGCCTGCGCATCCCGACCATCGGTATTGGCGCGGGCCCACACACGGACGGCCAGGTCCTCGTGTGGTCCGACATGGCGGGCTACTCCGAGTGGACACCGTCGTTCGTTCGCACATTCGGCCAGCTCGGAGCGGCCCTGCGTGAGGCGGCGTCCGACTACGTGGAAGCCGTGCACGAGCGTTCCTTCCCTGGCCCTGACAACTACAAGAACGACTGACGACACCCGCTGAGAAGAGGACAACACATGGAAGCATCCGCACTCGCTCATCGCGCGCCCCTCGGCACGCTGAAGCCCGGCCGCGTCTCGCCGATGCGCGCGGTTCCCGAGCACATCGAACGCCCCGAATATATGTTCCACGACGGTCCCGAGCGCGTCACCGCGTCGGAGATCAAGAGCCCCGAGACCATCACGAAGATGCGGGAGGCCGGACGCATCGCGGCAGGCGCGATCGAGGCCGTCGGAGCCGCGATTGCCCCCGGCATCACCACCGAGGAACTCGACCGCATCGGCCACGAGTTCATCATCGCCCACGACGCATACCCGTCCTGTCTGGGCTACATGGGCTTCCCCAAGTCGATCTGCACCTCCATCAACGAGGTCATCTGCCACGGCATCCCCGACGACCGCCCGCTCGAAGACGGCGACATCATCAACATCGACATCACCGCCTACAAGGACGGCGTCCACGGCGACACCTGCGCAATGTTCGAGGTCGGCACCGTCGACGAGGAGTCACACCTGCTCGTCGAGCGCACCAAGAACGCCATGATGCGCGGCATCAAGGCCGTCGGCCCGGGCCGCGAGATCAACGTGATCGGTCGCGTCATCGAGGCCTACGCAAAGCGCTTCGAGTACGGCGTGGTGCGCGACTACACCGGGCACGGCGTCGGCGAGGCATTCCACTCCGGCCTGATCATCCCCCACTACGACGCAGCCCCGGCCTACGACACGGTCATGGAACCCGGCATGGTCTTCACGATCGAGCCGATGCTGACCCTCGGCACAGTCGAGTGGGAGCAGTGGGACGACGACTGGACGATCATCACCGCCGATCGTTCCCGCACAGCCCAGTTCGAGCACACGATCGTCGTCACCGAGGATGGGGCCGAGATTCTCACCCTTCCGTGACACGGATTCTTCGAGGCCCACCTCCGACTCTCACAGTCTGAGGCGGGCCTCGCTATTAGTCGCGGCATCCCATACAATTCTGTTACGACGGGCTTCAGGGGCCCGCGGACAACAGGATTTCATCACCCGAGGAGGGGTCATGACTCAGGTCGCATGCGGCATCGATATCGGCGGATCGGGCGTCAAGGGCGCGCTCGTTGATCTGAAAACCGGCGAGTACATCGGCGAACAGGTCCGAATCCCTACCCCCGACCCCGCGACGCCCGACGCCGTCGCAGCGGTGTGCCGCGAGGTCATCGACCAGCTCGACGTAAAGGTCGGCGTTCCGATCGGCGTCACCTTCCCCGCCCCTGTCTTTGACGGCGTCATTCCCTACATTGCGAACCTCGACCAGTCGTGGGTCAACGTCGACGTTGACGAGCTCATGGAGCGCTACCTGGGCCGCGCCGTCGTCGCGCTCAACGACGCAGACGCGGCGGGCATCGCCGAGGTCGCCTACGGTGCAGCAAAGGGCCGCGACGGCGTCATCGTGTTCACCACCCAGGGCACCGGAATCGGCTCGGCGATCATCGTCAACGGCACTCTCATGACCAACACAGAGCTCGGCCACCTCGAGATCGACGGCACCGATGCCGAGAAGAACGCATCTTCGGGCCAGAAGACGCTCCAGGGCCTGGATTGGGAGCAGTGGGCGCAGCGCCTCCAGCGCTACTACGGTCACGTCGAGTTCCTGCTCAACCCCGACCTCTTCGTGGTTGGCGGCGGAGTGTCAGAGAACCACGAGAAGTTCATGCCGCTCCTCAATCTGAAGACCCCGATGATCCCCGCGAAGCTGCTCAACACCGCCGGCATTGTCGGTGCCGCCTACTACGCGGCACGCCACAGCGCCTGATCGCGACACGCACCAAGCACGCAGAAGGACCCCGACGTGAGTCGGGGTCCTTCTGGCATCTGTCGGCCTATACGCCGGGTTCTGTCACGCACACCGTTACCGGTCGTGCGGTGGCGACCATCTATCTAGGACCGTCGTTACCAACGGCCTCCAGCAACCTACCCGCAGGCATTGGACGGGCTGCCCTGCCTGCTGCTCGGTCTTGCTCCGGGTGGGGTTTACCTAGCCGACGCGGTCACCCGCGCCGCTGGTGAGCTCTTACCTCACCTTTTCACCCTTACCGTCGCATGCGCGCCGGTGGTTTGTTTTCTGTGGCACTGTCCCGCGGGTTACCCCGGGTGGCTGTTAGCCATCACCCTGCCCTGTGGAGCCCGGACGTTCCTCGAGCGTTTCCGCGCGCGGCCGCCCAGCCGGCAGATCCGCATCGATCATAGCGCGCGTGGACGCGCCCCCGCGATAGGGTGGTCACCATGCTGATGTGGTTGCCCCCGTCGGAGGGGAAGAACGCACCCGTGAAGGGCCCGTCTTTGGACGTGAACGCGCTGTCGCACGTCGGCCTAGCAACGAGCCGTCGCACAGTGTGCGACACGCTCACGGCTCTCGGGGATGGCCCTGAAGCGGCTGCCGTCCTCAAGGTCGGCGCGAGGATCGGCCTCTCCGTCAATACCACGCTCGATTCTGCCCCCTGCGCCCCGGCCTCGTCGCTGTTCACCGGAGTGCTCTACGAGGCGATCGAGGAGTGCGCGCCCGGCGCGTGGTCGAGCGCAGCCGCGGCGCACGTGTCGATCTTCTCTGGCCTCTTCGGTGTCCTCTCCCCCGTCGACGCGATTCCGGACCATCGTCTTGCAATGGGCGTGTCGTTGCCTGGGCTCGGCGTCCTGTCGACCTGGTGGGCACCCCGGCTCGATGAGGCGCTGGCACCCGAGGCATCGGGGCGCATCATCGTCGATGGTCGGTCCGGTCCCTATCGCGGAGCGTGCAAGGCTCCGTGGGCACGCGTCTGGGAGCTGCGCGTCGAGCGCGAGGCGGACGGCAATCGCTCGGTCATCTCCCACGACGCGAAACGCTGGCGCGGTGCCATCACCGGTCTGTTGCTCGCCTCCGGCGGCTGTCGCGCCGAGGAAACGGCGACGGCCGAGAGGGCCCTGGAGGAGGCCGCATACTCGCTGTCGCTTCGGGATGCGAAGGGCAACGAACACCGTGTGACTGACGTGGAATACGGCCCCGAAAAGCAGACGAAGAAGGGCGGATCGACACGCACAGTCACGTTGGTTACTCACTGACAGGTAGGCTATCCTTTTTCCGGTACCTGCAGTGTGCAGGTCCGGCCGACGCATCAGCCATCAAGCGGAAACCATAGGCATGATCAACGAGGACTACCTGGCTAGTATTCGGCCCACTCACCGTCAGCTCCAGTGGCAGAAAATGGAGATGTATGCGTTCATTCACTTTGGCATGAACACGATGACGGACCGCGAGTGGGGCGAGGGCCACGAGGATCCGGCCCTGTTTAACCCGGACAACGTCGACGTCGATCAGTGGATGGGTGCCCTCGTCAGCGCCGGCATGAGCGGCGTGATCCTCACGTGTAAGCACCACGACGGGTTTTGCCTGTGGCCGTCGGCTTACACGAAGCATTCGGTGGAGTCCTCACCGTGGAAGGGCGGGCGCGGCGACCTCGTGCGCGAGGTGTCTGACGCGGCTGCGCGTCACGGCCTCAAGTTCGGCGTGTACCTGTCCCCCTGGGACATGACCGAGCCGACATACGGCCAGGGCGAGGCCTACAACGACTTCTACATCAACCAGCTCATTGAGCTGCTCACCCACTACGGCCCGGTCTTCTCCGTGTGGCTGGACGGCGCGTGTGGCGAGGGCCCCAACGGCAAGGTGCAGGTCTACGACTGGCAGCGCATCTACGACACTGTCCGCGCGCTGGCGCCCGAGGCCGTCATCTCCGTGTGCGGCCCGGATGTGCGCTGGTGCGGCAACGAGGCCGGCTCCGTTCGAGCCAACGAGTGGTCGGTCGTTCCCGCCTCCCTGCGCGAGGCCGAGCGCACCGCTGAAAAGTCTCAAAAGGCCGACGACGGCGAGTTCTCTCGTCAGGTGGCCTCCGGCGACGAGGATCTGGGCTCACGCGAGGCATTGGCCAACTACTCCGGTCCTCTCGCCTGGTACCCCGCCGAGGTCAACACCTCCACGCGCAAGGGCTGGTTCCACCACAACGTCGAGGACTCCCAGGTGCGAAGCATCGACGAGCTGTTTTCGATCTGGAAGGGCTCGGTCGGCGGCAACGCCACCTTCCTCCTGAACGTTCCCCCGAACCGCGACGGCCTGCTCGCAGATGCCGACGTCGAGGTCCTGGCGCGCCTCGGCGAGAAGATCGCCGACTTCCGCTCGCGTCGCATCGAGGCGTCCCGCGAGGACGAGGGCGATGTCGTGACCCTGCGCTTTGACGAGCCGCACGCGGTTGGCGCGATCGTCCTCGAGGAGGACATCGCCCAGGGGCAGCGCATTGACGAGGCCGTGGTGACCGCGCGCATCAACGGCGACGTCGAGCAGGAGATCGCTCGCGTACACTGCGTGGGCTACCGGCGCATCATCACCCTCGAAAAGCCCGTGACCGCCACCCAGGTGCGGGTGACGGTCACGAAGAGCAGGCAGGGCTTCTACCTGGCAGACGTTTTCGCTATCGACGCCTGAGCCTCAGCGCGGCGTGTTCGCCGCCGTACGCACGACGATCTGCGCCGTGTCCTCGGTCATGTACAGCTCGTCGGCGGGCGTGAGGCGGATGCGCTCGAGCTCCATCGGGCTCAGGTCGGCGGCGACACCGATTCCGTAGCCGTCGCGGACCTCGATGACGGCGAGAGCGCCGTTGCGGCGGCGCGCATCCTCGTATTCCTCGAGCAGGTCCGCGGGCAGGCGGTCGGCGAGCTCGCGGCGGGCGGCGATGACACGGCGCAGTTCCGCGTCAGAGTCGGCGACGTCGGCCTCGAACTGAGCTTTGAGGGCCTCGATGTCGGCGATGATGGCCTGGGCCTCGGCCTTCATCTGGTCCTGAGCCGCGCGGGCGGCCTCGACGCGTTCCTCGGCCTCCACCTGGTCATCCTCGAGCTTGGCCAGGCGACGGTCCATCTGGGCGATCTCGTGTTCCATGGCCGAGATATCGCGCAGGGGGACCTGGTTGTTGTCGATACGGCTCTCCTGGCGCTTGAGACGCTCAGTGACCTTTGCGATCTCGTCCTCAATGCGGGCCACCTCGCGCATCGTGTCCGCAATGACGGCGCTCTGGCTAATCGCGGCGCGCTGCAGGTCAGCAACGCGGCCGGCGAACTCGCGAACCGTTGCATGCGCGTGGTGAGAATCGCGCTTGTGGAGCAGCGCCGACTCCTTCTGGTCGAGCTTCTGGAGCTCGAGGAGCTCGAGCTGGTCGGTGTGCGATGCTTTCACGCTAGTTCTCCCTGGGTGACTCGGTGGCTGGTCCATGGCTCGGTGACAATCGTAGAGACTTCCACGCGAAGTTCCACATCGGCGCAGCGAGCGGCCTGGCGAATCTTACGCGCGAGGACGGGGAGCCACGGGGACTCCGTCGCCCAGTGGGATCCACACAGGAGCGCGGGAGATCCGCCCTCGAGGTGCTCAGAGGCGGGGTGATGACGCAGGTCCGCCGTGAGATACACGTCAACTCCCGCAGCGCGAGCCGCCTCGAGGGCACTATCCCCTGCGCCACCCAGCACGGCTACACGCCGAACCGTCGCGCTCTCGTCGCCGCCGACGAAGAGACCGGAGGGACCAGCAGGCAGCACGGATGCGACGTGGTCTGCGAAGGCTCCGAGTGTGGTCTCGTCGACGGTGCCGACGCGCCCCAGGCCGATGTCGTGTCCCTCGGCGTCCGTGCCGCACGGCTCCAGCGGCGCAGTATTGCGCAGGCCGATCAGATCGGCGAGCGCCGTCGCGACGCCGTCGCAGGCCACATCCGCGTTGGTGTGCGCGTTGAACAGGGCGATACCGGAGCGGATGAGAGCCGTGACGACGCTCCCCTTCGGGTCGGTCACGGGCAGGAAAGAAGCACCACGCAGGAGCAGCGGATGGTGCGTGATCACCATGTCGTAGGGCTGCCCATCGCCAAGGGGGCCGTCGACGGCCTGCTCAGCAATAGCCGCGGTGGGATCAAGCGCGAGAAGGATCGACCGCACGGGGGATGCCGGGTCGCCGACGATGAGGCCGACGCGGTCCCACGACTGGGCGGAAGCCGCCGGATACCAGGACTCCATGAGGGCCATAACGTCGCCGACAGTCCACGTCGATGCGGGAGTATCGGCGGTGGCCGTCGGGCCGTTGAGGTGAGGCGAAGACTGCATGCGTTAAGCATACCGGACCCCCATCTAGCAAGGGACCCTGCCCGCGACTATGATCACAACGTGCAGATTTTGAGCCTACTCGACCAGGGGTTGGTCGATTACACGCAGGTTGACGCGCTCCAGCGTTCCCTGCACGAGGAGGTTCTCGCCGGCGGCGAGGACACGCTCATCGTTTCTCAGTTTTCACCGACGTGGACGGCTGGCCGCCACACGAAGCCGCAGGACATTCCCTCCACGACGATCCCTGTCATCCGTACTGATCGTGCTGGTTCCGCGACGTGGCACGGTCCCGGACAGGTCGTCGTCTACCCCGTCGTTCGCCTGCGCGAGCCCGTCGACCTCGTGCAGTGGATCCGCGCGGTCGAGGCATCGGTGATCGACACCGTGCGCGAGGTCTGGGGGCTTCCAGTTCACCGCGTCGAGGGCCGCGCGGGCGTCTGGCTGACCGAGGAGGGACGCCGCGACCGCAAGATCTGCGCGATCGGCCTGAAGGTGGCGCGCGGCGCGACCCTGCACGGCATTGCCCTGAACGTCGACATCGACCCGGCTCACGCTTTCGAGGGCATCATCCCTTGCGGCCTCACGGATGCAGACGTGACCTCCCTGTCGTGGGAAGGCATCCACACGACCGTTTCGGACGCCGCATCCGAGCTTCTCCCGCGCATGGTGGAGCACATCTCCCCCTGCCTGGCGACCACTCCCACTTCCGTTTCCTACACGACGAGGTCAACGCTATGAGCACCCTGCCCGATCCCGAAGGACGCAAGCTCCTGCGCATCGAGGTGCGTAACTCGCAAACTCCGATCGAGAAGAAGCCCGAGTGGATCCGCACGACCGCGAAGGCCGGCGAAAACTACCAGGACATGCGCTCGCTCTCGCACGCCAAGGGTCTGCACACGGTGTGCGCCGAGGCCGGCTGCCCTAATATCTACGAGTGCTGGCAGGACCGCGAGGCGACCTTCCTGCTCGGCGGTGCCCTGTGCACGCGCCGCTGCGACTTCTGTGACATCGCGACGGGCCGCCCCACGGAGTACGACAAGGACGAGCCGCGTCGTATCGCCGAGTCCGTGCGCGACCTCGACCTGCGCTACGTGACGATCACGGGCGTGACCCGAGACGATCTGCCCGACGGCGCCGCGTGGCTCTACGCCGAGACGTGCCGCCTCATCCATGAGCTCAACCCGGGTACGGGCGTGGAGCTCCTCGTCGATGACTTCCGGGGTCAGGCCGAATCGATCGACATGGTCATCGAGGCCGGCCCGCAGGTCTTCGCACACAACCTCGAAACGGTGCCGCGCATCTTCAAGAAGATCCGCCCAGCCTTCAACTACGACCGATCGCTCGCCATGATCAAGCGCGCCCATGACGGCGGCATGGTCACCAAGTCGAACCTGATTCTGGGCATGGGCGAGACGCGCGAGGAGATCAGCGCTGCGATGCGCGACCTGCACGAGTCGGGTTGCGACCTGCTGACGCTCACGCAGTACCTGCGTCCCTCTCCCCTGCACCACCCAATCGACCGTTGGCTGCACCCCGAGGAGTTCGTCGAGCTGGCCGCCGAGGCCGAGGAGATGGGCTTCGCGGGCGTCATGGCCGGTCCCCTCGTGCGTTCGTCGTACCGCGCGGGCCTGCTGTGGGCCAAGGGCATGCGTGCTCGCGGCTTTGAGATCCCCGAGCAGCTGCGCCACATCGAGAACTCCGGTTCGACGCTGCAGGAGGCCGGCTCCGTCCTGGCACGCCTGAAGGAGCGCTCGGAGCGTCACGCGGCCATGACCGCGAAGGCCACCCCGGCCTCGTGATCCACGACTATTCGCCCGCGCGCGCCCTCCTGGCGGCGGCGCGTCGCCACCCGAACCGGCTGTCCCTGGTGGACGCGGCCACCGGCGAGCAGTGGAGAGTGCGCGAAGCGGCAGACACGGTCGCTCGCCTCGCCGCCGCCTTTGATGCGGCCGGTATCGGCGAGGGGACGCGCATCGGCGTCATCGGGGCGAACTCGCCGTGGCACTACATCGCCACCGTGGCGGCCTCGTGGCTGCGCGCGGTGACGGTCCCGCTGTCCCCGCGCATGCCGTCGACCGCGCTCGCCTCGATGTGCGAGCAGGCGGGCGTCTCGTGGGTGTTTCTCGACGAGGCCTCTTCCGCCAACGCTCCCGCGCTGACCAACGCGGGCGCGCGGGTCGCGTCCTTTGCTGATCTGGCGGCGTGGGCGGATCGCGCCGCGCCCATCAAGAAGGCTCCCGCGCGCTGCGGAACTGAGCTCGCCGCCATTTTGTTCACGTCTGGGTCCACGGGCACCCCACGCCCCGTCGAGCTCACCCACGAGGTCATGTGGTGGGGATCGACAAACTTCCGCGAAGGCTTCGACTACGCGCCGACGTCGTCGGTCGTGGGCGTGTGTGCGCCCGCGAGCCACATCGGGGGCTTCAACGGCACGTCGATGGACGTGTGGACGCACGGCGGCACCCTGGTCACGCTCGGTTTTCCGGGTTCGTTCGACGCGCGCGGCGTCATCGAGGCGATCGAGCGGTACCGGATCACGATGATGTTCGCCGTGCCTGCGATCGTGCGCGCAATCCTCGACGAGTATGAGCGCGGCGGCGGGGACCTGTCATCGTGGGTGCGTCCCCTCATCGGCGGCGATGCGATGACGGCGGACCTCGCGGAGGCGATGCGCGCGGTCGGCCTGTCCCCCATTCATGTGTGGGGCATGACCGAGACCTCGGGAGCGGGCACGGTCGCCACCCCGGATTCCTCCGCTCCTGCCGGATCGCTGGGGGTTCCCTTCCCCTACGTAGACCTTCGCGTCATGGCCAGCGACAAGCGCGAAGCCGGCGTCGATGAGATGGGTGAAATCTGGGTCCGCGGGCCCGGCGTCGTGAGCGGCGAAGAATGGCTGTGTACCGGCGACCTGGCGACTCGGGATGCCCACGGCTGGCTGCACATGGTGGGACGCGCCCACCGCATGATCAACACGGCCGGAGAGCTCGTCGCTCCCCCGACTGTCGAACGGGCTCTACGCACGCTGGAAGTCGTGTCCGATGCGCTCGTCGTGGGACTGCCGGATGAGCGATGGGGACAGATCGTCGCCGCGCTGGTCGTCGCCTCTCGACAGGGCCGCGCCCAGGCCTCGTCCCTGAGTGTCGAAGCACTGTCCGAGGCCCTGCGCGATGCCCTCGCACCGTGGGAGAAGGTGCGCCGTGTCATGGTCGTCGACGCGCTCCCAACCACGACGACGGGCAAGCCAGATCCGGTCGCGGCAGCACGACTATTTGACAGTTGAGGACAGTGGGCTCAGGTGCGCAAGACCTCACAAAATAGAGGCGCAATAAATTAGTAAGATTAGCCTTACTTAATTGAAGGAGAGTCTTATGTCCCGCCACCGCATCGTCATCATCGGTTCCGGCTTCGCAGGCCTGACGGCAGCTCGTCGACTGAAGAACGCCGACGCCGACATCACCATCCTGGCCCGCACATCGCACCACCTCTTCCAGCCCTTGCTCTACCAGGTGGCCACGGGCATCCTCTCCGAGGGCGACATCGCCCCCACCACGCGCGAGATCCTGCGCGGCCAGAAGAACGTGATCGTTCTACAGGCCCTCGTCGAGGAGATCGACGTCGAGACGCGCACCGTCAAGTGGCGCAACCACAACAAGCACGAGCGCACCGAATACGACACGCTGATCGTGGCGGCGGGCGCAGGCCAGTCCTACTTCGGCAATGACCACTTCGCGGTCTTCGCGCCGGGCATGAAGACGATCGACGACGCCCTCGAGCTGCGCGCACGCATTTTCGGCGCATTCGAGCTGGCCGAGATCGAGACCGACCCGGCTGCGGTCGAGAAGATCCTAACCTTCATCGTTGTGGGCGCCGGCCCGACCGGCGTGGAGATGGCCGGACAGATCCGCGAGCTCGCCTCTCACACGCTCAAGGGCGAGTTCCACAACATCGACCCGACGAAGGCTCGCGTCATCCTGGTGGACGGTGCCGAGCATCCGCTCCCCCCGTTCGGCGAGGAGCTCGGCATCAAGACCGAACAGGCCCTGGCCAAGCTGGGCGTCGAAATGAAGATGAACGCCTTCGTCACCGGCGTGGACTCCGAGGGCGTCACGCTGAAGTACAAGTCCGGCGAGGAAGAGCGGATCGAGTCCGTGTGCAAGGTGTGGGCCGCCGGTGTGGCCGCGAGCCCGCTGGGCCGGGCGCTGGGCGAGGCCACGGGCGCCGAGGTGGACCGCGCGGGGCGCGTCACCGTCAACAAGGACCTCACCCTGCCCGGCCACCCCGAGATCTTCGTGCTCGGCGACATGATGGCCTTCCCGGGCGTGCCGGGCGTCGCGCAGGGCGCGATCCAGTCCGCGCGCTTTGCCGCCGACACGATCGCTGCCCGCCTGGCGGGCCGCGCCCCCAAGGCCACTGAGTTCGCGTACTACGACAAGGGCTCGATGGCAACCATCGCGCGTTTTCAGGCCGTCGTGAAGATGGGCAACAAGAAGCTGACCGGCTTCGTCGCGTGGGCGGCATGGTGCTTCCTGCACCTGCTCTACATCGTCGGCTTCAAGTCGCAGGTGGGCACGCTGGTCAGCTGGTTCTTCAGCTTCCTGTCCAGCGCACGCCCCCAGCGCACGACCACCAACCAGCAGCTGGTGGGCCGCCTCGCCCTCGAGCAGCTCGGCGCCGGCGCATCCGGCAAGCTCGTCGTTGGCGAAGACGTCGTCGAGGAGCGCGAGGAGGACTGACGCGCATCGCAGGCACTGCTCGCAGCAAACACTGAGGGGCGGGAAGCTAATCACTTCCGGCCCCGATTATCAGGCCCTATTCTTCGAACGAAGGCGCGCGTTTCTTTCATATGTCAAGGTGGGTGACATGGCATTGCCGGTATGGGCGATCCTCTATTGACGACGTTAGTTGGTGTCGGCGCAGTTCTCACGAAAATGTTCTTGCGTGCATGTGATAGAGCATCTGCCGCCGACCTAATCGCTGACGGCCAGGAGCTACTCGGCACACTGTTGCAACTCTCGCGTCGCAGCGATGGCTCGAAAAATCAGATTGAACGCAGCGTCAGTAAAGCGCTGGCAGCCCAGATTCAGGAGATCCACAAGCACCGTTGTGGCCAGGATATTGATAGGCAATTGCTTTCCGGGGTCTGCACTGAAGTTGAAATCTTACTGAACGAAATTGCCGACGATGGAGAGCTGGTCCTCAGTGCGGCACTAAATCCAGACAATCTTCCAGCTGTGTTCCATTC
>CABKMD010000032.1 GCA_902373435.1 uncultured Actinomyces sp.
GGGGACATCCGGTGCCCCCGGACGCACAACCCTCGCCGTCGGCATCGCGACCGCACTGTCCGCCTATGGACCCACCCTCCTCGTCGATGCGGACACTGCCAACCCTTCGATCGCGCACCTCCTAGGACTTCCTGTCCACGCGTCAGGTCTGTCCACCCTCGCGCGGATGGCCTCGCGCGGCCCCATCACGCCCGCGGACACGCTCGGGGCATCGGTCTGCCGCTCTGAGAACCTCCACGTCATCACGGGCCTCGTGACGCCGCACCGCTGGCGTGAAGTGAGCAAACCCGGCATCGAATCCATCGTTGGTGCCCTGCGTCTGAGCGCGCGCTACTCGGTCGTTGATATTGCGTCGACCTCGCTGGAAAAGGCCTCGCGCGGGGCCAGTCGTGACGATACTGCCCTCGGGGTGCTGGAACGAGCCGATCGGCTCATCATCGTCGCGCGCGGCGACATCGTCGGCATCAACCGGCTCTCCTTCCTGGCGCGATGGTGGCAGGAGCACGAGCGTGACATCCCGGTCGAGGTGATCGTCAACCGCGTGAGTACCGCGGCGATCGGCCCGCACCCGGTGCCCTCCCTGCAGGCGGCGATCGGCACCTTCATGCCCGAGTGCATCTTCCACGTCGTCCCCGAGGACGAGGGCGTTGGGCGGGCATCTCTGCGAGGCAAGGCTCTGGGAGAAAACGGTGCTCGTTGCACCGCCTCCGACGCGTTGCAGGCGATTGTCGAGCAGTGGGTGCCTACACTGTGATCATGCGCGTCTACGTTCCCGCCGTCCTGTCCGACCTGTCCGTCCCGCTGCCGCCCGTGCGCAGCGGAGTCCTGTGTGTACCCGAGACGGGCATGAGCGGTGAGGATGTTGAGGTCCTTGAGGATGACGCCATCACCGAGGCGGCGCTGTCCTCCCTCGAGCTGGCACGCGACATGGAGGGGGCGGGTCTGGCGCGCGTCATCCTGGCCGTCGACACTCCCACCTCAACGACGCTCACCCCCGGAGAACAGATCGAACCCCACATCTTCGAGGCCGCGGCCTTCGAATACACCTGGTCGGACGTGGCCGCTATCCTCGCGGACCTGCCCGACGCGTCGCCCGCGGCGGCGGCCGTCCTGAGCGCGGACACCCAGGATGACGCCGACGAGGCCGTGGCCACCCTGTGGGAGTCCTCCCTGGCCTGGTTCGACCGCTCCGAGCGCCCCGACGTCCTGGCCCTGCACAAGGGCTGACGCGTCTGCCCCTGCGTGCCCAAGACACTCAGTGCCCTCGCGACCGCCGGTCGCGAGGGCGACGTGCTTTCTAGGCGCGCACGCGCAGGGTCGATCCGCCGTCGGGCAGGGGTCGCACCTGGATCTGATCCGCGATCTGGGTCGCCATCTCCTCCACGTGCGAGATGACGCCGACCGTTCGGCCCGCGCAGCGCAGCGCCTGGAGCTGCGCCATCACCAGGCTCAGCGTGTGCGAATCCAGCGATCCGAAGCCCTCGTCGATGAACATCGTGCGCAGCTCAACGCCCCCGGCCTCGGCTGAGACGACGTCTGCGAGGCTGAGCGCCAGTGCGAGGGACGTGTAGAACGTCTCCCCGCCCGACAGCGTGCGCGGGCTGCGCAGCGCGTCCGTGTCGTGATCGATGATCGCCAGGCCCAGGCCGGACTTGCGCGAGGCGGTGCCGTCGTCGGGGACGGACACGAGCTCATAGCGTCCCGACGAGATTGCTGCCAGGCGCGGGTTTGCTGCCGCCAACACCTCCTCCAGGCGCGCGATGAGCACCCATGCGGACAGGGGAGTGGATGCCAGGTTTTCCGGTCCGGCGGCCGCGGCGATGTCGGCCAGGCGGCGGATGGGGCCGGCCTGTTCCCGGGCGCGCGCGAGCGCCTCCAACGCCTGCTCGAGGGAGGCACGGGCGGCGTCCAGCTGTGCGCAGTGCTGCTCGAGGATGCCCGAGGCCCGAGCGGCCGCAGCGGCGTCCTCCTCGGCCTTGCGGGCGGCCTCGGTGAGGGACTCGAGATTCGGCGCGGGCAGCGACGCTGCGCGGGTCAGGCGCTCCGAAGCGAGAGCTTCGCGCGTGGCGAAGAGTGCCTTCTCGTGCGTGGCCACGCGCGCCTCGAGAGAGTCGACCTGGGGGAGCGGAAGCAGGAGGGAGCGCCAGGAGTCCGCCTGTAGGCCCTGTTCTGTCAATGCATCTGCGAGGGAGCGGCGCGCTTGCACGAGCGCGGCGCTGGCGTTGTCCCAATCGGCGCAGGCCCCGGCCAGCGAGGCCGCCTGGTGTGCGCGCTCATCCAGGTGCGCCGCGCGCTCATCGAGTGAGGCGAAGTTGGCGCGCTCAGCCTCCACGCGCACCACAGCCGCAGTCAGTGCGGCTTCGCGCTCCTCGAGGGCAGACGCGAGGGACGCGGCACTCTCGCGGGCGCCCGCGAGGGCATCCGTCAGTCCGTCGAGGCGCGTGCGCTCCTGCGCGAGGGCCGCCTCGATCTCGGTGATCTGGGGGCTCAGAGCCTTGAGCGTCGCAACGAGCTCGGCGGCCCGATCCCGCTCGGTCTCGAGGGTCGGAGTGGGGGCGCCGGCCACCTCGTTGAGCTGGGCGATACGCCGCACGAGGTCCTGGTGGCGCGCCTGCGCATCTCGCAGCGCGGCCTCCGCGCGGTCGCGCGCCTGGTCCAGCTCGGCGACCTGCTCGCGCGTGATCTCCCCGTCCGCGACCGGTGCCGGATTGGGGTGCTCAGTGGAGCCGCACACGGGACAGGGCACGTCCTCCTCGAGCTCGCGCGCAAGAGCTGAGGCACTCTGCGCGATCCACAGGTCATGGCCGTCCGCCGCCGCGGCGTTCGCGAGCTTCGCGGCGACCGTGGCCTCGCGCAGCTCGTCCGACGCTCCGAGGAGAGCTGAACGCAACAGGTCCGCCTGCATGGAGGCATCCAGGCGCTCGTTGATGGCGCGCAGCGCAGACGCAGCCTCGGGCAGCGTGTCGGCGTCCGCGCGCATGAGGCGCAGAGCCTCGGTGGCCTGCTCGATGCGCAGGGGCAACGCCTCGCGCTCGGCCTCGATCGACGTGATGCGCGCCGATGCCTGCTCGCGCTGGGAGCGCAGCGACTCGATCTGGGCGCGCACCTCGGGTAGCGAGCGCTCGACGGCCAGGGCCTCCTCGAGAGATCCGCGCGTGCGCGTCGCCTCGTCGCGCAGGTCCTGTGCCCGCTCACCGAGAGCGGCCACGGACTCGGGTGTGAAGGACGTGGGATCGATGGAATCCTCGTCTCCCAGAACCGGGGACAGAGCCGCGACCTGGTCTCCTGCGGCCTCCCGTCGAGCGCGTGCCGAGGCCTCGATCGTGTCGAGGGGTGCCACGGCCAGCGCCCGGCGGGCCTGACTCGCGAGATCCCGGTCGGATGCGATTGCTTCCTCGGATGCAGCAAGCTCGGTGAGCGTCGCGCTGACACGTGCGTGCTCGGCCTGGGCCTCAGCCAGGGCGCGCGCCTCGGACAGCGCGCGGGAAGCCTCCCGCGCGCTTGCCGTGGCCGTCTCAGCAACGCGCAGGGTCTGTGCGTGTGCCTTTCGTGCGCGCTCGCACGCCCCCTGCACCCACTGAGTCACGGCGCTGGCATCCTCCGCCCCCGCGTCCAGCTGAGCGGCCTCCTCGGCCTCGGCTGTGCGCTCCTTAGCGCCGGGTGTATCCGTGTGCACGTCCTCGCTGAGGGCGTCATCGAGCGCCCGCACACGATCGAAAGCGCTCACAGTGGCGAGACGGTGCTCCTCGATGCCGCGCTTCGACGAGGCGGCCGCATCGACGAGGGCCTTCGTGAAGTCCACGTAGATCTGCGTGTCGAAAATGTCGCGCAGGATCTGCTCGCGAGCATCCGACGTGGCGTTGAGGAACTGAGAGAACTTGCCCTGCGGGAGCACGATCGTCTGCAGGAACTGGTCCTTGTCCAGGCCCACGATTGTCGGAATCTCAGAGCCCACGTCGCGCGGACCCGACGCGATCGGCTCCACCGTACGCCATCCGTCCGGAGCGTCCGGATCCTCCACGACCCGCGTGAGCGTCGACTTAGAATTGCGCTGCGACTTCTTGCCCGCCGGCGTGTACGCGGGCGTGCGTGTCACGCGGTAGATGCCCGTCGACACCTCAAACACCAGGTCCGCCTCCGACGGATCAGAATCCGAGATGTGGTTGGAACGCAGGCGGTCCTTCGACGCGTCCTTCGTGCGTGCCACGTCGCCGTACAGGGCGAAGGTGATCGCGTCGATGAGCGTGGACTTGCCCGCGCCCGTCGGCCCGTCCAGGAGAAACAGACCCGAGTCCTCGAAGGCCGAAAAGTCAACCGTGTGCTCGCCCGCGAAGGGGCCGATGCCCACAATGCGCAGCCACCGAATCTTCACTGCATGTCCTTTCCTCGAAGCCCCGCCCATACGTCCAGGGCAAGCTCGCGCTCCTGAGCGCTCAGCGTCCGCCCGCCCACGGCCTCGTAAAACTCCTCCGTGACCTCACGCGGATCACGGGACGCACGCACGGCCATCGCGGGAGCCAGCGAAGGCGCCTGGGAGGGACGGTGAACGACGACGAGGGCGTGTGGGTAGACCTCGCGGATGCGCGGAACCATCCGCTCGGGACGCGCATCGTCCGTGACCGTGATTGACACGTACGAGGCTGTGGTGGCTTCGTCGGGATCCGCGAGCAGCTCATCCATGGTTCCCTCGAGCACCGCGACGGCGCGCAGCGTCGGGATGGGCACCACCTCGATGTCGGTCACTGAGGTGGCGTCCGTGGTCACGAGGGTGATCGACTTGGTGACCCCGGCCTCGGAGAAGGAATACGCGATGGGCGATCCCGCGTAGCGAATCGGGACGCAGGCCCCCGAGATGTCCTGCGGGCGGTGCAGGTGACCGGCCGCCACGTAGTCCAGGCCGTGGGCCAGAGGCTCCTTACCTCCGAGGGTGTCGAACAGGTCCGCCGACACGGAGGGGACGCCGCCCACCTGGATGTCGCGCTCGGAATCCGAGGCCTGGGCGCCCGTCACGAAGGCGTGCGGCATCGCGATGGCTGGGCGCTCGTCGCCCGCCCCTCGCCGAGCCGCCAGGTCCGCGCGCACCCGGCGCAGCGCGGCCGCCAGGACCGCCTGATGGGAGCGCGGCAGGGGAGCGGGCAGATCGGCCTCGCCCTGCGCAGGCAGGTCCGACAGGCTTTGACGCACGAGGTCGGGCTCCAGGTAGGGCATCGGGTACACGAGCGCGCCCCCGGCCTGGATAGGTGTGCCGATCGCCTCGGGGTCCGTCACCACGTGGAGTGAGGTGGTGAGCATGTCGGCGAAAAGCCCCAAGCGCGCGGCCCCGTCGTGGTTTCCCGACGTCAGGATGACCGTCGTGATCTCCGTCAGCTCGCGCAGAGCGTGACGCATCCGCGCGAGCGCGTCCACGGGCGGAACCGCGCGGTCGAACACGTCGCCCGAGATGAGCACGGCGTCCACGCCGCGCTCACGCACCAGGGCGATCAGCCACTCGATGAACGCGTCCGCGCTGTCGCCCAGCGACGCGCCGTGCAGCGTGCGCCCCAGGTGCCAGTCGGAGGTATGCAGAATCAACATGATCCCAGTGTGACAGAGGACGCCCACATCTGCGTCCGTCAGACACGCTTAGAGAGCGGACACGAGCTGCACGCACGCCCTCACCCGATAGCATGGTGGGTATGACCAAGCCCTTCCTCATGCTGACCTCGCGCGACGACGGCCCCGTCCTGGCCGCAGAGTGCGCCGACCTGCCTCGTTTCTCGGGACTGACCCCGGGTCAGGTTCGCCAGGTGCGCATGGAGAGGGAACTGCCCGACCTCGACCTGTCCGAGTACTCGGGTGCCTTCGTGTGCGGATCCCCGTGGGACGCGAACGCCGACGATCACCTGAAGGAAGAGCGCCAGGTGCGCGCCGAGGCGTGGCTGCGTTCCTTCTACGACCGGGCGCTGGGCGAATCCTTCCCGCTCCTGGGCCTGTGCTACGGGCTGGGCACCCTCACGCTGCACCTGGGCGGCGTCGTCGACACCCATCACGGCGAGGAGATCAGCGGCATCGCGCTGACGAAGACGGATGCGGGCCGCGACGACCCGCTCCTGGAGGGCACGCCCGACCGCTTCCACTCCTACGTCGGCCACCACGAGGCCGTGCGCGAGCTGGCCCCCGGCATGCAGGTCCTCCTGGCCGGCGACGACACCCCGATCCAGATGGCGCGCGTCGGCGAGGCCGCGTGGGCGACCCAGTTCCACCCCGAGATGGACCTTGAGGGCGTCAACGTGCGCATCGACCAGTACGCGGGCCGCTACTACCCGGTGGAGAAGGCCGAGGCCATCCGCGCCCAGGTCGCGACCGTCGACACGGCCGCCTCGCGTGTCATCCTGCGCAACTTCGCGCGCCGCTTCCAGCGCTGAGTGACCGCGCGCCTACTGGGCAGTGCATCCAGGCACTCGTTTGAGGGCCTAGCTGATCGGTGGCATCGGTCCGCGGCGGCGAGCACGCCGCCTGGCCGGGGAGATCACGACGGACAAACAGATGGCCACCAACTCGGAGCCCATGAGGACGAGTTGGTGGCACATCACGATGGGTGGCCTACGGTTTTTCTAAGGCGCGCTGTTGTTCCTCGCGTCGGTGGAGTGCTTGTTCGATCATCAGTGGAATTCGATGAATCAGCAACAAGATCATTCCGCTGTAGAAGCACCAGTTCATTGGTGTTCTACCCGTGACTATTGAATATGAGACAGTGCCGATTAAGAGGATGCAGGCCACCGCCGATAGCGTCTTCGCTGCAATGTGACCAATGCTCATGTTGTGCATGGGTGCTTGCTGCGGCGAGGTTGAATCAGGGGATTTCATGTCATAATCACCTGTAGTAGCAGTAGTTGTGCTGGCGGCATTCGCCTTTGAACCCTTGGCTCCACCCTAGGTACCCGAGCCAGAGAGCAGGCGAGATGCTAGCCGCTGCCTGGAGAGCGTAACCGAATGGACCGTTCCACATGCTCCACGTTACCTCGCCCGACTTTGCGCGTGAGATGCCGTCGTTGAGGGCGATGCCGTACCCAAGCGCGAGTATTCCGGTAATTTCTCCGACGATCTGCATGCCCTCGGCAGATTCTATGTCCTCGACCGCTGTTTCGCCCGTCGGGGCAGCGGTTAGCCGACTGGCAGCTTGTGTGGGGAAAACCGCGCCAGCCGACAGGAGTGCCGCGCAGGCGAAGGATGCGAGAGCCTTGATAGCGGTTTTCATAATGATCACGTCCTTGTAATCACGTGTAGCGACCATCGCTACACTTTCATTATCCGCGCCGTGGGGGTGCTGTCAAGCGCTTTTGAGGTGCATATTCGCGCATTTGTGTCTGAGTGCCACCTTCGCCTGCGGTCTACCGGGCTGCCTTGCTCGCGGCCTCCGCCGTCGCCACGGCCTCGAGGAGCCTGCGCACCGACGCCACGCGGGAAGCGCGCTCGGACCGCACCTGGTCTACGTCCTCGTCCCCGGCCTCGTCGATGCTGAAGGGGCCGGTGGCGCGCGCGTAAGCGTCAAGTGCGCACGAGGGCTCCTCCTCGCCGTGCGAGCACAGCGGCAGGCACCAGGCGGCCGCCTCCGCGGCGTCCGGGAAGACGCCCAGCACGTCCGCGACGCTCACGTGACCCAGCCCGAAAGAACGCACGCCGGGCGTATCCACGATCCAGCCGCCCTCGTCCAGCTCGAAGGCCTCCGAGGACGTGGACGTGTGGCGCCCGCGCCCCGTCACCTCGTTGACGTGGCCCGTCGCGCGGCCCGCGCCCGGCACCAACAGGTTGATGAGCGTGGACTTTCCGACCCCCGAATGCCCCACGAGCACCGACCAGTGGCCGGCCAGGAGGGCCCGCAGCTCGGCGACGCCCGGGTCGGCTTCCCCGGCCTCGGCGCTCGTGAGTACGACGCGCACGTCGAAGTCCTCGTAGGCGGCGATGAGTTCGTCGGCGCTGGCCAGGTCGGCCTTCGTCAGCACGAGGACGGGGGACAGGCCCGCCTCGTAGGCGGCAACCAGGCAGCGGTCGATCATGCCGGTGCGCGGGGGCGGATCCGCCAGCGCCACAACGATGCACATGGTGTCCGTGTTCGCGACGATCGCCTTTTCGCCGCGCTGATCCGGCGCGTCCTCGAGGGAGCGGCGCAGCACGGAGGAGCGTTCTTCGACGGCGACGATGCGTGCGAGCGTGTCGGGGCACCCGGACAGGTCGCCGGTCAGGCGCACGCGGTCGCCCATGATGACCGAGCCGCGGCCCAGCTCGCGGGCGCGCACGGCGACCACACGGGTCCCGTCAGCCTCCAGGCTCACCTGGTAGCGGCCGCGGTCGATACCGATGACGCGGCCCAGCGGCTTCGAGGACCAGTCAGGCCGGTCCTTCGTGCGCGGACGCGAGCCCTTTCCTGCGCGCACGCGCACGCGCGGGTCGTCGGTTCCGGTGTCGCGGCGGGCCATCACTGCTCCTCCTCGATGGACGAGGCCGGGGCGGCCGGGGTGTTGTCCTGACCGTGAGCGCTCACCAAGGAGGCCCACATGGCCTCGAAGCCGGGCAGCGTCTTGGACGTGCAGGCGATGTCGTCGACCGTGATGCCCGGTGTCACCAGGCCCAGGATCGCGCCGAAGGTCGCCATGCGGTGATCCGCGTAGGAGCGGATCTGTGCGGCGTGGAGCGGGCGAGGTGTGATGATCAGGCCGTCCTCGGTCTCTTCGGCCTGCCCGCCCGCGCGGTTGATCTCGGCTGCCAGGGCCGCCAGGCGGTCGGTCTCGTGTCCGCGCAGGTGCGAGATGCCGCTCAGGTGCGATGGGGTCGAGGCGTAGGCGCAGATTGCGGCCAGGGTGGGGGTGAGTTCTCCGACCTCGGCCATCGTCGCCTTGATGCCCGGGTAGTTGCCGGCACCCGGGCCACAGAGGGTCAGTCCCTCCTCGTCCAGAGTGATGGTCGCGCCCATGTGGCCCAGCAGCGCGCGCCAGGCGTCGCCCGCCTGCGTCGTCGCCTCCGGCCACGCCGGGATGCGCACGCGCCCGCCCGTCACCATCGCGGCGGCCAGGAAGGGGCCGGCGTTGGACAGGTCGGGCTCGACGGTGATGTCGCCGCCGAGGGGACGCGACGGGAAGATGTGCCAGGTGGACAGGTCCGCGCGGCCCTCGTCCACGACCTCCAGGTCGATGCCCGCGCCCGCCAGGGACGCCAGCGTCATCTCCACGTGCGGCATCGACGGGACGAGCCCCGGAGCCGACACGAACAGGGGATCGCCCACGAGGGGAGAGACGAGCAGTAGGGCGGAGAGGAACTGCGAGGAGGACGAGGAGTCCACCCACGCCTGCGCGCCGAGCGGCGTGTGGATCGGACCCTGGATCGTGAAGGGCAGGTGCCCGCGCTCGCCGTGATAGGTGACGGTCGCCCCCATGCGCACCAGGGCATCCAAGAGCGGGCCGAGCGGGCGCGCGTAGGCCTGATCATCCCCGTCGAAGAGTGTCTCCTCGGGGGACAGTGCCGCCAGGGGCGGCAGGAAACGCATGACGGTGCCGGCCAGGCCGCACTCGATGCGTCCGCCGCGAGGTGGAAGCTCCATCGGGGTGACGCGCAGGGTGCCCGCGCCCTCATCCTCGACGCGTGCGCCCATCACCTCCAGGGCAGTGGCGAACAAGCGCGTGTCGCGCGCGTCCAGGGCGCCGCGAATGACGGAGGGAGAATCGGCGACGGCCGCCAGGTACAGGGCACGTGCCGTGATCGACTTCGAACCCGGCACCTCGACCGTGGCATCCACGGGGGAGGCGGCCAGGGGAGCGGACCAGGGCGCGCTCACGAAGCGGTGCCGCTCAGACGCTCCACGACGGCGGCCTCGGCCGCGGCGATCGCGCGGCGCTGATCGCGGCGCATCGCGTGGGCGACGAAGACCGAGGGCTGGCCGACGCGGTCCGTCGACGCGAGGAGGACGCCCGCAGCCAGGCCCGCCTTATTCAGCGTGCGGTAGCGGCGACGCGTGATCTGCTCCTTGGACAGGCCGCGCGTCGTCCCCGGCAGAGGAGCGTTGACGAGGGCCATGGGCGCGCCGATCGCAGCCAGGGTCAGGGCGGCCGCGCGGGGCTTGCGACCCAGCGCGAAACGCAGGCCGGCGACAACCGTCACCGCGCCCGTCACGCGGGTCGCGAGCGCCAGCTGCTGATCCGTCAGCGGCTCCAGGCCGACCGCGTCGGTCGCCTTGTCGATGAGAGGGCGAACGCCCGCGGCGCGTTCCACGTGGAAACGCGGATGTATGAGGGCATCAACCCCGTCGGCGATGAACGGGGCGGCGAGCAGGGGACGGGCAACAACGCGCAGCAGATTCATACCCCTATTGTTCGACACCTTTGCCCCCGGGGGAAGCCGAACGGCCCGGCCACTCCCAAACAACGGGGTGAAAGTGGTGCAACGCACAATTGTTGGGGTTGTGGAATAAAGAGGGGCCTGAGGCGTTGCCCTCAGTATGACCGCCCATCGACCACTCCCATTCGCGCCGCACGCCCGCGCGACTACGCTGGGAGGCGATGGATACGACAACCCCCTCACCGACGCCACAGGCACCCGAGTCCGCCCCGGCCTCGTCCGTCCCGGATGGCGGTGCGCTCGAGGCACGCTTCATGGACGAAGCAATGCCCCTCATGAACCAACTCTTCGGCGCGGCACTGGGCATGACCCGCAACCGAGCCGACGCGGAGGACCTGGTTCAGGAGACCTACCTCAAGGCCTACCAGAAGTTCCACCAGTACCAGCCCGGCACCAACATCAAGGCCTGGCTCTACCGGATCCTCACCAACACCTACATCACCAGCTACCGCAAGGCGCAGCGCTCGCCCAAGCGTGCCTCCAGCGACACCGTCGAGGACTGGCAGCTGGCCGACGCTGCCTCCCACTCGGAGGTTGGCCTCAAATCCGCGGAAGTGGAGGCCCTCGAGGCGCTGCCTTCCTCGCAGCTGCGCGACGCCATCGATTCGCTCTCAGAGGAACACCGGATGGTTGTCCTCATGGCTGACGTTGAGGGTATGAGCTACAAGGAAATCGCCGAAGAACTAGGAGTTCCCATGGGGACCGTCATGAGCCGACTGAATCGGGCGCGCAAGAACCTGCGCTCCGCGCTGGCCGACGTCGCCGCGGAATACGGGATCGGAGGAGCCAAATGATCACCCGCATCACGTGCCAGGATGTCCTGGACGCCCTGTACGAACTGATCGACTGCGAGGAGTGCGACCGCCGCAGCGGCCTCATCGACGCCGGATCCGTGCCCGGCCCCGATGCTCGCGTCCGCGCCCTCATGATCAAGCACGTCGCCACCTGCGCGCACTGCACCGATGCCCTGGACGCCGAGCGCCACGTGCGCGCCCTCATGCGCGGCTGCTACGAGACCGAGCAGGTCTCGGATACGCTGCGTGCCCGCGTCGTCGCCTCGATCACCAACGTATCCGTCTCCTGGTGCTAAGCGAGCTGTGACAACGCGCGACCGCGTGGCGTGACGCAGGCTGACGGGGCCGTGGCTGCCGCCCGTTTTTCGGTGACCTTCGTCGCCGCGAACGGCCTGTGCCTTGGTGGTTTGAGCCAATGTGTGCAAAAATGCTTCAGTCTAGACAACAAACCCAAGGAGAATGACATGTCGAAGCGGGGTCGTAAGCGTCGCGATCGTCGTAAGCACGGCGCGAACCACGGCAAGCGTCCTAACGCCTGAGCCGAATGCGTTGCGCGCCCGGACCGGTTGGTCCGGGCGCGTTTTGTATGCGCGGTTGGTGGGGCGTGCCGGGTGCTGGGTGCCTGCGACAACCGGGTGCCTTGCCCTCATGATCGATGGTCATGGTTGCGCTGCCGGAGCGCAGGGCGCAGGCCTTGTAGAGGACGGCTGTCAGGTCCCCTTGTGTCGCAATCTCATCCTCGCTGTACGTTTTAACGGTCTTCGTGTGGGTCGTGCCATCATCAAACGTCATGATGAACTGGTTCTCATACACGGTCGTGTATCCGCTGCGGTAACGCGACCTGCTCGACCTGTGCTGCTCAAAGCTGCACGATGTCACCGTGACGGTGTGTGGGCCGCCGGCAAGGTCGAGGATGGCGGGAACGCCGTTCGACAGGGCGTATAAGCACAGCCCGAGGGCTAAGACGGGTACCATGACCTTGCCGCGCTGCCGTGCTTGTACCAGTTCCTCATCGCCCTGTGCTTTCGCCGTGAGGTAATTGCGTCGTGCAGCAGCATAGAGGGGGATCATAGCGAGGGCGAAGATGAGCGCAACAGCGCACTTGATGAGGGTCCAGACGAGCAGCTCCGAACCATACTCGAACATCTCACCGAAGAGATAGAAGACCATGCCAGCGAGGATGCCCACGAGCGTCAGGAGAATCCACCAGCCCGTGTGCTTATTCGGTGTCTGGCGCTCACCGGAAGGATCCTCAGGAGAGGGATTGCTCTGGGAGGCCACATCAGCGTCCGACGATGCGGCATATGTGGCCCCGGATGGGGTCCCCAGGTATTCCCATTTCTGGTACGACAGCGGCGGCAAGGAAGGCTGAGCGTTGCCCCCTTGAGCCTGCGGCGTCCACTGCCCCTGCGCCTGATCGGGTGGCTGATGGGCGGCCTGACTGGGTGGCTGAGGCGGATCGTAAGGGGACGGATAAGGGTACTGATTACTCATGGTGCTGTCTGTCGAACGGGTTCGTGACGACGCGCCTAGGGTGTCGACGCGGAGCTGGGTGCGGTTCCGGGAGAATCCCGGTGTCCGGTGAGTGACCACCCGCCGACTTGCTTGTCAGTCTTTACAGTACCGCTCACGGCCTCAACGAGGAAGCGCATCTCACCCATGCGACGCGGGCATCGTGGGGCCCGACGCGAACGAATTCGCCCTCCAGGCATCGCGCGCGGGCATCGCGAATACATTTGTCGGTGGAACTTGCGCGGCTGTGCTGGAGGCAGATGCGCACGAGGACGGGGACTGCCCGGCGATTAGTCGGCCAGTCGCACGTCGGCGAGGATCCACGTACGGGGATAGTAGTACAGGATCATTGTCTGTTCGGAATCACGGAACATGTAGGCGTTGTAGAGAGCTTCGCCGAGGCCGCCCCGGGTCTGGATGTCGTGCTCGTAGGGCGTCTCGAACGTCGTCATCCGATGCGAACGACTGGACGTCCAGCTCAGTCTGGTCGTCAGATAGGTCGGAAGGATCGAAGGGATTGCGTGTGCTCATCTGTCACTCGTGTGCTCGCACGTGTTGAGGCGGGGCAAAACGGAGTGAGGGTGTTCCGCTCGCACCCAGCCGCTCACACGTCCGCCGGGTTCGCTCCCGTCCACTCGTACCAGCCCTGGTGCTGAACGATCCACGCCATGAGGGCGTAGCCGGCCTGGCCGGGCAACGTCTGCCCGTCCCCGCCGCGCGCGAGGGAGGCGGCCATGTCCTCGAACCACTGGTCGTGCGCGACGAGCGGCGTGTAGCAATCGACGAAGGGGATGCCTCGGCGCGCGCACACCTCGGAGCACGAGGAAGACAGAGCCTTCAGTGACCCGGAGTCCACGCCCGCGAGCGGCGGGGGACCCACCACGAAGCTGGGGATGCCGAGCGCGGTCGCCCGGTCGGTGATGTTGGCCAGGTTCAGGCGCGAGCGGGCCGTCGAGATGCCCGCCGCGACGTCGCCCGGACCTACGCCGATAACGAGGCCGTGGGGCTCGCCCTCGGCCAGGCGCGGCAGGACCTCAGCCTCCCAGCGCGCGGCCATCTGCTTCGTCGTCTCGGAGGGCACGGCCAGGGTCAGGAACGTGGCGGGCAGGTCGAAGGCCGAGTGCGCGTTGACGCGGCCGACCCAGCCCAGACCTCGGGGGTCACCGAAGCCCGCGACAAGCTCGTCTCCGATGAAGCAGATCCGCATGGTGTTCCTTTCCGGTGCCGCCTGCGCCCCCGGTGGGAACGCTGGCCCTCGTTAGCCTTCGAATGCCTGCGCAATAAGGGTAGCTGCTTGCTCCTTGTGAAGCGAGGCACGTCCCGCAGCGGTCGTCGCGGACTCGGGGCGAGAGACCACGCGCACCGGGCGTCCCAGTGACGGGAACAGGTTGAGCGCCAGGTGCGGCCACGCGCCCTGGTTGCGAGGCTCGTCCTGCGCCCACGTCACCGACGCGTTCGGGTACTGGGCCAGGGCCTCGGCCACTTCGGCCTCGGGCAGCGGGTAGAGCTGCTCGAGGCGGATGATCGCCGTCGACGTATCTGCGCGGTGCTCGCGCTCCTTGACGAGGTCGTAGTACAGGCGGCCCGAGCACAGCAGGACGCGCGTCACCGACGCCGGATCGGTGGTGGTGTCATCGCCGATGACGGGCTGGAAGGCGCCCGAGGTGAATTCGTCGAGGTGCGAGGATGCGGTCGACAGGCGCAGCAGCTGCTTGGGCGTGAACGCGATGAGCGGCTTGCGCGGGCGCTTGTAGGCTTGCGTGCGCAGCATGTGGAAGTAGTTCGCCGGCGTCGAGGGCTGGACGATCCACATGTTGTCCTGGGCAGCCAGCTGCAGGTAGCGCTCGATGCGCGCGCTCGAGTGGTCGGGTCCCTGGCCCTCGTAGCCGTGGGGGAGCAGTATGACGAGCGAGGAGCGCTGGCCCCACTTCTGCTCGGCCGAGCACACGAATTCGTCGATGACGGTTTGGGCACCGTTCGCGAAGTCGCCGAACTGGGCCTCCCAGATCGTCAGAGTCTCGGGGCTCTCCAGCGAGTAGCCGTAATCGAAGGCCAGCACGCCGTACTCGCTCAGCGGAGAGTTCCACACGTCGAAACGCGCCTGGTTCTCCGTGAGGAAACGCAGCGGCGTGAACTCTCGGCCGTCGTTCGCGTCGTGCAGGATCGCGTGACGCTGGACGAAGGTCGCGCGGGCCACGTCCTCGCCGGACAGGCGCACCCCGGTGCCCTCCATGAGGAGCGTGCCGAAGGCCAGGAGTTCCGCGAAGCCCCAATCGATCGGCTTGTTGCCCATCGCCATCTCGAGGCGGCGCTCGCACAGCTGGCGCAGCTTCGGGTGGGGTTCGAAGCCATCCGGGAAGCGCGTGTGCGCGCGGCCGATGCGCCGCAGCTGCTCGGCAGGGGCCGCAGACGTCCAGCCGATCATCATGCCGATGCCGGGCATCTGGGACTCTGGCATGGTCCATTCGTCGTCGGAAGATTCCCCGGCCTCACCCACGCCGACGGTGAGCGCCGGGTCGCGCGTGCGGCTGCCCGGGTTGATCTCGGACACCGAGGAGGCGCCGCCCGCACGGGTCTCCTCGAGGATACGACCCAGCTCCGCCTCGTACTGGGCGATTGACTGGCGAGCCTCGTCCTCGGTGAGCTGGCCGCGACCCACGAGGCCGCGGATGTACACGGCGCGCGTCGAGGGGATGCGGTCGATGAGGGAGTACATGACGGGCTGGGTCATCGACGGGTCGTCGCCCTCATTGTGCCCGCGGCGGCGGTAGCACACCATGTCGATGATGACGTCCTTGTGGAAGGCATTGCGGTACTCGAAGGCCAGGTGCGCGCAGCGGATGACGGCCTCGGGGTCGTCCGCGTTCACGTGCAGGATCGGGACCTGCAGACCCTTGGCCAGGTCGGTCGCGTAACCGGTGGAACGGCCCTGCGTCGGGCCGGTCGTGAAGCCGATCTGGTTGTTGACGATGATGTGGATCGTGCCGCCGGTCTTGTAGCCCTCCAGCTGGGACAGGTTAAAGGTCTCCTGGACGACGCCCTGGCCGATGAAGGCCGCATCGCCGTGGATGAGGATCGGGATGATCGGCAGGTCCGGGTCGCCCAGGTGCTCCTGCTTGGCGCGAACGATGCCCTCCAGGACGCCGTCGGCAGCCTCCAGGTGCGAGGGGTTGGCGGCCATGTAGACCTTGGTGGCCAGGCCATCGTCGAGGGAGTACACGCCCCACGTGCCCAGGTGGTACTTGACGTCGCCCGATCCCTGGACCGAGTTGGGCATGTAGTTGCCTTCGAACTCGTCGAAGATCTGCGCGTAGGACTTGCCCGCGATGTTGGCGAGCACGTTGAGGCGGCCGCGGTGCGCCATGCCGATGGCGACCTCGTGGATGCCGGTGCGCGCCGAGTCGGCCAGGATGTGGTCGAGCAGCGGGATCAGGGACTCGCCGCCCTCGAGGGAGAAACGCTTCTGCCCCATGAACTTGATCTGCAGGAACTCCTCGAATGCCTCGGCTCGGATGAGAGTGCCCAGGATGTGGCGCTGCGCGTCGGGGGAAGGGGCCTCGTACGGCCGCTCGACGCGCTGTTGGACCCAGGTGCGCTGCTCGGGATCCTGGATGTGCATGTACTCGATACCGACCGTGCGCGTGTAGGTGTCGTGCAGGCGCGTGAGGATATCACGCAGCAGCATGTGGTCGGAGCCGCCGAAGCCACCGGTGGGGAAGGGGCGATCCAGGTCCCACACGCTCAGGCCGTAGGAGGAAAGATCGAGGTCGGGATGGCGACGCACGCGGTAGGCCAGCGGGTCGGTGTCGGCGGCGAGGTGGCCGCGCGAACGGTAGGCGTGGATGAGCTCCGCGATGCGCGCGGGCTTTCCCTTTTCGTGGTTCGGGTCGTAGTCGTAGTCCGCTTCCCACGCGTAGGGGCGCGCGGGTACGTGCATCGAGGTGAAGACACGCTCGTAGAAGCCGTCGCGTCCCGAGAGCTTGGCGTCCACGAGGGCCAGGAGACGGCCCGACGCCGCGCCCTGGATGATGCGGTGGTCGTAGGTGGAGGAGAAGTACATCGTCTTGCCGATGCCGAGGGCGGCCAGGCGCTTGGGGGAGACGCCGCGGAATTCCGACGGGTATTCGGTGGCACCCACGCCGATGATGAGGCCCTGGCCGACCATGAGGCGCGGCACGGACATGGTGGTACCGAGCGTGCCTGGGTTGGTCAGCGTGACGGATGCGCCCTGGAAGTCGGCGGTCGTCAGCGTCGCTGTGCGGGCACGCGCGACGAGGTCCTGGTAGGCGTCGACGAACTCGGCGAAGGTCAGTGTGTCGGCGTCGTGGATGACGGGAACCTTCAGGGAGTGGTTGCCCTGCGCGTCGGCCACGTCGATGGCCAGGCCGAAGCCGATGTGCGCGAGTTGCTCCACGGCCGGCTTGCCGCCCTCGATCGTGTAGCGCACGTTGAGGTCGGGCATCTCGCACAGCGCCTCCACGAGGGCGTAGCCGATGAGGTGCGTGAAAGAGACCTTGCCGCCGACGGTGCGCGCCAGATGCGCGTTGATGAGGGCGCGGTTTTCGATGAGGAGCTTGGCGGGGATCTGCCGCTGGGAGGTGGCCGTTGGGATGGAGAGTGACGCCTCCATGTGCTTGGCGGTCGCGCGCGCCGCGGACTTGAGGATGTGGAGCTCGTCGTGCGAGGGGGCGCCCTGGAAGAGTGTGAAGGCCGCGCGTCCGTGCTGTTGGCGCGTGTAGGGGCTGGTGGCTTCGGCGACGGCGGCGGGTGGGGCGGGCGGCAGGTCGGAACGCGTCACGGAGACGACGGGAGCGTGCTCGGTGGAGGCCGCCTCGGGCCCGTTTTCTTCGATGTCGAGGGTCGGCGGGGTGACCGAGATGGGGGCGACGGGGTCAACTGGGGGTGCGGTATGAACCGACGAGGCCGGTGCTGGCTCCGGCGTTGATGGGGTGCCCTCGGGGATGTCGGGACGCTTGGCGCGCAGCTGTGGGGGAGCGGACTCGGTGGAGAAATAGGCGCGCCAGGAGGGATCCAGGAGCTGTGGATCGCGCTCGTAGAGGTCTCGCATCTTCGCGATGTACCACTGCGGATCGGGCTGGGAAGCGGTGGGAGTGGGCACGTATTCCTCCGTAAGTGTCGCGCCGCGCGCATGGGCAAAATCCTGTGCGGCATACCTTCGCAATTCTACCGCCGCGTGATTGTCTTCACGAAACCTGGTACGCCTTTGGCGTGTACTTCAAGGGCCTTTGGTCCGTTAAAGAATGATTGTTGGCACATGCCTCACGGTGTGTGGAAGTGCGCGCTGGGAGAGACGGTCTGGGCGGCTAGACTGTAACCATCATGGACTGCGACACTGTCGGCTTTCCCGCCGCTCTTTCTCACCCCTTGTCCGCGCGCGTACCTGCGACCCGCCCCGGCCTCGTCGAGGGGGCCACGC